>DASXQQ010000148.1:0-4933 GCA_036507085.1 Piscinibacter sp. | reverse complement strand
ACGAAGCACCTGCGCTGTTGTGCAGTGCAGGCGCGAGTTTGAGCCGCCTACGCTGTGCACTTGCAGAGGCACTTCGCTTCGGCGGCTCAGACCGCCAGGCGCTTGCGGCCCTTGGCGCGGCGTGCGTTGATCACGGCGCGGCCGCCCCGGGTCTTCATGCGAACGAGAAACCCATGGGTACGGGCGCGGCGAACTTTGGAGGCTTGGTAGGTGCGTTTCATGGCGGTTCCTGACGTGAGCGGCTTGGGCGCACCCCGGCGGCTTCAACGGACTTGGGTGAACGGGTTGACTCGAACCCCGTGGGGGCTCGAATTCGGGAAACCCACTATTACAGCAAAAAGCCCCTTCAAAGTCAAAGACTTGCACGGCAGCATGCGCCTGGGGCGGGGTCTTGACCCGGGAACGAAAACTGTGGATAACCGCCCCTTCACCGGCCCTGGCACCGTACAATCCGGCCGCTCCGAGAAGAGTTTTCCACAACATGAGCGCTGACCTCTGGCAGCGCGGCTGCGAACGCCTCGCCGCCGAACTGCCCGAACAACAATTCAATACCTGGATCCGCCCGCTGCCGGCCGCCGACGTGACCGATGGGGGGGCGGGCGGCGCCGTGGTCACGGTGCGGGTGCCGAACCGCTTCAAGCTCGACTGGATCCGCAACCAGTACGCCGGGCGCATCGAAGCCGTGCTGAGCGAGCTGGCGGGCAAGCCGGTGAAGCTCGAGATTGCCCTGGCCGCGCGCGACGGTCTGGCCGGCGCCGCGACCGCGGTGGCACCGAGCGCGGTCGTCGCGGCATCGAACGGCGCACCGATCAGCCTGGCCCATGCGCTGAACGGAGCGCCGCGGGCCGCGCCGGTCGCGGCGAACGTCGCGCCGCCGCTGTCGCGCCACCGGCTGAACCTGAACTTGACCTTCGACACCCTGGTGCCGGGCCGCGCCAACCAGATGGCGCGCACCGCGGCGCTGCATGTGGCCGGCGCGCCGGGGCAGATGTACAACCCACTGTTCATCTACGGCGGGGTCGGCCTCGGCAAGACCCACCTGATCCACGCGGTGGGCAACGCGCTGCTGGCCGACAAGCCCGACGCACGCATCCTCTATCTGCACGCCGAGCAGTTCATCACCGACGTGGTGAAGAACTACCAGCGCAAGACCTTCGACGAGCTGAAGGCCAAGTACCACTCGCTCGACCTGCTGCTGATCGACGATGTGCAGTTCTTCGCCGGCAAGGAGCGCACGCAGGAGGAGTTCTTCAACGCCTTCGAGGCGCTGCTGGCCAAGCGGGCGCACATCATCATGACCAGCGACACCTACCCGAAAGGGCTGGTCGACATCGACGAGCGGCTGACCTCGCGCTTCGACGCCGGCCTCACCGTCGCGATCGAGCCCCCCGAGCTGGAGATGCGCGTGGCGATCCTGATGCGCAAGGCCGAGGCCGAGGGCGCGACGATGCCCGAGGACGTGGCCTTTTTCGTCGCGAAGAACGTGCGCGCCAACGTGCGCGAGCTCGAAGGCGCGCTGCGCAAGATCCTCGCCTACTCGCGCTTCAGCCACAAGGACATCAACATCCAGCTCGCGCGCGAAGCGCTGAAGGACTTGCTGTCGATCCAGAACCGGCAGATCGGCGTCGAGAACATTCAGAAGACCTGTGCCGACTTCTACAAGATCAAGGTCGCCGACATGTACTCGAAGAAGCGCCCGGCGAGCATTGCGCGGCCGCGCCAGATCGCGATGTACCTAGCCAAGGAAATGACCCAAAAGAGCCTGCCCGAGATCGGCGAGCTGTTCGGCGGGCGCGACCACACGACGGTGCTGCACGCGGTGCGCAAGATCGCCGCCGAACGGCAAAAGAACACCGAGCTCAACCAGCAACTGCACGTGCTCGAACAAACGCTCAAGGGCTAAGCACAGTGATTCGTCTTGCGTCAAGCAACAAGGGTGGGGACAACTTTTGAACAAGCGGCCGCTTGTCCACCGCGTCGGTGTCGAACGCGAAGTTGTTGCTGCTGAGTCCCGCCCTTCCCGGGTCGGCGCGCACAGGGTTCACAGGGACGTAAACGGTTGAAAGAAAAGGGGAAAATGGCGTTCTCCACAGAATCCGTGCACCCCTACTAGAACGACTAATTTAAGAGGTTGACATGATTGTCTTGAAGGCAGCGCAAGAAAAAGTGTTGAACGCCCTGCAGGCGGTGTCGGGCATCGTCGAGCGGCGCCACACCTTGCCGATTCTGGCCAATGTGCTGATCCGCAAGAACGCGGGACAGGTCGAGCTCACGACCAGCGACCTCGAGATCCAGGTTCGAACCACCGCCGAGCTCGACGGCGACGCGGGCAGCTTCGCCACCACCGTGGGCGCGCGCAAGCTGATCGACATCCTGCGGGCGCTGCCGCCCGACCAGACGGTGACGCTGAGCTCCAACCAGAACAAGCTCACGCTGCAAGGCGGCAAGAGCCGCTTCACGCTGCAGACCCTGCCCGCCGACGACTTTCCGCTGGTGCAGGAAGCGGCCGACTTCGGCCCGGCGTTCAGCGTGCCGCAAAAGACGCTGAAGAGCCTGATCAACCAGGTGCACTTCGCGATGGCGGTGCACGACATCCGCTACTACCTCAACGGCATCCTGTTCGTCGCCGAAGGCAAGAGCCTGACCCTGGTGGCCACCGACGGCCACCGCCTCGCGCTCGCGCAGGCCACGCTCGACGTCGAGATTCCGAAGCAGGAAGTCATCCTGCCCCGCAAGACCGTGCTCGAGTTGCAGCGCCTGTTGCGCGACGACAAGGAGGCCGAGGCCACCGCGATCGAGATGCGATTTGCCGGCAACCAGGCCAAGTTCAGCTTCAGCGGCATGGAGTTCGTCACCAAACTGGTCGAAGGCAAGTTCCCCGACTACAACCGCGTCATCCCCAAGCACCACAAGAACCACGTGACGCTGGGGCGCGCGCCGCTGCTGTCGAGCCTGCAGCGCGCGGCCATCCTGACGAGCGAGAAGTTCAAGGGCGTGCGCGTCAACATCGAGCCCGGCACCTTGCGCATCGCCTCGAGCAACGCCGAGCAGGAAGAGGCGAAGGAAGAGCTCGAGATCGACTACAGCGGCGACGCGATCGAGATCGGCTTCAACGTCACCTACCTGATGGACGCGCTGGCGAACATGAGCCAGGAGATGATCAAGATCGAACTGCAGGACACCAACTCGAGCGCCTTGATCACCGTGCCCGAGCAGGCCGGCTTCAAGTACGTGGTGATGCCGATGCGCATTTGAGCCCGCCAGCGAAGCCACGCGACAAGCGGGCCGCGGCCCGCTTCAGCGTTTAGAAAGGGGCGGTGATTTCAGTCGAACCCGTCCGAACCGTGAGCCCGACAAAGCGATGAGTGACGTGCAGAACATTCCCGATGACGACGCGAAGAAGGCCGCCGACGCGGCCGCCAGCGCAGCCTCCAGTGCGGCCTACGGCGAAGGCAGTATCCAGATCCTCGAAGGCCTGGAAGCGGTGCGCAAGCGCCCCGGCATGTACATCGGCGACACCTCCGACGGCACCGGGCTGCACCACCTGGTGTTCGAGGTCGTCGACAACTCGATCGACGAGGCGCTCGCCGGCCACTGCGACGACATCGTCGTCACCATCCACACCGACAACTCGATCTCCGTCATCGACAACGGCCGCGGCATTCCCACCGGCGTCAAGATGGACGACAAGCACGAGCCCAAGCGCAGCGCGGCCGAGATCGCGCTGACCGAGCTGCACGCCGGCGGCAAGTTCAACCAGAACAGCTACAAGGTCTCGGGCGGCCTGCACGGGGTGGGGGTGAGTTGCGTCAACGGCCTGTCGAAATGGCTGCGCCTGACGGTGCGGCGCGAGGGCCAGGTGCACTTCATGGAGTTCCGCCAGGGTGTGCCGCAGGACCGCGTCATCGAACAGCGCAGTGGCTTCGACACCTCGCCGATGAAGGTGATCGGCGAAACCGAGAAGCGAGGCACCGAGGTGCACTTCCTGCCCGACCTCGAGATCTTCTCCAACATCGACTTCCACTACGACATCCTCAGCAAGCGCCTGCGCGAACTGAGCTTCCTGAACAACGGCGTGAAGATCCGCCTGGTCGACGAGCGCAACAACAAGGAAGACAACTTCGCGTTCGCCGGCGGCGTGAAAGGCTTCGTCGAGTTCATCAACACAGGCAAGAAGGTGTTGCACCCGACCGTATTTCACGCCACCGGCGACAAGCTGAGTGACCAGAACACGCTGATTACCGCCGAAGTCGCGATGCAGTGGAACGACGGCTACAGCGAGAACGTGCTCTGCTTTACCAACAACATCCCGCAGCGTGACGGCGGCACCCATCTGACTGGTCTGCGCGCGGCGATGACGCGCATCATCAACAAGTACATCGAAGACAACGAGCTGGCCAAGAAGGCCAAGGTCGAAGTCACGGGCGACGATATGCGCGAAGGCCTGTGCTGTGTCCTCTCAGTCAAGGTGCCGGAGCCCAAATTCAGCAGCCAGACCAAGGACAAGCTGGTGTCCAGCGAAGTGCGCGGCCCGGTCGAGGACGTGGTCAGCAAGGCGCTGACCGACTACCTGCTGGAGAACCCGGTCGACGCGAAGATCATCTGCGGCAAGATCGTCGACGCCGCGCGCGCCCGCGAGGCTGCGCGCAAGGCGCGCGAGATGACGCGCCGCAAGGGCGTGCTCGACGGCATGGGCCTGCCGGGGAAGCTCGCCGACTGCCAGGAGAAGGATCCGGCGCTGTGCGAGATCTACATCGTCGAGGGCGACTCGGCCGGCGGCAGCGCCAAGCAAGGGCGCGACCGCAAGTTCCAGGCGATCCTGCCGCTGCGCGGCAAGATCCTCAACGTCGAGAAGGCGCGCTACGAGAAGCTGCTGGCCAGCAATGAAATCCTCACGCTGATCACGGCACTCGGGACCGGCATCGGCAAGGGG
>DASXQQ010000147.1:0-2987 GCA_036507085.1 Piscinibacter sp. | reverse complement strand
GGTCACCAGCGTTCCGTCGACAAGACCAGCGGCAAGGACGCGGGCCTGGCGCCGCACGACCATGTGAACCTGCGCGCCGACTGGCGTTTCATGCGCGGCTGGCGTTCGAACGCGCAGCTCAATTGGGTGGGCGAACGCAAGCGCGAACCCGGCGACGCCCGGCCGCCGCTTGCCGGCTACACGACGCTGGATTTGACGCTGCGCACCGAGCGAAGCAGCAGCCCCTGGGAGTTCGCGGTCTCGGTGCGCAACCTATTCAATGCCGATGCTCGTGAACCGAGCCCCTTCGGCGTGCCCTTCGTGCCGATTCCCAACGACTTCCCCCTGCCCGGCCGCTCGGTCTACGTCGAAGCGCGCTGGCGGCTGTGAGCTGAGGAGCGGGTCGAGCCCGTTATAATCGCCGGCTGCGCGCCGGTGTAGCTCAGTTGGTAGAGCAGCGCATTCGTAATGCGAAGGTCGAGGGTTCGACTCCTTTCACCGGCACCAAGAACATCAGGGCCCGCCAGTGTGCGGGCCCTGACATTTTGGGCTACACGGGCTACAGATGGGCTACATGTAGCCCATCTGTAGCCCATGGCGCCCTTCCTCGGGCCCTATGCCGCAGCGGCGATCACCCTGTCGTACGAAGTGGCGCGCTTCGGCATCGAAACGTCCGTCGTGGTGCCCGGAGCTTTCACCAAAGGCACCGCGCACTTCCCGAATGCCGGCAAGCCGGCGGACGGGGTGACCGCTGCGGCCTACTCGCGTTACGACGACGAGATCACGCGCATCGTCGGCCTGCCCGCAGGCACACGCCCGTCCCGCTCGGTGTTCGACTTCATCGACGACGGCGCCGGGGCGGTGACCGAAGTGGCGGAGCGGGTGCGCGAGGAGTTCGCACAGCGCATCGGCATCGCCGACTTGCTGAAGCCGAGCATCGCATGACACACGACCTCGCACTCTGGCTCGGACGTGCCCTGCTCGCGCTGGCGTTCGTCGGACCCGGCGCCTTTCATCTGTTCGAAACCTTGGCAAAGACGCGGTGGCCAACCGCTTGTAGATCCGATCTTCAGGCGATGCGTTGCTCGCTCCTCGCGTCGAACAAGTGTGCGTCAGCGGCCGACCAGCGCAGGAACACGCGCTCGCCGACCGCTTCGCTCACCTTGCCGGGAACGCGGGCCACGAGCTTGCCGACGGCGGTGTCGACCAGGGCATAGGTTTCCGGGCCGGTGGGCTCGATCATGCTCAGCGTTCCCGGCAGGCCCGCGTCCGAGAAAACCAGGCTCTCGGGGCGCAGCCCGTAAGTGATCTCGCCGGCGTTCGCGGCCTGCAGGGCACCGTGCTGTTCCGCCGTGAGGGCCAGCTCGACGCCATGGGCGCTCAGGCCACCGGCAGCGTGCTGGCTGCCCACCATGTTCATGGCCGGCGAGCCGATGAACTCGGCGACGAAGCGCGTGGCGGGGCGGCTGTAGATGTCGTCGGGCGTGCCCAGCTGCTGCACCACGCCGTCGCGCATCACCGCGATGCGGTCGCCGAGTGTCATCGCCTCGACCTGGTCGTGCGTCACGTACACCGTGGTGGTCTGCGTGCGCTGGTGCAGCAGCTTGATTTCGGCCCGCATCTCGACGCGCAGCTTGGCGTCGAGATTGGACAGCGGCTCGTCGAACAGGAACAGCTTGGGGTTGCGGGCCAGCGCACGCCCCATCGCGACACGCTGGCGCTGGCCGCCGGACAACTGACCGGGCTTGCGGTCCAGCAGGTGTTCGATTTGCAGCATCGTCGCGACCCGCTGGATGGCCTCTTCGCGCTGCGGCTTGGGCACGTTGCGCATCTCCAGGCCGAAGCTGATGTTCTGCGCCACGTTCATGTTCGGGTAGAGCGCATAGCTCTGGAACACCATCGCGATGTCGCGGTCCTTGGGCAGCGCATAGGTCACGTCGCGGTCGGCGATGTGGATGCTGCCGGTGGTGGGCGTTTCCAGCCCCGCGATCATCGACAACAGCGTGCTCTTGCCGCAGCCCGACGGGCCGACGAGGATGAGGAACTCGCCGGCCTCGACCTCGATGTCGATGCCCTTGAGGATGTCGACCGCGCCGAAGCTCTTGCGGACGTTGCGAATCGATAAAGCACCCATCACTTACCCCTTCACCGCACCGGCCGTCAGGCCGCGCACGAAGTATTTGCCTGCGACGATGTAGACGAACAGCGTGGGCAGCGCGGCGATCATCGCGGCGGCCATGTCCACGTTGTATTCCTTCACTGCGCTCGACGTGTTGGCGAGGTTGTTCAAGCCCACGGTCACCGGCTTCGAGTTGCTGCCGGAGAACACCACGCCGTAGAGGAAGTCGTTCCAGATGTTGGTGAACTGCCAGATCAGCGTCACGACGAGGATGGGCGTGGACAGCGGCAGCACGATGCGCCAGAAGATGCGCCAGAAGCCGGCCCCGTCGAGCATTGCGGCCTTGATCAGTTCATCGGGCAGGCCGACGTAGTAGTTGCGGAAGAACAGCGTGGTCGACGCCAACCCGGCGATCACATGCACCAGTACCAGGCCCCAGATCGAGCTCGCAATGCCCAGCCAGCCAAGGATCTGCGACATCGGCAGCAGCACCACCTGCATCGGCATGAACACGCCGAACAGCATCAGCGCGAACATCAGCTCGCTGCCGCGAAAACGCCACTTGCTGAAGATGTAGCCGTTGATGGCGCCGAGCGTGGTCGACACCAGCACGGCCGGCACCACCATCAGAATCGAGTTCAAGAAGAAGGGCTTCAGTCCGCCGCAGTCGATGCCGGTGCAGGCCTGCGACCAGGCCTTGAGCCAGGCGTCGAAACTCGGCGACGAGGGCAGCGACAGCAGGTTGCCTTCGCGGACCTGCGCCATGTCCTTCAGCGACGTGGTCAGCATCACGTACATCGGCGTCAGGAAGAAGATGGCGAACAGCAGCAGCACCGACCACAGGGCCGCGCGCTGCCAGTCGAACGATGGTCGTGCCGTAGTCATCGCT
>DASXQQ010000146.1:0-13272 GCA_036507085.1 Piscinibacter sp. | reverse complement strand
CGATCAGGTCGAGCATGTCGGACGCCAGATCGTCATCGGGCAGCGGCGGCGGGTGCTTGGCGAACAGCGTGTTGGGCTCGATCGTCAGGTGGTAGATCGACAGGTGCGGCGGCGCGAACGCGAGCGCCTGCTGCAGGTCGGACTCGAGCTCGGCCAGCGTCTGCCCGGGCAAGGCGTACATCAGGTCGAGGTTGAAGGTGTCGAACGCGGCGCGCGCCTCGTCAAGCGCCGCCCGCGCCTGCGCGGCGTCGTGCACCCGCCCGAGCGCTGCGAGCTTGGCGTCGTCGAAGCTTTGCACGCCGACCGACAGGCGCGTGACGCCGGCCGCGCGGTAGCCGCGAAAGCGCTCGCGCTCGAAGGTGCCGGGGTTGGCTTCGAGCGTGATCTCGCAGGCGGGCTCGAGCGGCAGGCGGGCGCGCACCTCGGTGAGCAGTTGGTCGATGCTTTGCGGCGAAAACAGGCTCGGCGTGCCGCCGCCGATGAAGATGCTGTGCACCCGGCGACCCCAGACGAAGGGCAGCGCCGCTTCGAGGTCGCAGCGTAGCGCGTCGAGGTAGCGCGCCTCGGGCACGCCGCCCTTCTGCTCATGCGAATTGAAGTCGCAGTAGGGGCACTTCTTCAGGCACCACGGCAAGTGCACATACAGAGACAGCGGCGGCAGCGCGGCGAGGCTCAAGGTGCCCGGGCGCAGGTAGCGCGCCATCGCCTCGGCGGTCGACTCGCCGGCTGCGACCCCCGGCGTGATCGGGATGTCAGCGGCCACCGTGCCAGACCTCGCGCATCAGCGCCAGCATCTGCCGCGCTGCGATGGCGCGGTGGCTGTGGGCGTTCTTCACCTCGGCGCTCAGCTCGGCCACCGTTCGGCCGAGCGCCGGGATGAACATCAGCGGGTCGTAGCCGAAGCCGCCATCGCCGCGCGGCGCGTGCAGGATCTCGCCGGGCCAGCGCCCGAGCGCGACCAGCGGCTCGGGATCGTCGGCCGAGCGCAGCGCCACGAGCGCGCTGACGAAGCGCGCGCGCCGATCGGCGACCCCCTGCATCTGCTCGAGCAGCACGCGGTTGTTGTCGTCATCGCTCTTCGCTTGACCAAAGAGCGTCGCGTAGCGCGCCGACAGCACGCCCGGCGCGCCGGAGAGCGCATCGACGCACAGCCCCGAATCGTCGGCGATCGCCGCGGCCCGGGCCTGCTGCGCCGCATGGCGCGCCTTCGCCAGTGCGTTCTCGACGAAGCTGAGGTGCGGCTCGTCGGCCTCGGCGATGCCGAGCGCGCCCTGGTTCAGCATCTCGAAGTTGAGCGGCGCGAACAGCGTCTGCAGCTCGACCAGCTTCTTCGCGTTGTTCGACGCGAGCACCAGGCGCATCGTCACAAGCCCAGGGCGGCCTTTTGCGCCGCGACCAGTTCGCGGATGCCTTGGTCGGCCAGTTGCAGCAGCGTGCCCATCTCGTCGCGCGTGAACGCCGCGCCTTCGGCCGTGCCCTGCACTTCGACGAAGCCGCCGGCGCCGGTCATCACCACGTTCATGTCGGTGTCGCAGGCCGAGTCCTCGATGTAGTCGAGGTCGAGCAGCGGCGTACCCTCGACGATGCCCACCGAGACCGCGGCGACGAAGCCGCGGATCGGCGACGCGTCGAGCTTGTTTTGCGCGATCAGCCAGCTCACCGCGTCGTGTGCCGCGACGAAGGCACCGGTGATGGCCGCGGTGCGCGTGCCGCCGTCGGCCTGGATCACGTCGCAGTCGAGCGAGATCGTGCGCTCGCCCAGGGCGGCGAGGTCGAACACGCAGCGCAGCGAGCGCCCGATCAGGCGCTGGATTTCCTGCGTGCGCCCGCTTTGCTTGCCGCGGGCCGCCTCGCGGTCGCTGCGCGTGTTGGTCGCGCGCGGCAGCATGCCGTATTCGGCGGTCACCCAGCCGCTGCCGCTGCCGCGCTTGAACGGCGGCACCTTCTCTTCGACCGAGGCGGTGCACAGCACCTTGGTGTCGCCGAACTCCACGAGCACCGAGCCTTCGGCATGCTTGGTGTAGCGGCGCGTGATCGTGACCGGGCGCAACGCGTCGGCAGCACGGCCGTGCATGCGTTGAAAACTCATCGGATTGTCCTCAGGATTTCTTTTGCGACGAGCGCCGGATGGCCTCGTTGATTTCCCTGATCGAGCGCTCGATCTCGGCGTCGTCAAGTTCGTCGGGCACCTCCTGGCCGAGCACGCTGGCCTGGATGGTCGAGGCGAACACCTCTTCGCCCAGCGACTGGGTGGAGATGCCGCTGCCGCTGTCGCTGTCTTCGGCCGACTCCCATTCCATCGCGAGCACCGACACGTTGTCGCTCTTGGCGCCGCCGTTGCGCAGCGCCTGCTCGACGAGCTCGGGCACCGCGTCGGAGATCGGGTGGTGCGCGAGCTGCTCGGTGATCACCGCGTCGGTCACCGTGCCCCACAGGCCGTCGGAGCACAGCAGCAGTCGGTCACCGGCTTGCAGCAGCAGCGGGCCGACGGTGTCGACCACCGGTTTGCCCGGGCTGCCCAGACAGGTGAACAGCACGTTGCGGTTGAAGCGCTCGCCCATCGGCACGACCTGGCTCAGCGTTTCCTGCAGCTCGGAGTAGGAATGGTCGCGCGTGCGGGCGATCAGCTTGTCGCCGCGCACCATGTACAGCCGCGAGTCACCGCAGTGCGCCCAATAGGCCGCGTTGCCCTGCAGCACGCAGGCGACGACCGTCGTGCGCGGCGTGTCGATCAGCGCCTTTTGCGTCGCGTAGCGCAGCAGCTGGTGGTGGCCGGCGATGATGGCCTCGTGCAGGAAGCGCAAGGGGTCGGCGAGCGTCGACTTCGAATCGCGCTGGAACAGCGCGGCGAGCGTTTGCAACGCGAGCTGCGAGGCAACCTCGCCCTCCGGGTGGCCCCCCATGCCGTCGGCCAGGGCGAACAAGCCCGAGTCGCGGGTATAGCAATACCCCATGCGGTCTTCGTTCTTTTCGCGGCCGCCCTTGCGGCTCACCTGGTACACCGAAAATCGCATAGGTCAGGCTTTCGCCCCCGCGGTCAGGTTTTCGAGCTGCAGCTTGAGTCGTTCACTGAAACTGAGTTTGGTGTAGCGGCGCTCGGTTTCGCGCGCCAGTTCCTTTTGCAGCGCGAACACGCTTTGCGGGCGCGACAGCGGGTCGAGCGACATGCACCATTCCGTCACTTCGATCAGGTTGTCGGAATACACATTGCGCAGCCGCGACAGGCTCAGCGCGAGCCGGTCTTTCTCGATGCGCTGCGGCGCGTCGTTCGGCGGGTAGCCCTGCATGCAGGCATAGATGCAGGCGCCGATCGCGTAGATGTCGGTCCAGGGCCCGAGCGTGCCGTCGCGGCGGTACATCTCGGGCGCGGCGAAGCCGGGCGTGTACATCGGGCGGATGAAGTTGCCTTCCTTGCTCAGCACTTCGCGCGCCGCGCCGAAGTCGAGCAGCACCGCCTTGTTGTCGTTGGTGATGAAGATGTTCGCCGGCTTGATGTCCAGGTGCAGCATCTTGTGCTGGTGCACGATGCGCAAGCCGCGCAGGATTTCGTCGAACAGCGAGCGGATCGTCGACTCGCGGAACACCTTGTCACGCTTCAGGTCGCGCGCGGTGACGATGAAGTCCTGCAGGGTATCGCCCTGCAGGTAATTCATCACCATGTAGACGGTTTCGTTCTCGCGGAAGAAATTCAGCACCGAGACCACGCTCGAATGCGATATCTGGGCGAGCGAGCGGCCTTCCTCGAAGAAACTCTTCAGGCCGAGCCGGTACAGCGGCTGCTTTTCGGGCTTGACGCGCGGCGTCAACTCGCCGGGCGAGCGCTCGGCCAGCGACGACGGCAGGTATTCCTTCAGCGCAACAAGGTGGCGCTCGGTGTCTTCGGCAAGGTAGACCACGCCAAATCCACCGGCAGCCAGCTTCTTGATGATCTGGTACCCGCCCACCACCGTGCCCGACGGCAACGGAGCGGGTTTAGGCTTTGACATAATCGATGTTTTCTACGCGAAAAGCTGCATGCCAGTCTACAGCATGACCGGTTATGCCAGCGCCACGGCAGGCGCCGGCGCCCCCCCCGAAGCCGGCACAAATACCGAGGGCCAGTCGGCGCGACAAACCGGTGCGGCATCGGCCAGCGTCACGGTCGAGCTGCGCTCGGTCAACGGCCGCTTTCTGGACCTCAATTTCCGCCTGCCCGACGAGTTTCGCTCCCTCGAACCGGCCTTGCGCGACCTGCTCGCCAGCAGTTTGCGGCGCGGCAAGGTCGAATTGCGGATGGCCACCCGCAGCGAGGCTGACGTCGCCTGGCCGACGCCGCAGCCCGACCAGCTGAACCGGCTCGGCCGCCTCGAGAACACCGTGCAGAGCTGGCTGCCCAAGGCACAGGGCCTGTCGGTGCACGAGGTCCTGCAGTGGTGCAAGGGCGGCACGCTCACCGAACGGCTCGACGAGGTGGCGCTCGACGCCGCGCGCCAGGCCATCGCCGGCCTCGCCGAGGCCCGAGCGCGTGAGGGCGAGCGCCTGGTCGCGGTGCTGATGGAACGCGTGAAGCGCCTGCGCGAACTGGCGGCCCAGGTCGAGCCGCTGGTGCCCGCCGTCGTGCAGCGCCAGCAGCAGAAGTTCCTCGAGCGCTGGGTCGAGGCGCTGGAGTCCACAGGCGCGGCCCAGACCATCGCCCGCGAGACGCTGCAGGAGCGCGCGCTCAACGAAGCGGCCGCCTATGCGATCCGCATCGACGTCGCCGAGGAACTGGCCCGGCTGCGCGCCCACCTCGACGAAATCGCGCGCCTGCTGAACGCCGGCGGCGAGGTCGGCAAGCGGCTTGACTTCCTGATTCAGGAGTTACTGCGCGAAGCCAACACGCTGGGCTCCAAGTCGTCGACGTTGGAGCTGACCAACATCTCGGTCGAGATGAAGGTGCTGATCGAGCAGTTGCGCGAACAGGTGCAAAACTTAGAGTAATGGAATACCCAGGCAATCTTTTCGTCGTCGCGGCCCCCAGCGGGGCCGGCAAGTCCAGCCTCGTGAAGTCGCTGCTGGAGATCGACTCGCACCTGGTGGTGTCGATCTCCCACACCACGCGCAAGCCGCGCGGGCAGGAGCAGGACGGCCGCGAGTACCACTTCATCGACGAAGCGACCTTCCACGCGATGATCGCCGCCGGCGACTTCGTCGAATGGGCCGAGGTTCACGGCCACCTGTACGGCACCTCGCGCGGCGCGATCGAGCAGCGGGTGGCCGTTGGACAGGACGTGATGCTCGAGATCGACTGGCAGGGCGCGCTGCAGATCAAGCAGCTGTTCCCGAACGCGGTGCTGATCTTCATCCTGCCGCCCAGCTACGAGGAGCTCGCGCAGCGCCTGAACCGGCGCGGCGAAGACCACCCCGACGTGATCGCGCAGCGCCTGACGAACGCCCACCACGAGGTGGCGCAGGCCCGGCACTTCGACTTCGTTATAATCAATGGCTTGTTCGAAATCGCGGTTTTCGATCTGAAAACCGTGGTCCATTCGCAGCGGCTCAAGTACGCGGCCCAGCTTCGCAGCAAACCCGCCGTCTTCAAAGCGCTCGATCTCAGCTGAATCTCCTGGAGCACCCTTATGGCCCGCATCACCGTGGAAGATTGCCTCGTCAAGATTCCGAACCGCTTCCAGCTGGTTCTGGCCGCGACCTACCGCGCCCGCATGCTCAGCCAAGGACACGCCCCGAAGATCGAAACCAAGAACAAGCCCGGCGTGACGGCGCTGCGCGAGATCGCCGCCGGCGAAATCGGCATCGAAATGCTGCGCAAGGTTCCGATCTGATGGCGCTGCGGCGCACGGCGCCGCGCGCATTTCGACACAAACGGCCCGTCAAGGGCCGTTTGCACGTCTAGGAGGCTGCCGGACTTGAATCGGGCCCGCGCGACCTCCCAAGAGGGCGCAAACGAGGCGCAAAGCGCAGACGTGGCGGTGCCCACGTCGAGCATTTGCAACGATGGGTGCGCCCTCTTGGGAGGATCGCCCGCAGGGGCGGGCACCGCCGCGGGCCCGATTCAAGTCCGGCAGCCTCCTAACACCCCGTATCCCCTCGGTGCGAAGCGGGGATTTCCGGGATAAATTCGAGGGATGGCCACCCGTTCGTTTGCCACCGCGCTCAAGGAGCTTGCGACTCCCGGCAGCCGACGCCTGGCCGCGAAAACCCCGACGCCGACTGACGACGCCGCGGCCGCCTCGTTTGCCGCGCTGACCCACAAGCTCGACTACCTCGACGCGGCCGACATCAGAAAAGTGCGCGACGCCTACCGCTTCGCCGACGAGGCGCACCTGGGGCAGTTTCGCGCCAGCGGCGAGCCCTACATCACCCACCCGATCGCGGTCGCCGGCCTGTGTGCCGACTGGAAGCTCGACGCGCAGGCCATCATGGCCGCGCTGATGCACGACACCATCGAGGACCGCGGCGTCACCAAGGCCGAGCTGATCGAGCGCTTCGGCGCCGCCACCGCCGACCTGGTCGACGGCCTCACCAAGCTGGACAAGCTGCAGTTCTCGACCCGCGAGGAGTCGCAGGCCGAGTCGTTTCGCAAGATGCTGCTGGCGATGGCGCGCGACGTGCGCGTGATCCTGGTCAAGCTCGCCGACCGGCTGCACAACATGCGCACGATGGAGGCGATGGTCGCGGCCAAGCGCACCCGCATCGCGCGCGAGACGCAGGACATCTACGCGCCGATTGCCCACCGGCTCGGGCTGAACCAGACCTATCGCGAGCTGCAGGAGCTGTCGTTCCAGCACCTGCGGCCGTGGCGCCATTCGGCCTTGTCGAAAGCCGTGCAGAAGGCGCGCGGCTACCGCCGCGACATCGTCGAGCGCATTCAGCGCGACGTCGACAAGGCGTTCGCGCAGAACAAGCTGAAGATGCACGTCTACGGGCGCGAGAAGACGCTCTTCTCGATCTATCACAAGATGCGCGAGAAGCACCTCACGTTCGCGCAGGTCAATGACATCTTCGGCTTTCGCATCGTTGTCGCCAACCTGCCCGAGTGCTATCTCGCCCTGGGCGTGCTGCACCAGCTGTACAAGCCGGTGCCGGGGCGCTTCAAGGACTACATCGCGATCCCCAAGGCCAACGGCTACCAGTCGCTGCACACCACGCTGGTGAGCCCGCTGGGCACCGCGGTCGAGTTCCAGATCCGCACCGAGCAGATGCATGCAGTGGCCGAGAAAGGCATCGCCGCACACTGGATGTACAAGTCCAAGGGCAGCGGGCCGGTGCATTCGCAGGAGGCGCAGCGCCTGGGCGCGATGTGGCTGCAGTCGCTGATCGACATCCAGGACGAGACGCGCGACGCGAGCGAGTTCCTCGAGCACGTGAAGATCGACCTGTTCCCCGACGCGGTCTACGTGTTCACGCCGAAGTCGAAGATCCTCGCGCTTCCGCGCGGCGCGACGCCGGTCGACTTCGCCTATGCGATCCACTCCGACGTCGGCGACCATTGCGTCGCGGCCAAGGTCAACGGCGAGCCGGTCGCGCTGCGCACCGAGCTGCGCAGCGGCGACGTGGTCGAAATCATCACCGCGCCCGGCGCCAAGCCGAACCCGGCCTGGCTCAACTTCGTTCGCACCGGCCGCGCGCGCTCGAAGATCCGCCACTACCTGAAGACGATGGAGCAGGAAGAGTCGCAGGAACTCGGCGCCAAGATGCTCGCGCAGGCGCTGCGCGCCGAGGGCCTGGCGATGCCGGCCGACGCACCCGACTCCGCCGTCTGGCAACAGCTGATCCGCTGGAGCGGCAACCGCAGCCGCGACGAGCTGCTGACCGACATCGGCCTCGGCCGCAAGATCGCCACCATCGTCGCCAAACGCATGGCGCGCCTGCTCGGCGAGCACGGCACCCGGCCCGACGCGGTCACCTTGACGATGGGCCGCTACGCCAGCGACGACGGCACCCACGCGCAGGGCATGGTGCAGCTCGACGGCAGCGAAGGCGCATCGGTTCGCATGGCGCCGTGCTGCCGGCCGATCCCCGGCGACGCGATCGTCGGCTACCTCGGCCGCGGCGAGGGCCTGGTGATCCACACCGCCGAATGCGGTGTCGGCAAGCGCCTGTACGAGCGCGACAGCGAGCGCTGGATGAGCGTCGAATGGGCCGAGCAGCCCACCCGCGCCTTCGAAACCGGCGTGACCCTGCTGCTGAAGAACGGCAAGGGCGTGCTCGCGGAGGTGGCCTCCGCGGTGGCCGCCGCCGAAGCCGACATCACCCACATCGACATGGGCGACGAGCCGGCGTCGGCATCGACCGAGCTGCGGCTGCTGCTGAGCGTGCGCGACCGGCTGCACCTGGCCGACGTGATCCGCACCTTGAAGCGCTCGAGCCCCGTGCTGCGGGTGGCGCGCGTCAAGCCCTGAGGCGCAAACCGGTGGTGTGAATAGTTCACTCGCCGGCACCGATTTTCTTCATCGTGCCGGAAGGGGCCGCGCTCCTACAGTGGCTGCAAACCACAGCCACCCACGAGCGCACGATGACCACCCACCCGCCACCCACCGGTGCCACCGAAGTCTGGGCCCTGGCCGACGGCACGCGCGTGAGCGTGCGGCCGGTGACGCCGCAAGACGAGATGCTGCTGCTCGACTTCGCGGTCAACCTGTCGCGCGACACGCGCCAGCGCTGGTTTCGCGCCGCGATCAAGGGCGCTTCGGCGAGCCTGCTGACGCGGCCGGGCCAGATGGACTGGCGGCGTCACGGCGCGCTGATCGTCACGGCGTTCGACCGGGGCGTGGAGCGCATCGTTGCCGACGCGCGCTTCGTCATCAGCGGCACCGAATCGGCCGAATTCGCGCTGGTCGTCGCCGACCGCTGGCAGGGTCGCGGCATCGGCAAGCGCGCCCTCGTCGCGCTCGGCGTTGCGGCGCAGCGCCGCGGCCTGCGCTGGCTGCGCGGCGACGTGCCGGAAGACGACCCGGTGATGCTGCAGCTGATGGGCCAGTGCGGCTTTCGGCGCCGGCCGCACCCCGACGAGGACGGCGTGGCCCGGATGGAAAAGCCGCTGCCGCCGCTGGGTCGACCCGGCGAGCGCGATGACGACGATCTCAAGCCGAACTGGCTCGCCGCGCTCTGGTCGCGATCGGCCGACGCCGCCAGCGTGAACCTCGAGCAGCTGTCGGTCGACCTGATCACCCTGCTCAACAGCCCGCCGAAGCGCTCGATGCCGGTCTGACGTTGCGGCCCCGGCACCTATACTGACTCGAGCGCCGTGCAGGCGCGCGCGTCGGATGGAGGCGGGGTTGTCGCAGATGAGTTTCGAGCAGGTGCTGGAGGGCGCGATCGCCCTGCTGCGGCGACGCCGCCGCGTCACCTACGCCACGCTGCAACGCGAATTCGGCCTCGCCGACGACGAACTCGCCGACCTGAAGCAGGAGCTCACCCGCGCCCAGCGCATCGCGCGCGACGAAGATGGCGTGCTGCTCGAGCTGATCGACGCGCCCGGCCCGTCCGAGCGCCGCCGGCTGACGGTGATGTTCTGCGACCTGGTCGGCTCCACGCGCCTGGCGAGCGCGCTCGACCCCGAGGACCTGCACGAACTCGTCTGCGCCTACCAGGAAGAATGCGCCAAGGTCTTGCGCGCGCATGGCGGGCACATCGCCCAGTACCTGGGCGACGGCATCCTCGCCTATTTCGGCTACCCGGCCGCGCTCGAAGACGATGCCGAACGTGCGGTGCGCGCCGGCCTGTCGCTGGTGCAGGCGGTCGCGGGCCTGAGCCCGCAATGGCAGCAGCGCTTCGGTGTCGGCGCGGCGGTGCGCGTCGGCATTCACACCGGGCTGGTCGTGATGGGCGACATCGGCGCCGCCGATCGGCGCGAGACGCTGGCGCTGGGCGAAGCGCCGAACCTGGCGGCGCACATCCAGTCGCGCGCCGAAGCCGACACCGTGTTCGTGAGCGATGCCACCTTGCGCCTGCTGCAGGGCCGCTTCGCCATCGAAGACCGCGGAACCCACGACATGAAGGGCGCGCGCCAGCCGCTGCACCTCGCGCGCGTGCTCGGCGAGCGCGACCCGAGCGAGCGCCGCGCGGTGCGCACCCGGCTGATCGACCCCGCCGGCCACATGGCCGCGCTGGAGCAGGCCTGGGCGCGCGTCGGCGAGGGACACAGCAGCGTTGTCACGCTGCGCGGCGAAGCCGGCATCGGCAAGACCCGGCTGGCCGACGAGCTGCGCGCCACCGTGTGCAGCACGGGCGGCGACGTGATCGTGCTGCGCTGCTCGGCCTTCCACCGCCACAGCGCGCTGCACCCGATCGCGCAGCACATCGCCGAGCGTTCCGGCCTGCGCCCCGACGCCCCCGCCGACGACCTGGCCGAGCGCCTGCGCCCCTGGCTCGCGCAGTCCGGCGTCGCCCGCGACGACGCCTTGCCGCTGCTGGCCGCGCTGATCGCGCCCGGGTCCGCCGCCGCGGCCCCGGTGGCCGGGCTTGCCCCGCCGCTGCTGATGCAGGCCACGCTGACGTTGCTGCTCGACTGGATCAGCGCCGCCTCGCGCCACGCGCCGCTGCTGCTCGTGTGGGAAGACGTGCACTGGGCCGACGCGTCGAGCATCGCCTTGCTCAAGCGCGTGGTCGAAGGCCTGCCCGACACCCGCATGCTGACGGTGCTGACCGCGCGACCCGACTTCGCACCGCCGTGGCCGGACTCCGCAAGTACCACCCTCGCACTCGACCGGCTGCCCCCCCACGCGGTGCGCGACCTCGTGCTGCAGGTCGCCGCCGAACACGCGCTCGCGCCGGCCCTCGTCGAGCGCATCGTCGCCACCGCCGACGGCGTTCCGCTGTACGCCGAAGAGATCACCAAGGCGGTGCTCGACTCGGACGCAGACGGCGCCGCGGCGATCGAGGTGCCGGCCACGCTGCACGCCTCGCTGCTCGCGCGCCTGGACCGGCTCGGTCCGGTCAAGCCCTTGGCGCAGATTGCCGCGCTGCTCGGCCGCGATTTCTCGGCCGAGCTGCTCGCCGCCGTCAGCGATACCGCGCCCGACATGCTGGCTCCCGCGCTGCAGCGCCTCGTCGGCGCCGACCTGCTGCACCGCCACGGCACGCCGCCGCAGCTGCGCTACGCGTTCCGCCATGCGCTGCTGCAGACCGCGGCCGAGGAGTCGATGCTGCGCGTGACGCGGCAGCAAACGCACCTGCGCATCGCCGACGCGCTCGAAGCGCACTTTCCCGGCACGGTCGAAGCCGAACCCGAAACGCTGGCCCGCCACCTCACCGAAGCCGGTGTCGCGCTGCGTGCGATTCCGCAGTGGCTGCGCGCCGGTGAGCGCGCGCTCGCCCGCTCGGCGGTGACCGAAGCGCTGGCGCACGTGGACGCCGGCCTCGCGCTGCTCCCCGCGGTGGCCGACCCGGCCTTGCGCGACACGCTCGAGCTCGGCCTGCAGATCCCGCGCGCGAGCGCGCTGCGTGCCGCGCAGGGCGTGGCCGCACCGGCCACCGGTGCCGCCTACGAGCGCGCCTGCGCGCTGGCGCGCCAGCAGGTCGACACGGCGCGGTTGATCCCTGCCCTCAATGGCCTGTACTCGTACCGCCTGGTGAGCGGCCAGTGCGACGCCGCCCAGGCGCCGGCGCAGCAACTGCTCGAGGTCGCGCGGGAGCGCCACGACCGGACCTTCGAGATGATCGGCCACCGGGCCGTCGGCGCGGTCGCGTTCCACGTCGGCGACCCGGTCACCGCGCTGCTCCACCTCGAGCGCTCGATCGGGCTGTACGACCCGGCGCAGCATGCGCAGCTTGCCTACACCTTCGGCATCGACCACAAGGTGACCGCGTGCAACTTTCTCGCGCTGACGATGTTCGTGCTCGACGATCCCGACGCGGCGCTCGCCGTCTCGCGCGAAGGCCTGGCCTGGGCCGAGACGCTGGACCATGCGCACAGCCTGGCGCAGGCGCTGGTCTTCAACGGCCTGCTGCTCGCGCTGCGCGGCGACTGGGGCACGCTGCCGGCGATTGCCGAGCGCACGATCGAGCTGGGTCGCCAGCGTGGGTTTCCGCTGATGGAAGGCGGCGGCCGCTTTCTGCTCGGCGCCGCGCAGGCCTTCAGCGGCGATGAATTGACCGGGCTCGCAACGCTGGAAGCGGGTGCCAAGCAATGGTGGGGCACCGGCGCACGCAACTACCGGCCGTTCTGCGAAATGCTGTTCGCCACCGTGCACGCGCGGCTCGGCGACCTCGCCGCCACGCGGCGCTGGATCGATGCCGCCAAGGCCGGCATCGCCGACACCGGCGAGCGCTGGCTCGAGCCCGAGCTGATGCGCGTCGAAGCCGAGCTGCTGCGCCCGCTCGACGGCGACGCGGCCAGCGAGTCGCGCCTGCAGCAGGCACTGGCACTGGCCCACGCGCAGCAGGCACGCGCCTGGGAGCGGCGAGCCGCGCTCAGCCTGGCGGCGCGCCAGCGCGAGCGCGAAGAAGCGGCGACGCTGCCGGAACGATGAGCCCTTGACGCCACAGCGTCGCGAACAGCCCGCTCGCACGCGACTCGCCGAACTCGAACGACCAGCGGAGCAGCAGTTCGCGCAGCGTGAGGCTTGATTCGCAGGGCCTCAGCAGGGCACGCACCGCCACGCCGCCGATGAACGCGGCCGGCGCGTCGAGCGCCGGATGGTCGATCGCGTCGGCCTCGACGATCCATTCGCCGTCGAGGATCGGCTCGCGTTCCCAACTCACGCGCGGATCGATGGCCACGCGGGCGTCGAGCCCCGCCGGTGCGGGCGGTGCCTCAGGCGCGCGCTGCGCAACGGCCGCACCCGCGCGGGCGAGCCAGAACGCGCTCCCGAACCGCTGCGCCGCGACGGCATGGAAGCCCGCGGCGAGGCGCGCGTGGTGTTGCGCGGTGCGCCTGACCTGGTCGGCGTGGAAGGCGAGCGCGAGTGCGGCGGCGCTCGGTCGAGCGAGCAGCGTGTGCAGGCAGACCGCCGCTTGCAGGCCGTTGCGCAGCGCCGCCTGCACGCCTTGCGACGACAGCGGGTCGATCGTGAACGCCGCCTCGCCGACGCGCAGCACGCCGTCGGCGGCGGAATCCGGCGCGCGCCCGACGGTGGCGTCGCAGACGCGCACGTCCGCCGGCACCGCGCCACCGAGCACGGGCCGCAACAATGCCGAGCGGGCGAGCAGGGCGCGGTACAGCGCATGGCGCGCGCCGCGGTCCAGACCGGCACAGCGCACGGCGTCGACGAACACCGTCGCGTTGAACGAGCCGTCGGGCAGCGGCGCGCCCCAGTACCAGGCGTCGGGACCGGACTCGACGCGGGTGCG
>DASXQQ010000145.1:0-3858 GCA_036507085.1 Piscinibacter sp. | reverse complement strand
CGGCATCAGCATGCAGATGCTGGCCGGCCAGCCGACGATCGAAGAGGTGCTGCCGCTGTTCCATCGCTTCGCCGAAGACACCGTGCTGATCGCGCACAACGCGTCGTTCGACATGCGCTTCCTGCAGCTCGCACAGGCGCGAACCGGCGTCGCGTTCGACCAGCCGGTGCTCGACACCTTGCTGCTGTCGGCGCTCGTGCACCCCGGTCACACCGATGCCGAGCACCGGCTCGAACAGATCGCCGCGCGCCTCGGGGTGAACGTGATTGGCCGCCACACCGCGCTGGGCGACGCCATCGTCACCGGCGAGGTGTTTTTGAAACTCGTTCCGTTGCTTGCCGAGCGCGGCATCCACACGCTGAAGCAGGCCCGTGAAGCGTCGCGCACGACGCTGTACGCAAAGCTGGAGTACTAGGAATGAGCGCCGCGCCGCGTTCGCCCGACTTCGTCGATTCGTCGCAGACGCTCGCCGAGCAGTCGCTCGAGACGCCGCTGGGCGAGCTCGCGCGCAAGACGCCGATCGGCTGCCCGCCGGACACGCCGCTCGCGCAGGCGCTGGCGACGATGCACGAGCGGCGCATCGGCTCGATGCTGGTGTTCGACGAAGCCGGCGCGGCGCTCGGCATCCTCACCGGCGGCGACGTCCTCGCTCGCGTGACGCTGCCGCAGCGCGCGCTCAGCGCATCGATCGCGCAGGTGATGAGCATGCCGGTGCACACGCTGAGCGTGCACCACACGGTCAACGATGCCGCGCTGCTGATGTCGCAACAGCGCATTCGCCATGTGCCGGTGACCGACGGCGCTCGCGTGGTCAGCATCGTCTCGGAGCACGATGTGGCGGCGCTGCAGCGCCTGTCGCTGCGGCATGTGAGCGTGGCGATCCGCGCCGCGCGCAGCGTGGACGCGCTTGCGGCGGCGGCGCAGGACATTCGCCGTTTCGCGCGCGACCTGCTCGCGCACGGGGTCGGCGCACAGGCGCTGACGCAGCTGATCAGCCACCTCAACGACGTGCTCACCGAACAGCTGGTGCAGATGCTCGCCGCCGAGGAGGGCGTCGACATGGGCCACGCCTGCTGGATGGCCTTCGGCTCGGAAGGCCGCTCCGAGCAGACCATCGCCACCGACCAGGACAACGGCCTGGTCTTCGAAAGCGACGATCCGGCGCGCGACCGGCCACACTGGCTGACGTTCGCACGCCGCGTCAACGAGGCGCTCGACGCCTGCGGCTACCCGCTGTGCAAGGGCAACGTGATGGCCAGCAACCCCGCCTGTTGCCTGACGGCGGCCGAATGGTGTGACCGCTTCGACGACTGGATGGAGCACGGCGCGCCGCTCGATCTGCTGCAGTCGAGCATCTACTTCGACTTCCGCCCTCTCGTGGGCCGGCTGGAGCTGGCGCGGCCGATGCGTGAACTGGTGATGCGGCGCGCGGCCGGCGTGCCGCGCTTCGTCAAGCAAATGGCCGAGAACGCGCTGGCCAACCGCGCGCCGCTGAACTGGCATGGCGGCATCGAGACGACGAAGGTGGAGGGTCGGGCGATGCTCGACCTGAAGTTCCACGGCTCGATGATCTTCGTCGATGCGGCGCGCCTGTACGCGCTGGCGCACGGCATCGCGCACTCCGGCACGCGCGAACGCTTCGAGGTCGTCGCCGTGCGGCTGAAGGTGCCGCCGCACGAAAGCGAAGCCTGGGTGCGCGGCTTCGAATTCCTGCAGATGCTGCGCCTGCAAGCGCAGGTGGCGCGCGACCCCGCAGCGCCGGACAACCCGAACCTGATCGAGATCGACGGGCTCAACGACATCGACCGGCGCGTGCTGAAGGAAGCCTGCCGCGTCGCGCGGCGCCTGCAGCAGCGGATGGCGCTCGACTATCAGCGCTGAGGGTCGAGAAACGCCTCCAATCGTGCCGCCAGTGCCTCCGGCTGGTCGTGGTGCAGCATGTGCCCGGCCGGTGAGAGCACATGCCGCTCGACACGCCGCACCTGCG
The DNA here is from genome assembly GCA_036507085.1 of Piscinibacter sp. GTDB lineage: Bacteria > Pseudomonadota > Gammaproteobacteria > Burkholderiales > Burkholderiaceae_C > Albitalea. The sequence continues at coordinate 1,871 of DASXQQ010000145.1, read as the reverse complement.
CCAGCCGCGCCTCGAAGTCTTCGCGCGGGTAGCGGTTGCCCCACCACTTGCTGACATCGGTCTGGTCGCCCTCGACCCACAGCACCGGTGCGTCGATGCGCTGCCAGCATTCGAGCACTTCGGCCTTCTGGTAGAGCACCGGATTCGTCCGCTTGTGCGCCGGGTCGCCGAGGATCTCCCATTGGCCGTCGTCGCGCCGGCGCGACCAGTGCGGCGCGAGCCAGGCGGCGCGCTGCTCGCTGAGCAGCGGGTTGGTCTTGCGCAAGCGATCGGCCACCGCCTGCACGCTGTCGTAGCTGCGCAGCGCCACCGCTTGCTTCAACTCGTCGAGCCACTGGGCATAGCGCTTCGGCGCCTGCTGCGGCAACGAACCCGGCAGCCCGAAGCCTTCGAGGTTGACGAGCTTGCGCACGCGCTCGGGCCGCACGCCGGCGTAGATCATCGCGACGTTGCCGCCCATGCTGTGGCCGAGCAGGTCGACCGGCTGGTCGGGCGGCAGCAGCGCGTCAAGCACGCCCTCGAGGTCGCCCAGGTAATCGGGGAACCAGTAGCAGTCGGCGGCGGGCGATTCGCTCAGGCCGAACCCGCGCCAGTCGAGCGCGATCATGTGGCGATCGCTCGCCAGCGCGTCGACCATGAACTGGAACGATGCGGCCACGTCCATCCAGCCGTGCAGCATCACCAGTGGCTGACGCGCAGGGGTGACGAGCCCCGCGTCGCCCCATTCCAGCACATGGGTGCGCAGGCCGCGCACCGTGATGAAGCGGCTGCGCCCAGGGCGCCGTACAACATAGGGGGTTGAAGTCATCGCCGGACTATAGGAGGGTGCGAGACAGCGCGCTGTCTGACCGGCGACAAGCCCCCGCAGCCCAAAAGCCCGAGAATGACCGCATGACTTCGTCCACTGCATTCACCCTTCGCCCCGCCGAGTTGCGCGACGTCGCGCCCATCGTCCAGCTGATCCGCGAACTCGCCGAGTTCGAGGAGCTCACCCACTTGCTGCAGGTCACACCCGAGAAATTGCGGCCGCATCTGTTCGGTGAAAAACCGGTCGCCGAGGCCCTGGTCGCCGAGGTCCCGGTCGACACGGTCGCCGAGGGCGAGAGCACGGTCGTCGCATTCGCGCTCTTCTTCACCAACTTCTCGACCTTTCTCGCCCAGCCGGGGCTGTACCTCGAAGACCTGTTCGTGCGCCCCAGCCACCGCGGCGCCGGGATCGGCGAGGCGGTGCTGACGCGGCTCGGACGGCTCGCGCTGGAACGCGGCTATGGCCGTTTCGAATGGAGCGTGCTCGACTGGAACGAGCACGCGATCCGCTTCTACGAGCGCATGGGTGCGACCGTGCTGTCCGATTGGCGCATCTGCCGCATCGCCGGCGACGGCCTGCAGCGCTTCGCCGCGGAGCCGGCGCAGCCGCGGCACAGCCTGGTGTAGCCGTCCCTCGGACGGCATGCCTTCACGCACAGCTCCCCCGCGCCCCCTCCGAGAGGGGGCTCCAGCATGTTGGAGGGCTCTCCCCAGCCCCTCTCCGAGAGAGGGGCTCCAGCTTGTTTGACGAGCCCGCCTTCGCGAAGTGGGTGACGGCGAAGACGCGGTGCGACACGCGAGGTGTTGCCGGCCGCAAGGCCGGCTCGTCAAACAAGCCGGAGCCCTCCTCGCGGAGGAGGGCTGGGGGGTGTCGTCGAACACGCTGGAGCCCCCTCTCGGAGGGGGCGCGGGGGAGCTGTGCGTTAAGGCATGCCGTCCAAAGGACGGGTACTACCCATCCTCGCCAGCTGTTCAACCGAGACCCGCACCCGCAGGTGGCTCTCGCTCACGACCTTGACGATCGCGTGCTCGGGCGAGGCGGTGTTGCGGCGCAGCGGCTCGAG
>DASXQQ010000144.1:0-16357 GCA_036507085.1 Piscinibacter sp. | reverse complement strand
CTGAAGGGACTCACCGTCGTCACGCTCGAGCACGCGATCGCCGCGCCGTTCGCGACGCGCCAGCTCGCCGACTTGGGCGCACGCGTCATCAAGATCGAGCGCCCCGGCGTCGGGGACTTCGCCCGCGGCTACGACGCCCGGGTGCGAGGCCTCGCATCGCACTTCGTCTGGACCAACCGTTCCAAGGAAAGCCTCACCCTCGACGTGAAGCACCCCGAAGCCGCGAAGGTGCTCGAGCGCCTCGTGCTGGAGAAGGCCGACGTCGTGGTGCAGAACCTTGCGCCCGGCGCCGCCGCTCGCCTGGGCCTCGGTTACGACGTGCTGTCGGCGCGCAGGCCGTCGCTCATCGTGTGCGACATCTCGGGCTACGGCGCGGACGGACCGTACCGCGACAAGAAGGCGTACGACCTGCTCATCCAGAGCGAGGCCGGTTTCGTGTCGGTCACCGGCACGCCCGCCGAGCCGTGCAAGGCCGGTCCATCGATCGCCGACATCGCGGCCGGCATGTACGCCTACACCAACATCCTCGCGGCGCTGCTGCAGCGCGCACAGACCGGCCGCGGGCAGCACATCGACATCTCGATGCTCGAGTCGCTGGCCGAATGGACCAGCTATCCGCTGTACTACGCGTTCGACGGCGCGCCGCCGCCACCGCGCACCGGCGCCGCGCACGCGACGATCTACCCCTACGGCCCGGTCCCGACCGGCGCCGACGGCGGCAGCGTGATGCTGGGCCTGCAGAACGAGCGCGAGTGGCTCAACTTCTGCGAGGGTGTGCTGCTGCGGCCCGAGCTGGCGCGCGACCCGCGCTTCGCCGGCAACGCCAAACGCGTGGCCGAGCGCGCGGCGCTGCGCGAGATCGTTGTCGAGACATTCGCACCGCTGACGGCGCCGCAGGTGGTCGAACGGCTGGAGGCGGCGCAGATCGCCAATGCGCGGGTCAACACGATGCACGAGGTGTGGGAGCACCCGCAGCTCAAGGCACGCCAGCGCTGGCGTGAAGTGGGCTCGCCCGTGGGCTCGCTGCCGGCGATGCTGCCCCCCGGCACCTGGGATGACGGCCCGCGCATGGACCCGGTGCCCGCGCTCGGCGAGCACACCGAGGCGATCCTCGCCGAGCTCGGCATCGACGCCGCGGGGATCCGCGGCTTGCGTGCGGCAGAGGCGATCTGACATGGAACCCCGCACCTACCTCTTCGTGCCTGGCAACCGCCCCGAGCGCTTCGCCAAGGCACTGTCCAGCGGTGCCGATGCCATCGTGCTGGACCTCGAAGACGCCGTCGCGCCGGCGGCCAAGGTCGAAGCCCGCGACGCGATCGCGCAGTGGTCTCGGCAGGCGGGCGAAGCAGAGCGCGCGCGCATCGTCGTGCGCATCAACGACGCGGGATCGAACGCGTTCACCGACGACCTGCGCCTGTTGCGCGACGCGCGCACCGCGGGCGTGATGCTGCCCAAGGCCGAGTCTGCCGCGCAGGTGCAGGCCGTTCGGGCCGCCGTGCCCGATGCCCGCGTGCTCGCGCTGATCGAAAGCGCGTGCGGCGTGGCGAAGGCGCAGGACGTGGCCGATGCCGAAGGCGTCGTGCGCCTGGTCTTCGGCACGCTGGACTACGCGCTCGATCTCGACCTCGACATCGCCGACAGCCCCGAGGGCCTCTCGCACGCGGCCAGCGTGCTCGCGATCGCTTCGCGGGTCGCGGGCCTGTCGTCGCCGGTCGCGGGTGTCACGCCGCAGCTCGACGACGAGCCGCGCCTGCTGGCCGACCTCGCTTGGTCGCGCCGCCACGGCTTCGGCGCCAAGCTGTGCATCCACCCGCGCCAGGTCGCGCCCATCCACGCCGCTCTCACGCCCAGCGCGCAAGCCATCGAGTGGGCACTGCGCGTGCTCGCCGCCGAGGCCGAATCACCCGGCGCCGCCCGGCTCGACGGCCGAATGATCGACCGCCCCGTGGTGCTGCAGGCGCAACGCACGCTGCAGCGCGCCCGAGCGCCGACCCCAGACCTGTCTTGAAAGGAATCCGCCATGCCCGCCACCCTCATCGACTCCGCCATCTTCCAGGGCATCTTCTCCAGCGACGAGATGCGCCACGTGTGGTCGGACGAGAACCGCACGCAGAAGTACCTCGACATCGAGGCTGCACTCGCCAAGGTCCAGGGCCGTCTCGGCCTGATTCCGCAGGAGGCGGCCGACGAGATCATCAGCCACTGCCGGCTCGACCAGATCGACATGGCCAAGCTGCGCCAGCAGACCGAGCGCATCGGCTATCCGATCCTCGGCGTGGTGTCGCAACTCAACAGTCTCTGCCGCGACAAGCTCGGCGAGTACTGCCACTGGGGCGCGACGACGCAGGACATCACCGACACCGCAACGGTGCTGCAGATCCGCGAGGGCCTGGCCATCGTCGATCGCGAGCTGACGGCCATCTCCGCAGCGATGGCACGCCATGCAAAGACGCACCGCGACACGCCGATGATCGGCCGCAGCAACTTGCAGCAGGCGATTCCGGTGACCTTCGGCTACAAGATGGCCGGCCTGCTGTCGGCGATCGAGCGGCATCGCGAGCGGCTCGCGCAGTTGAGGGAGCGGGTGCTCGTCGGCGAGTTCGCCGGCGCGGCCGGCACGCTGGCGTCGCTGCAGCAAGGCGCGATGGAGACTCAAGGCCAGCTCTGCGCCGAGCTCGGGCTGAAGCAGCCCGTCATCGCCTGGCACACGATCCGCGACAACATCGCGGAGGTCGGCGCCTTCCTGGGCCTCGTCGGCGGCACGCTCGGCAAGCTGAGCATGGACGTCAAGCTGATGATGCAGACCGAGGTCGGCGAGGTCTACGAGCCGTTCGCGCACGGCCGCGGCTCCTCCAGCACCATGCCGCAGAAGCGCAATCCGATCTCCAGCTGCTACATCCATGCCGCGATCTCGGTCGTGCGCCAGCTCTCGGCCGCGCTGATGGACGCGATGGTCGCCGACCACGAGCGCTCGACCGGCCCGTGGGAGATCGAATGGATCGTGCTGCCCGAGGCGTTCTGCCTGATGGCCGGCGCGCTGAAGCAGTCGCGCTTCGTCCTCGAAGGGCTGGAGGTCGACGCGCAGGCGATGCGCCGGAACATCGACCTGACGCACGGCCTGGTGATGAGCGAAGCGGTGATGATGGGCCTGGGCCCTTTCATCGGCCGCGAATACGCGCATGACCTGGTGTACGACATCTGCCGTGAAGCCGTGAAGCAGCAGCGCCCGCTGCTCGACCTGCTGGCCGAGCACCCCGAGATCAAGCGCCACCTCGACCGTGCCGCGCTCGCGAAGCTGTGCGATCCGGCCAACTACCTCGGCCAGTCCGGGGCGATGGTCGATCGCGTGCTCGCCACGCTGAGCTGATCGACATCCAGAAGAGGAACGCCTGACTGCGAGAAGTCGCGCGGCCGTCTCGTGCCCCTTGATCGCTGCGCTGCACTGGTGAGTTGGAGGCGGGCCAGCTCTCCGGGCATCGACCCGCACGACCTGCTTCGAGCCGTTGCGGTATTGCGCCCGCAGGAGCAGACTGCGTTGCGTCGAGGGACTGCGTCATGGCCGCTTTTGCCGGTGCTGCCTGCAATTTCGCGCGCGACTACGAGATCGCGCAAGAACCGCTGATGCGCGAGATCGAGCGCTGCGTGCGCGGCAGCGACTACGGTGCGACAAGCTGGACAACACACGAGCAAGCCGAGCAGGCAGCCGCGCGGCTCGGGCTCGTGCGCGGCCAGCACATGCTGGAACTCGGCGCCGGCTCCGGATGGCCAGCGCTGTTCCTGGCGACGCTGTCGGGCTGCGACGTGGTGCTCACCGATCTGCCGCTCTCAGGCTTGCGCATTGCACGGGAACGCGCCGCGAGGGACGGCCTGAACGGCCGCTGCAGCGTATTGGCCGCCGACGGCGCGGCGCTGCCGTTCGCCGACCGCTCGTTCGACCGCATCCACCACGCCGACGTGTTGTGCTGCATGGACCGCAAGCGAGAGATGCTGCGCGAGTGCCGGCGCGTCGCGCGCCCTGGGGCCCGCATGGAGTTCTCGGTCATTTCGCTCGCTCGTGAACCAGGCGGGGACGATGAGCGGCAGCTGCTGCAGCAAAGCGGTCCGCCGTACCCCGACGCCGGAGCGGACTACGCGGTGCTCCTAGGGGACGCGGGCTGGAAGGTGCTTGAACGCATCGACGTGACAGCCGAGTTCGTCCGCTGCATGGGAATTCAGCTGGAGGAATCGCACGCCCGGCGCAGCGCGCTGCTCGACCTCCTCGGCGAGGCGGACTATGCGGAACGGCTGAACCGTCGCAACAGCACGCGCGCGGCAGTTGCGTGCGGCCTGCTGAGGCGTGAGATCTTCTTTGCGCAGCCCATCGGGCTTGCTTGCGACGCAGGGTGTGACCGCGCCGCACGGTTCGAGGCAAGCTCCACAATGCCGACAAGCGGTACACGCTGGGGGAAGCCATGGGGCAAGACGCATCTGCACAAACCGTCTCAACTCGCGCGACCAAGGCGCCGGGTCGGGTGGCCTTGACGACGCTGCTGCTGGCAGCCGGCGCCGTCGCATTGGCGCAGCCCCGCAGCAACGTGTTCAACGATCCATTCGTGCAGGCGACTTCCGGGATGCCGTCGTGTCCGGTGCCAGACTCCCCTGGCGTGACCGAGCAGGAGGCGCGCGAGCTCGCTCATGACCGGGCGCAACGCGGCGTCAGTTGCTGGCTGGCCGGTCGGTGCCGCCTGCACAACGCCTACCTCTACGATGCCGAGATCATCCCGCGCGTCCAGCAGGCCATCCGTGTCGATGGGCACTTTGCCGGAACCAGCATCTGGGCGACGGGTCAACGGCGATGGGTGTGGCTGCAAGGCTGCGTCGCGACGGCCGAACAGGCAGCAGAAGCAGAGCAGTTGATCCGGCGCGTCGACGACGTCGAAGGCGTGGTCAACCAACTGATGGTGGGGACCGACGGCCAGCCGAGCTACCGCGTCACGCCACGATCACGCGCGCCCGAGGCGCCACAATGAGCCTCATGCAACCCGACCCCGCCCGGGAGCTGCCGGCGGCCGGCGCGCCGCCCGGCGAGCTGTTCCATCCCGCCGTTTCCGGCTGGCTGCGTTCGCGCTTCGGCCAGCCGACGGAGGTCCAGGCCCAGGCCTGGCCCGTCACGGCCCTGCGCCGCCATGCGCTGATCGCCGCGCCCACCGGGTCCGGCAAGACGCTCGCGGCCTTCCTGTCCGCGATCAACGAGCTGGTGCTCGAGGGCCTGGCGCACGGCCTCACCGACGAGGTCCATGTCCTGTACGTGTCGCCGCTCAAGGCCTTGTCCAACGACATCCGCAAGAACCTGCATGAGCCGCTGGCCGGCATCCGCGCGGGTCTCGTTGCGATGGGCCTGCCCGATGTCGGCATCCGCGACGCCGTGCGCACCGGCGACACGCCGGCGGCGGAGCGCGAGCGCATGCGCCGCACGCCGCCTCACATCCTGGTGACCACGCCGGAGTCGCTGTACATCCTGCTGAGCTCGGACTCCGGCCGCGCCATGCTCAAGTCGGTGAAGAGCGTGATCGTCGACGAGTTGCACGCGGTGGCCGGCAGCAAGCGCGGCGCCCACTTGATGCTCTCGCTGGAACGCCTGGGCGCACTGTGCGAACGTGCGCCGGTGCGCATCGGCCTGTCGGCCACGGTGAAGCCGCTGGACGGGATGGCGCGCTTCCTCATCGGGCAGCGCGACGAGCCGGTGGCGGTCATCGACGCCGGCCATGTGCGCGAGCGCGATCTCGCCATCGAAGTGCCGCGCTCACCGCTGACCGCGGTGATGGCCACGGAGGTGTGGACCGAGATGTACGACCGGCTGGCGGAGCTGATCCACCAGCACCGCACCACGCTGATCTTCGTCAACCAGCGCCGCATCGCCGAACGCGTCGCGCGCCATCTGGCCGAGCGGCTCGGCGAGGAACATGTGACCGCGCACCATGGCAGCCTCGCGCGCGAGCATCGGCTCAAGGCCGAACAGCGGCTCAAGGCCGGCGAGCTGAAGGCGCTGGTGGCCACCAGTTCGCTCGAGCTGGGCATCGACATCGGCGACATCGATCTTGTCTGCCAGCTCGGCTCGCCGCGCGCGATGAATGCCCTCGTGCAGCGCGTCGGCCGCGCCGGCCACGCCATCGGCGCCATTCCCAAGGGACGGCTGTTCCCGCTGGCACTCGACGATCTCCTGGAATGCGCTGCACTGCTCGATGCGGTGGAACGCGGCGAACTGGACCGCATCCGCGTGCCGCAAAAGCCGCTCGACGTGCTGGCGCAGCAGATCGTCGCCGAGGTGGCCTGCCGCGAGTGGGGGCTGGACGCGCTGTACGAGCGCTGCCGCCTTGCGCAGCCGTACCGCGACCTCGCGCTGCGCGAGTTCGAGCAAGTCGTGCAGATGCTGGCCGACGGCTACAGCACCCGGCGCGGCCGCCGCGGCGCCTACCTGCACCACGACGCCGTCAACCGCATGCTGCGGGCACGCCGCGGCGCCAAGCTCGCTGCCGTCACCAACGCCGGCGTGATTCCGGACCAGTTCGACTACGACGTGGTGCTGCTGCCGGAAGAGCACCGCGTCGGCACCCTCAACGAAGACTTCGCCTTCGAGAGCATTCCCGGCGACATCTTCCAGCTGGGCAATACCTCGTACCGCATCGTCAAGATCGAGACCGGCAAGGTGCTGGTCGAAGATGCCAAGGGCCAGCCGCCGTCGATGCCGTTCTGGTTCGGCGAAGCCTTGGGTCGCAGCGACGAGCTCTGCCACGCGGTGTCGCGCCTGAGCGAAACGGCCGAGGCGCTGCTCGTCCTTCGACAAGCTCAGGATGATCGGGGCCCTCGACAAGCTCGGTCCGACGCTTGCGAGCGCTGGCTGCGTGACGACCTGCACCTGCCGGAGGCTGCGGCGCAGCAGCTCGCGCTCTACCTCGCCGCGGCCAAGGCCGCCCTCGGTGTGCTGCCGAGCCAGCGGTGCATCGTCTTCGAGCGCTTCTTCGACGAAGTGGGCGACACGCACCTGGTGATCCATTCGCCCTACGGCTCGCGCGTCAACAAGGCCTGGGGGCTCGCGTTGCGCAAGCGCATGTGCCGCAAGTTCAACTTCGAGCTGCAGGCCAGTGCGCTGGAAGACAGCATCGTGCTCTCGCTGGGCCCGACGCACAGCTTTGCGCTGGACGAGGTCCGGCACTACCTGAAGTCCGCCAGCGCACGCGACGTGCTGGTCCAGGCGCTGCTCGATGCGCCGATGTTCGGCACGCGCTGGCGCTGGAACGCCACCGCGGCGCTGGCCGTGCGGCGCATGAACGCAGGCCGAAAGGTGCCGCCGCAGTTCCAGCGCGCCGACGCGCAGGATCTGCTGACCGTGGTGTTCCCGGACCAGCTGGCCTGCGCGGAGAACCTCGTCGGCGAGCGCGAGATCCCCGACCACCCGCTGGTGGCGCAGACCCTGCACGACTGCTTGCACGAGACCATGGACGTCGACGGTTTCGAGCGGCTGCTGGCGCGCATCGAGGCCGGCGAGGTGAGCATCACCACCTGCGACCTGGCGTCACCGTCGCCGCTGTCACACGCGATCATCAACGCCAGGCCCTATGCGTTCCTGGACGATGGCGCCGCCGAGGAACGGCGAACCCGGGCCGTCAGCACCCAACCGCTCATGGACCTGCAGACCGCGGCGGACATCGGCCGGCTCGACCCGCAAGCGATCGCGCAAGTGCGCGAGGAGGCCTGGCCGGAGATCGGCGATGCCGACGAGCTGCACGATGCGCTGGTGGTGCACGGCTTCCTGACCCGCGCCGAAGTCGATTTCCCGGACTTCGTCGCCATGCTCGGGCAGCAGCGCCGCGTCACGAGGCTCGAGACAAGCGCCGGGGATGCGCTGTACGTCGCCGCGGAACGCCTGCACGAATTCCAGGCCGTGTTTCCCGGTGCAGAGTTGTCGCCGCCGATCGAGGCGGTCGTGAAAGACCGGCCCGCGCCCGACGATGCGCTTCGCGAAATCCTGCGCGGCCGCCTGGACCTGCTCGGGCCGGTGACCGCGCCGGCGCTCGCCGCACCGCTGGGCCTCGCCGCCAACGCGGTGCTGACCGGCTTGCTGCAGCTGGAAGCCGAAGGCGCCGTGATGCGCGGCGCCTTCACCGCCGCGGGTGTTGCCGATGGATGCGAGGAGTGGTGCGACCGGCGCCTCCTCGCACGCATGCACCGCATCACCCGCGACAAGCTGCGGGCCGAAGCTCAGCCGGTGCCTGCGGCGCAGTTCATGCGCTTTCTGTTCCGCTGGCATCAGCTCGCCGCGGCCCCCGGCTCGGGGGACGGCGACGAGCGCCGCGAAGGCGAGGGCGGTCTGGCCGACGTGCTGCGCCAGCTCGAAGGCCATGCCGCGCCGGCGTCGGCCTGGGAGGAGGACCTGCTCGTCGCGCGCGTCAAGGACTACATGCCGGCCATGCTCGACAAGCTCTGCACCGCCGGGCGCGTGGTGTGGTGGCGGCCGCGGGAAGCCGGCGAAGCCGGCAGTCGAAAGACCGGCCCGATCCGCGGCACGCCGATCCTGCTGTGCGAACGCGAAGCGCTGGCCCACTGGCAGCGGGTCGGCGGCACTGCGGCCGAAGATGCGCCGCTGTCCGGCAGGGCGCATCGGGTGCTGGAGGCGCTGCGCGCGCACGGCGCCAGCTTCTTCACCGATCTGCAGCATGACGCCGGCCTGCTGGGCACGGAAGTCGAGCAGGCGCTGGCCGAGCTGGTGGCACACGGCCTCGCCACCTGTGATTCGTTCGCCGGCCTGCGAGCCCTCGTCATGCCCGCCGACAAGCGCAACAAGCTGCGCCGGCGGCGGCCCGGCCACGACCCCATCGACGATGCCGGCCGCTGGTCGCTGACGCGCCGCCCGCGCCCGGTGGCCGAGGCACCCGGGGCGCTCGCCGAGCCGCACGTGGAGCACATCGCGCGCGTGTTGCTGCGCCGCTATGGCGTGGTGTTCCGCAAGCTGCTCGAACGCGAAGAGGGTCTACCGCCCTGGCGCGATCTGTACTACGTCTACCGGCGTCTCGAAGCCCGCGGCGAGATTCGCGGCGGCCGTTTCGTCAGCGGCTTCTCCGGCGAGCAGTTCGCGCTGCCGCAGGCTGCTGCGGCGCTGCGCAAGACCGCGAAGATGCCGGGCCACGAACGCATCTCGATCTCCGCCGCCGATCCCTTGAACCTCGCCGGCATCATCACGCCCGGGGAGAAAGTCCCGCGCCTGCCGGGCAACCGGCTGCTGTTCGAGAACGGCGTGCCCATTGCCGTGCAAAGCGGCGGCGACGTGCACTACCTGGCGCCGCTGGACGCGGGCGCGCAGTGGGAGGTCAAGAACTTGTTGATCCGCAAACAGCGACCTGGCAGCTATGTCGAGCCACCGGCGCGGTCGCAATAGGCTTGGGGATCGTCGGCTAAGCACAAGTCCCGTTCGGGCTGAGCTTGTATTTCCGATCGTCCTGAGCTTGTCGAAGGAAGCCCTGTAGGCATGCCACCGGCCCTTCGACAAGCTCAGGCCCTTCGACAAGCTCAGGATGCACGGGCCCTTCGACAAGCTCAGGGCGAACGGCTCAATTAACTGAACCGTATTGCGCCTTGCCCGCTCAGTCAGCCAGCAGCGCCTCGACCTGCGTCCGGCTCGGCATGCCACCGATCGCGCCGCGACCGGTCACCGACAGCGCCGCGGCGGCGTTGGCCCAGCGCATCGCCTCGGGCAGCGGCGCGCCGCGCGCCAGCGCCGCGGCCAGTGCGCCGGTGAAGGTGTCGCCGGCGCCGATGGTGTCGACCACCGTCATGCGCCGGCCCGGCAAGCTGTGCGGTGGCTCGCCCGCGCGATGGAGCGTGCAGCCGACGGCGCCAAGCGTCACCAGCACCGCCTTCGCACCGCGTGCCAGCAGCGACTGCGCGGCCGCGTCGATCGGCGCATCGGCCGCCACGCCAGCCAGCGCGCGCAACTCACTTTCGTTGGGCGTCAGCACGTCCACAAGAGCCAGCAGCTCATCGGGCAGCTCACAGGCCGGCGCGGGATTCAGCACCGTGAGCGCGTCACCCGCGCGCGCGATGCGAAAGGCTTCGAGCGTGGCTTGCAGCGGCACCTCGCACGATGCCATCACGACGCGGCACGACGCCAGCGCCTCGCGTGCCGCCAGCGCATGGCGCGCCGCGAGGCCGGCGCCCGCGCCGGGAAACACCGAGATGCTGTTGTCGCCGTCGTCATAGACGTGAATCTGCGCGACGCCGCTGCGTTCGCCTTCCGCTTGCTCCACATGCCGGGTGTCCAGGCCCTCGGCGTGCCACAGGTCGAGCGCCATCCGACCGAAATCGTCGCCGCCCACCCGGGCGATCAGCGCGACCCGCGCGCCCTGGCGTGCGGCCGCCACCGCCGCGTTCGATCCCTTGCCACCGGGGCTGATCTCGAAGCGGCTCGCCAGCAGCGTCTCGCCGCGCGCGATCGGGCGCGGCACCTGCGACACCAGGTCGGCGTTCCAGCTCGCCACGCAGACCACATCAATCCGGACCATCATCACTTCAGCCCGTAGCCCATCGATTGCGGCAGCCACAGCACGATCTGCGGGAACAGCGTCATCACCAGCAGCAACCCGATCAGCATCAGCAGGAACAGCCAGCCCTCGCGCAGCATGTCCTTGATCGGAATGCCGGTGAGCGCATTGGTGACGAACAGCAGCATGCCGAAGGGCGGGGTGACCAGACCGATCATCATGTTGACGACCACCACCACGCCGAAGTGGACCAGGTCCACGCCCAGCAGCTTGGCCGCGGGCAGCAGCATCGGCACGAACACCAGCAGCATCACCGAGGTGTCGAGAAAGCAGCCGAGCACCAGGAACACCGCGTTGACCATCAGCAGGAACTGCAGCTGCGACAGGTGCTGCGCGTTCACCCATTGCGCCAGCGCCTGCGGCACGCCCTCCGAGGTGAAGGCGTAGTTCAGCATGAAGGCTCCGGCGATGATCATCGTGATGATCGCGCTCGAGCGGGTGGAGTCGAGCAGCACGTCGTAGAGCACGCGCCAGCTCAAGGCGCGGTAGATCACGCCGGCCAGCACCAGCGCATGCAGCGCCGCGACGGCCGCCGCTTCGGTGGGGGTGAACACCCCCGTGTAGATGCCGGTCAGCAGCACGATGGGCAGCGACAGCGGCAGCGCGCCGCGCCAGAGGATCTGCGGGAACTCGCGCAGCGGCACCGGTGCGTCGCGCGGCATGTTGCGCTGCGTGGCGATGATCTGCACCGCGACCATCAGCACCACCGCCATCAGCAGGCCCGGCACCACGCCGCCGAGGAACAGCGCGCCGACCGAGGTGCCCGACACCAGCGCGTAGATCACCATCGGGATCGACGGCGGAATGATCGGCCCGATGGTGGCGCTGGCCACCACCACCGCGCCGGCGAAGCCGGGCGCGTACTCCGGCTTCTTCAGCATCTGCTTGATGGTAACGAGCCCCGGACCCGCGGCATCGGCGATCGCGCTGCCGCTCATGCCGGAGAACACCACGCTGACCAGGATGTCCACCTGCGCCAGCCCACCGCGCAGGCGGCCGACGAGGATGCGGCAGAAGTCGAAGATGCGCTCGCTGACGGTACCGGCGTTCATCAGGTTGGCCGCCAGGATGAACAGCGGCACCGCCAGCAGCACGTAGCTGTTGTAGAGGCCGTTGAGCACCTGCTCGGCGGCGAGGCCCATGTCCTGCCGCTTGACGATCAGGTAGGCGATGCCGCTGGCCAGCATCGAAAAGCCGATCGGCGCGCGCATCACCATGCCCAGGGTCAGCACCCCCAGCAGAATCCACAGGGGCGTGGTCATGCCGGCTCTCCTTCGGGGTCGCGCAGCAGGCGCCAGCAGTGCCAGGCGTTGACCACGACCAGCGCGGCCAGCAGCAGCACGAAGGGGATGAACACCCACATGAAGGGCAGGCCCAGCACGGGCGTGCCCTCGCGCGCCATGAAGTGCACGTAGTCCCAGCTGCCGGGCAGCGCCCACGCGGCCAGGCCGGCGATCATCACGCTGCCCAGCAGCAGCATGCCGCGGCGCGTGCGCTGGCCCATCGCGTTGTAGACCAGGTCGAAGACCACGTGCTCGCGCGCCGGCACCATGAAGGCCGAGGCCCACAGGATGGCCCACACGTAGAGGATCACCGCCAGCTCATCGGTCCAGGGCAGCGGCCGGTTGAAGCCGAAGCGGGCGGTGATCTGCACGATGAAGGTCATGAACAGGGCTGCGAACAGCCCGGCGCCGATCGCATCGGCGCCCCGTTTCAGCCAGGCACGCATTTGCTGGGTCGCCTATTTCGTCGCGTTGATGCGGTCGATCATGCCCTTGGGCCACGTCTTGGCGTAGTCCGAGCTCATGTAGGCCTGCAGCACCGTCTTGCGGAAGGCATCGACGTCGGGCGTCGCGACCTGCAGGCCCTGCTGCTTGAAGAAGTCGACGAGCTGCGCTTCTTCCTTGAGGCGGTTCTCGTTGTTGTAGGCCGTGGCCGCTTGCGCCGCGGCCTTGACCTTCTGCCTTTGCGCCGGGGTCAGCGCGTTCCAGCTCTTGTTGGCGATCGAGATGAAGATGCCGTCCACCAGGTGGTGCGTCATCACCACTTGCTTGGTGACCTCGTAGAACTTGGCCGCGCGCACCGTCGGCAGGGGGTTGTCCTGGCCGTCGATGGTGCCGGTCTTGAGCGCGAGGTAGACCTCGCCGAAGGCCAGCGGCGTGGCGGTGGCGCCCAGCGCCTCGCCGAGGAACAGCCATTCCTTCGAGCCCGGCATGCGCAGCTTCACGCCCTTCAGGTCGGCCGGCGTCTTCACGTTGCGCACGTCGCGAAGATTGACTTCGCGGGTGCCGAGATAGATGGTCGACAGCACCGTCACGTCCATCTTGTCGGCTACCAGCTTGAACATCTCGTCGCCGATCGGCCCGTTGAACACCTTCTGCTGGTGCTGCGGGTCACGGATGACGTAGCCGGCGGTGAAGATCGAGAACTCGGGAATCAGCTTGGCGATGTCGAAGGCCGAGATCGACGCCAGCTCCAGGTTGCCGCGCGCCATCGCGGCCGGCTCGGCGCCCTGTTTGAACAGCGACGCATTCAGGTTGATCTGCACGTCGAACTCACCGGGTGCGCTCTTGTCGAGCGAGTCCTTGAACACGGTCCACATCTTGGCGTGCCAGTCGTCGGGCACGGCCGGCGTCGAGATGCGCAACGGCACCTTGGTCTGCGCCTGCGCGGCGGGCAGCCAGCCGGCCAGGGCCAGCGCGGCGCCGGCGGCGAGCACGCCGCGGCGAAGCAGGGAAGCGTTCATCGTCGTCTCCTTGTTGTTGGTCAGTCGGTCTCGGGATGGATGCCGAACGCGCGGACCTCGCGTTCCAGAGCAGCAAAGCCGTCGGGCGACAGCGCGACCAGTGGCGGGCGCACGCGCAGCCACGCCGGGTCGTCGCTCAGCATCGCCATGATGCCCTTGAGTGCCGGCGTGAGCGCATAGCCGCCGAGCAGCCCCAGCAGCCGATCGACGCGGGCGTGATCGTGCGCCGTGCCCGGTGCGTCGGGCTGCGTGACCAGGCGATGCACCAGGCGCGGCATGAAGTTGGCGAGCCCGCTGACGGCGCCGGTGCTGCCGCGCCGGCCCAGTTCGGGCAGGTCCAGCTCGTTGCCGACGTACACCTGCAAGTCGCGCATGAACGCATCGGCCAGCGCCAGCGAGTGCGACAGCTCGCAGCTGCTGTCCTTGATGCCGACGATGGTCTGCGGGTACAGGCGCTTGAGCGTGGCAATCACCTCGTGCGAGAGGCCGACGCCCGCCACCTGCGGGATGTGATAGAGGTACAGCCTGAGCCGCGCATCGGCCGCGCCGTCGATGACGTAGCGGTACGCGTCGATGATGCCCGGGTCGCTCACGCCCTTCAGGAAGAACGGCGGCAGCATCAGGCAGCCGTGGGCGCCGATCGCGAGCGCGTGGCGGGTGAGGGCGAGCGTTTCGGGCAGCGCGGCGCAGCTGGTTGACACCAGGATCCGCGAGGCCGGCACGCCGCCCGCGACCAACGCGTCGACGGCGTCGCGGCGCTCGGCCATCGCGAACGACGGGCCCTCGCCGGTGGTGCCGAACGGCGTCACGCCGCCGCAGCCGGCCGTGAGCAGCGCGCGCGAATGCGAGGCGAAGCGCGCATGGTCGATGCTCAGGTCGGCGTTCAGTGGCGTCAGCAGAGCCGGCCAGATGCCGCGAAACGCGGCGGTCGATGCGGGGGAAGTCACGTCAGGTTCTCCAGGGACCACGGCAAGGCGGGCCGCGGCAGGCCGAGCACGCGGCGATGCGCGCTCTCGATGTGGTGGGTGAGGCGTTGCGCCACGGCTTCGGGATCGCGGCGCTTGAGCGCATCGATGAACCAGAGGTGCTCTTCCATCGCCGGCAGCAGCGCCTCGGGGGACAGGGCCGATGCTTCGAGCTTGATCAGGCGCACGCGCAGGCTGTTGATGCGGTACACGTCGGAGATCAGCTCGTTGCCCAGCGCATCGATCATCAGGTCGTGCAGGCCCCAATCGACGGTGGTCGCGTCGGTCAGCAGGTGGTCGTCGATCGTCGCGCTGCGCGCGCGCCGCACGATGCGCAGATGCGCTTCCTCGATCGTCGCCAGGTCGGCGTCGGACACGGTGGTCGCAAAGCGGACCGCCGCCTCGCGCTCCAGCAGCAGACGCAGCTGGAACGCGTTGTTGATCAGCTTCAAGTCCACGTGGGCGATCTGCAGGCCGCGCTGAGGCACGGTGCGCAGCAGGCCTTCGGCCTCCAGCCGCGGAATCAGCTCGCGCACCGCGCCGAGCGGCATGCCCAGCAGCTGCATCAGCTCGCGCTGCGAAATGAATTGCCCGGGGCGGATGTTGGCCTGGACGATCTGCTGCTGAAAGCTCTCGTAGGCGCGGGCGCGCAGGCTGGTCGATGGGACGCGGACGACGTTGGCCATGGTCATCGGTCGCTCGCGACCACGCCTTTGCGCAGCAGGATGTTGCCGTACGGGCGTGACTCGCCGGTGCGCAGGATGGCGAATGCGTTGGCCGCACGCTCGTAGAACGCCATGCGTTCGAGCGGCACCGGCGCGCGCTCGCCGGCCTCGGAGAGCAGCGCGCGGAACTCGGCCACCGGTGGCGGCACCGCGGCAGCGTCGCCCACCACCTGCATGGTCCAGGCGGCGTCGGGCCCGAAGTCGTCCAGCGGCAGCACCTGCAGCACGGCGCGCAAGGCACCGGTCGCGCCGGCGCCGGCCAGCTGCACCAGGCGCGCACCCCCTTGCAAGGCGACGCGGGCGGCGGGAAAGTTGGCGTCGACGATGGCAAGCTCGTCGCCATGGCCCATGCTCGCCAGGGCGTGCAGCGCGTCGGGTGTGAGCAGCGGAGGAAGGTTCTTCAGCATCGGGGGTTCGGCGACGCGGGCTTTCCCGTATCGACACACTGACATGTTAGTCATAACCTAGTAACTGTTCACCGGTGAAAACCCTTGCCATGGCCACGCTCTTCCCACCTTGTGCCGACACCCGCCTGCCCCTGGGCCTGGGCGGGGCACCGTTGGGAAACCTGTTTGCGCCGGTGCCCGACAGCCAGGCCCGCTCGCTGCTCGACGCGGCCTGGGCGAGCGGCTGCCGCAGCTTCGACACCGCGCCGCACTACGGCCACGGCCTGTCGGAGCGGCGGCTCGGCGATGCGCTGCGCGAGCGAGCGCGCGACGACTTCGTGCTGTCGACCAAGGTCGGCCGGCTCCTCCGCGCCGACCCGGCCGCGCCGCGCAGCGCGCACGGCTATGTCGACGTGCTGCCCTTCGTCCAGCAGTGGGACTACAGCGCTGCCGGCACCCGGCGCAGCCTCGAAGACAGCTTGCAGCGCCTGGGCCTCGCGCGCATCGACGTGGTCTACGTGCACGATCTCGACGCCACCACCCATGGCGAGCGGGCGGCGCAGGTGCAGCGCCAGGTGCTGGATGAGACCTTGCCGACCCTGCAGCAGCTCAAGCGCGAAGGCGTGATCGGCGCGCTCGGCCTGGGGGTCAACGATGTCCAGGTCGTGCTCGACGTGATGCGCCACACCGACATCGACGCGTTGATGCTGGCCGGGCGCTACAGCCTGCTCGACCATGCCGCGCTGCCCGAGCTGCTGCCGCAGTGCGTGGCGCGCGGCGTGCGCATCGCCCTCGGGGGCGTCTTCAATTCGGGCATCCTGGCCACCGGCACAGGCCACGGGCCAGCGAGCTTCAACTACGCGCCGGCCGCGCGCGAATGGGTGGAGCGCACCGCCCGCATCGAAGCGGTTTGCGATGCGCATGGCGTGCCGCTGCGCGCCGCGGCACTGCAGTTTCCGCT
>DASXQQ010000143.1:0-10992 GCA_036507085.1 Piscinibacter sp. | reverse complement strand
CGCTCGCCGAAGGCCTCGCTGAGCACGGCGAAGGCCGGCTCGCCAGTGCAGTGGCCGGGCGCGATGCGTTGCAACTGCCAGTCGTCGCGCAGCGCGCCGGCGAGGCGGCGCAGCTCCGGCTCGGGGGTGAGCACCAGGTGCAACCCGCCGAACAACCCGGCGATGCGGGCATCGATCGCACTCGCGGCACGCAGGATGTTCTCGATGCCTGGATGCGAACAGCCGGCGACGATCACCAGGCCTTGCGGCGTGCCGAGCGCGAGCGCGAGCTCGCGCATCTCGCGCGTGCCGGCCACATCGGAGACGACCGGCACCAGGTGCACGCCGGGCGCGACCTCACACGCCTCCTTGACCCAGGCGAAGCGCGCATCCGGCCACGGGCTGCCGTGGCGGATCGCCTCCGGCGGCTTGCCCTCGTAGTAGCGCATGTAGTCCGGCAGCGTGTGGCAGCGCGGGTAGAACAGCCCCGGCAGGCTGGAGCCGAACACGCCATAGGTTTCCTCCGGCGTGTAGATCGCGAGCGTCGGGTGGATCTGCAGCAGGTGGTTGAGCCCGCTGGTGTGGTCGCCGTGGCGGTGCGAGATGACCGCGAAATCGAGCTCGCGCAGGTCGATGCCGAGCGCGTCGACGTTGTGGGCGAAGGTGCGCGCGTTGTTGCCGGTGTCGAACAGGATGCGCAGGGCCCCGAATTCGATCAGCGCCGCAAACCCCCAGTCCTGGCGCAAGGCCGAGGGCTTGCCGAAGGAGTCGTTGAGGATCGTGATGTGCCCGGCCATGCGAGGCATCTTGCGGCGCGTGGGGCACAGCGTCAATCAGAGGTAGGGCACGAAGCGGTCCGGGCGCTCGGCGCGGCGGCACTCGGCCTGCCACCAGCGCAGCAGCCAGCGTGCGAGCCCGTGGGCTCGAGCGGGTTGCGGGTCGACCGGACGCGAGGCAGGGACCTGGGGCAGCGGGTGGGTGGTGAGTGACATGACGGTCTCCAGTGCGCGGTGAATGCGATGGAGTCCATTCGATCGCTGCGGCGTCGCGCGGTCGCGAGGCATTTGTCCCGCTTCGAACCTGGCGCTCGCGGGAGGCGCCGTGAAACCCGGGACCGGCGTCCCGACGCGCGCTCAGCGCGGCAGCGGCGCCTGGCCGAAGCCGGCTTCGCGGGCGGCGACGATCGCTTGCGCGCGCGTCGCCACCTCGAGCTTGTCGAACACCGCGCTGACCTTGTTGCGCACGGTCTTCTCGGTCAGGCCGAGGTGCGCGGCGATCTGCAGGTTGTCCAGGCCACGCGCCAGCAGCTCCAGCAGTTCGCGCTCGCGCGGCGTGAGGCGCGCGAACGCCGGCCCATGCTTCGGCGCTGCGTCATGCGCATCGAGGAACGCGTGAATTTCGTCGAAGCAACGCGCGAACGCGGGCTCGTGCTCGAGCAGCACGTGGTTGCGGCTTTCGAGCGGCACGAAGCGCGCGCCGGGGATCAGTCCGGCAAGCCGGCGCCCCTCTTCGAACGGCGCGCGGGCATCCCCGCGCGCGTGCAGCACGAGCGTCGGGCAGGCGATGCGCATGGCCGCCTCGCTCACATCGAGCTGGCCGAAGGCGGCGATCGCGCGCGCGGCGTCCTCCGGGCTGGTCGTCAGTCGCTCGAGTTCGTTGAACCAGTTCACCTGCTCGGGCGTGCCTTCGGGAATGAACAGCGACGTGAACACCTGGCGAAACGCCGGGTTGTCGCGGCCCCAGCCGACCTGGACGAGGTCGAGCAGCACGCGCGCCTCGTTCACCTGCGCCGGCGTCGGCTCGCGTTTCATCGGACCCCGTGCATAGCCGCCGAGCAGGACCAGACACGACACGCGCTGCGGATGGCGCGCGGCGTAGGCGACCGACACCGCAGCGCCTTGCGAACAACCGAACAGCGCGAAGCGCTCCAGCCCGGCGGCGTCGACCACCGCCTCGAGGTCGACAAGCCAGGCGTCGAGCGACAGCGGCGCCGCGCTGCGGTCCGACAAGCCGCAGCCGCGCCCGTCGTAGCGCACCAGCAGGCGGTCGCGGCTCAACTCGGCGAGCCAAGGGCGCCACACCGGGCTGTTCAGGTCGAGCTCGACGTGGGTGAAGAAATGCGCAGTGCGCACCAGCGGCCGGCCGCGGCCCATCGTGGCGTAGGCGATTCGCAGTCCGTCCTGTGAGGTGCAAAAGCGGATCGCTTGGGTAAGGCCGGCCATGGTGCGGGCATCTTAGCGAGGACGGGCGCGGCGCCACATAAGGATAGAAGCAAAGCGTCCTTGCCCGCGCCGCCGCTCCTGCGCAGAATCGCGAGCCTACTGATGCGTTTCGCGCACGCTGTTCGGTGCGCGCCGACACCCGATGAATTTCCAGCAATTGCGCTCGGTGCGCGAGACGGTTCGCTGCGGCTTCAACCTCACCGAGGTGGCGGCCGCGCTGCACACCTCGCAGCCCGGCATCAGCCGGCAGATCCGCGAACTCGAGGACGAACTCGGCATCGAGATCTTCGCGCGTGCCGGCAAGCGCCTGACCGGGCTCACGCCGCCAGGCGAGGCGGTGCTGACGATCGTCGAGCGGCTGCTGCTCGATGCCGCCAACCTCAAGCGGGCCGGCGCCGAGTTCAGCGCGCAGACCAGCGGCCCGCTGTCGATCGCCACGACGCACACGCAAGCGCGCTATGCGCTGCCGGCGGTGGTGCGCGACTTCCGCCAGCTCTATCCGCAGGTCACGCTGAACCTGCACCAGGGCACGCCGAAACAGGTGGCCGAGATGCTGCTGTCGGGCGAGGCCGATATCGGCGTGGCGACCGAGGCGCTGGCGCACTACGAACAACTCGTGGCGCTGCCGTGCTACCGCTGGACGCACAGCGTGGTGGTGCCACCGGGGCACGAGCTGCTGCAGCACGACGGGCCGCTGACGCTGCAGCGCCTGGCGTGCCACCCGATCATCACCTACGACGTGGGCTACACCGGCCGGCGTCACATCGACGAGGCGTTCGCGCGGGTCGGGCTGACGCCGAGCGTGGTGCTGACCGCGATGGACGCCGATGTCATCAAGACCTATGTCGAGCTCGGCATGGGCGTGGGCATCGTCGCCTCGATCGCGTTCGACGCGGATCGCGACCGCGGCTTGTGCGCGCTCGACGCGCGCGACCTGTTCGAGGTGAACCTGACGCGCCTCGCGGTGCGGCGCGGCACCTGGCTGCGCGGCTATGTCTATGCCTTCATCGAGGCCTTCGCACCGACGTTGACGCGGGCTGTGGTCGAGCGGGCGCTGAACGGCGAGCCGATCGAAGGGTAGCGCTCGCCGTCAAATCATCGCCGCCGGATCGTTCACGTCCTCGGCGAAGCGCGTCACGCGGCGCGGCAGCAAGTGCACTGCCGAACCCGGCTTCAGCGCCAGTTGCTCGCGCAGCGTCGTGTATTCGGCGCGCGGCAGTTCGACGTCGACATAGCTCGCGTCGTCGAGCCGCTTGAATTCGAGCCGCGTGTTCGGCCCCACGGTCAGCGCTTGCGCCAGCGTCACTGGGATCGAGCCTTCTTCGGGGGTCGCGACGATCTGCAGTTCGTGCGGGCGCACATAGCTCACCTCCTGCGCACCCTCGCCGCTGCGGCCGAAGCGGCCGTGAAACAGGTTCACGTCGCCGAGGAACTGCAGCACAAAGGGTGAGGCCGGGTGGTCGTAGACCTCGTCGGGCGGGCCGTCCTGCTCGATGCGGCCCTGGTTCATCACGACGATGCGGTCGGCGACTTCCATCGCCTCTTCCTGGTCGTGGGTGACGAACACGCTGGTCACATGCACCTCGTCGTGCAGCCGACGCAGCCAGCGGCGCAGTTCCTTGCGCACCTTGGCGTCGAGCGCGCCGAAGGGCTCGTCGAGCAGCAGCACCTTGGGCTCGACCGCCAGCGCACGGGCGAGCGCGATGCGCTGGCGCTGGCCGCCGGACAGCTGGTGCGGGTAGCGCTCGGCGATCCAGTCGAGCTGCACGAGCTTCAGGAGCTCCATCACCTTCGCGCGGATTTCCTTGTCGCTCGGCCGCGTGGCTTTCGGCCGCACGCGCAGACCGAAGGCGACGTTCTCGAAGATCGTCATGTGGCCGAAGAGGGCATAGTGCTGGAACACGAAGCCGACCTGGCGCTCGCGCACGTCGGTGTGGGTCGCGTCCTCGCCGTGGAACAGCACGCTGCCGGTGTCGGGCACTTCGAGCCCGGCGATGATGCGCAGCAGCGTGGTCTTGCCCGAGCCCGAGGGCCCCAGCAACGCGACCAGTTCGCCGGCCGGAATGTCGAGGTTCAGGTTGTCGCAGACGACCGTGTGGCCGAAGCGCTTGTTGAGGTTGCGGACTTCGATGCTCATGATTTTGTTCCCGCTCCTAGAGGGTGGGCTTCAGCCCACGCGTTGTGCCGACCTTCGACTGCGTGGGCTGAAGCCCACCCTACGAAATTCATTCGCTTCTCTCTTGTACCTTGCGCTGCGCCTTGACGCGCTGCTCGACGGCGAACTTCAACACCAGCGTCACCAGCGCGAGTCCCGCGAGCAGCGAGGCGACCGCGAACGAGGCGGCGAACTGGTACTCGTTGTAGAGGATCTCGATGTGCAGCGGCATCGTGTTGGTCTGGCCGCGGATGTGGCCCGAGACCACGCTGACCGCGCCGAACTCGCCCATCGCCCGCGCGTTGCACAGGATCACCCCGTAGAGCAGCGCCCACTTGACGTTGGGCAGCGTGACGCGGCGAAAGATCTGCCAGCCGTTGGCGCCGAGCACGCGCGCCGCTTCTTCCTGCTCGGTGCCCTGCGCCTGCATCAGCGGAATCAGTTCGCGCGCGACGAAGGGGAAGGTGACGAACACGGTCGCGAGCACGATGCCCGGCACCGCGAAGATGATCTTCAGATCGTGGTCGCGCAGCCACTCGCCGAACCAGCCCTGCAGGCCGAACACCAGCACGTAGATCAGGCCCGAGATCACCGGGCTCACCGAGAACGGCAGGTCGATCAGGGTCAGCAGCACGTTCTTGCCGCGGAAATCGAACTTCGCGATGCACCAGGCGGCGGCGATGCCGAACGCGAGGTTCAGCGGCACCGAGATGCCGGCCGCGATCAAGGTCAGCTTGATCGCCGACAGCGCGTCGGGGTCGGTGATGGCGGCGAGGTAGACGCCGACGCCCTTCTTGAAGGCCTCGGCGAAGACGGTGGCCAGCGGGACGAAGAGGAAGAGGGTGAGGAAGGCGAGCGCGGTGAGGATCAGCGTCCACTTGACCCAGGTCGGTTCGGTGGTGGCGTCGGGGAGGTTGCGGGGGCCCTTCGATACGCCGTCAGGCGTACCCTGTCCTGAGCCTGTCGAAGGGTCAGGGCGATCGGGTGCGGTGGCCTGGGCCAGGGCTTCGACAAGCTCAGCCTGAACGGAGGGAGTCGACATCATCAACGCCCCTGCCGCGCCCGCGTCCACGCCTGCAGCGCGTTGATCGCCAGCAGCAGAACGAAGGCGCTGACCAACATCACCACCGCGATCGCCGTCGCACCGGTGTAGTCGTACTGCTCGAGCTTGGTGATGATCAACAGCGGCGTGATCTCGCTGACCAGCGGCATGTTGCCGGCAATGAAGATCACCGAGCCGTACTCGCCGAGCGCGCGCGCGAAGGCGAGCGCAAAGCCGGTCAGCAGCGCCGGCGTGATGATCGGGAAGATCACCTTGGTGAAGGTCTGCCAGCGCGTCGCACCGAGCGTCGCCGCCGCCTCTTCGAGCTCGTGCTGCAGGTCTTCGAGCACCGGCTGCAAGGTGCGCACGACGAAGGGCAGGCCGATGAAGGTCAGCGCCACGAACACGCCGATCGGGGTGAAGCTCACCTTGAACGGCAGCGCCTGGCCGATCCAGCCGTTGCCCGCATACAGCGCCGTCAGCGCGATGCCGGCAACCGCGGTGGGCAGCGCGAACGGCAGGTCGACGAGCGCGTCGATCAGGCGCTTGGCGGGGAACTCGTAGCGAACCAGCACCCAGGCGACGACGAGGCCGAAGAAAGCGTTCAACAGCGCGGCGCCGAACGACGCGCCAAAGGTCAGCCGGTACGACGCGAGCACGCGCGGCGAGCTGACCGCGCTCCAGAACGCCGGCCAGGTCATCGTGAAGGTCTTGAGAAACGCTGCGCTCAAGGGGATGAGCACGATGAAGCTCAGGTACAGCAGCGTGAAGCCGAGCGCCAGGTCGAAGCCCGGCAGCACGCTGTGTCGCTTCAGGAGCGCGCGCGAGAAGAACATGGCGGAGTCAGGACTTTCAGGACTTCTTCGCCGCGGCGAGGATCTGGTCGCAGGTCGCGCCGTCGTCGAAGTGGTCCTTCTGCGCCTTGCTCCAGCCGCCGAACATCTCGTCGACGGTGAAGAGATTCACCTTCGGGAAGTCCTTGGCGTACTTCTGCAGCAGCGCGGCGGAGCGCGGGCGCAGCTGGTGCTTCGCCGCAATCTCCTGCGCTTCGTCGGACCACAAGTATTTGAGGTAGGCCTCGGCGGCCTTGCGTGTGCCCTTCTTGTCGACCACCTTGTCGATCACCGCGACCGGGTTCTCGGCGAGGATGCTCCACGCCGGGTAGACCACGTCGAAGTCGCCGCCGAACTCGGCCTTGATCAGGTTGACCTCGCTCTCGAAGGTGGCGAGCGCGTCACCGATGTTGCGCTGGGCGAAGGTGGTGGTCGCCGCGCGGCCGCCGCCGTCGAACACCGGCACGTTGGCGAACATCTTCTGCAGCTGCTCGCGCGCCTGCGCCGGGGTCTTGCCGGCCTTGATCGCCGCACCCCAGGCGGCCACATAGGTGTAGCGGCCATTGCCGGTGATCTTCGGATTCGGGATCACGACGCTGATGCCGGGGCGCGCCAGGTCGGCCCAGTCCTTGATGCCCTTGGGGTTGCCACGGCGCACCAGGATCACCGTGGTCGAGGTCGTCGGCGCGCTGTTGTTCGGCAGCCGCTTCGCCCAATCGGGCGGCAGCAGCTTGCCCTTTTCGGCGATCGCGTCGATGTCGTTCGCCTGGTTCATCGTGACGACATCGGCTTCGAGGCCGTCGATCACCGCGCGGGCCTGCTTGCTCGAGCCGCCGTGCGACTGGTTGACGCTGATGTCTTCGCCCCTCGTCGCCTTCCAGTGCTTGATGAAGGCGGCGTTGTAGTCCTTGTAGAACTCGCGCGCGACGTCGTAGCTGACGTTCAGCAGTGCCGGGCCGGCGGCTTCGCAGAGGCCGGCCACGCCGAACAGCGCAGTGGCGGACAGGGCAGCAAGCAGCGCGCGGCGCGGCGAACGAAACGCGGAAATGGACATGGCAATGCAATCGAAGAATTCGAGCCGTGCATCGTAGGCAGGGCGAGCCCGACAACAAACGACCGAATTCTTGGATCGTTATGCGAAAAGCGATTGAAGCTTTCGGCGAAGCCAAAAGCCTGAGCGCGTGCGCTATTTGTTCGTATAGATCCGGTCGAAGACGCCGCCGTCCGCGAAGTGGGCCTTCTGTGCCTGGGTCCAGCCGCCGAACACCTCGTCGACCGTGAACAGGCTGAGCTTCGGGTACTGCTTGGCGTACTTGGCGGCAGCGGTCGGATCGATGGGCCGGAAATAGTTGTGGCCGATGATGTCCTGTCCTTCGTTGCCGTACAGATATTCGAGGTAGGCCTGGGCGACGGCACGCGTGCCGCGCTTGTCGACCACCTTGTCGACCACCGACACCGGCGGCTCGGCGAGGATCGACTGCGCCGGGGTGACCACCTGGAACTTGTCCGGTCCCAGTTCCTTGATGACCAGCAGCGCCTCGTTCTCCCAGGACAACAGCACATCCCCGATGCCGCGCTCGACAAAGGTGGTGGTCGAGCCGCGGGCGCCCGAGTCGAGCACCGGCACGTTCTTGTACAGCGCCGTGATGTATTCACGCGCCTTCGCATCGCTGCCGGTCTTCTTCAGCACCGAGCCATAGGCGGCGAGGTAGCTCCAGCGTGCGCCGCCGGAGGTCTTGGGGTTGGAGGCGATCACCGAGACGCCGGGCTTGACCAGGTCGTCCCAGTCCTTGATGCCTTTCGGGTTGCCCTTGCGCACCAGGAACACGATGGTCGAGGTGTAGGGCGAACTGTTGTGCTTCAGGCGCTTTTGCCAGTCGGCCGGCAGCAGCTTCGCCCGCTCGGCGATCTCGTCGATGTCGTAGGCGAGGCCCAGCGTGACCACGTCGGCCTCGAGCCCGTCGATCACCGAGCGGCCCTGCTTGCCGGAGCCGCCGTGCGAGGTCTTGACCGTCACCGTGTTGCCGGTCTTGGCCTTCCAGTACTTGGCGAAGGCGGCGTTGTAATCCTGGTAGAGCTCGCGCGTCGGGTCGTACGACACGTTGAGCAGCGTGATGTCCTTGGCCAGCGCCACACCGGCGGCGGTCGCGAGGGCGAGCGTGGCCAGCGTGTGGCGAAGGAGGCGGGCGCTTGTCATGGGAAAAGAATCCTCGGGTTCTGCGTCGGGCGCGATCAAATGGATCAGAGGCTTGAATCCTAGGCAGCACGGGCCGGCACGAAAACGAATCAATTCGACCTTGCTTATGCGCGGATCAAGGAAGCGCCGCCGCGCCCGGGGCTTGCCGATAATCAGCCGATGCCCGCACCGCCGTTTCGCGCCGCCGTGTTCGACATGGACGGCCTGCTGATCGATTCCGAGCGGCCGATCCTCGTCGCCTGGCTGCAGGCGACGCGCGAATTCGGCGCGCCGCTCACCGAGGCCGACTACCTGCACGTCGTCGGCTGCGGCGAAGCGGACACCCGCGCGCAACTGCAGCAGTGCCTCGGCGACGCCTGTTCCTACGACGCGGCGCGCGCGCGGGTCGGTTCGCTGCTGGCGCCGCACCAGGCGCAGGGCTTCGCGGTGAAGTCGGGCGTCGTCGCGTTGCTGCAGCAACTGCGCGAGCGTGCCGTGCCCTGCGTCGTCGCGTCGTCGACCGAGCGGGCCGAGGTGCAGCGCCGGCTACAGCAAGCCGGGCTCGCCGGCTTCTTCACGAGCGTGAGCGGCGGCGACGAAGTCACCCGCGGCAAGCCACACCCCGACCTGTTCCTGCTCGCCGCGCAGCGCGCGCAGCTGCGCCCGTGGGACTGCCTCGCGTTCGAGGACTCGGAGCATGGCGCGCGCGCCGCGGTGGCCGCCGGCATGGCGGTGGTCATCGTGCCCGACCTGAAACCGCCCGGCGCCGAGGCCCGCGCCGCGAGCCTCGCGGTGCTGGCCTCGCTGCGTGAAGCGCAGGCGCACATCGGGCGCTGGTTCGGGCATCGCTGACCGGGCCGAACTTCGGCCGTATGCCGCATTTCGGGGGATGCGCGAAGACACGTTGTCAGCCAAAGTGCCGATAAGACAGTTGACCGCGGATCTGGCGAGCCTTGCCAGTCCGACTCCAACTTTCTCGGCGTCCCATGTTGTTCAAAAGCGTCCTCCTCTCGTTGCTGCTCGTCTGCGGCTCCACCGCGTGGGGCTCCGTCGCCTTCGAGTCCGCCCATGTCGTCGTCGTCGACGAACAGACCGGCGAGGTCCTGCTCGAGAAAGACGCCGCGACCGCCGCGCCGATGGCGTCGCTGACCAAGCTGATCACCGCGATGGTCATCCTCGATGTGCAGCAGGACCCGAACGAAATGATCCGCATCGAAGCGTCGGACATGGACTGGCTCAAGCACACCCATTCCGGCGTGCCGGTCGGCGCCGTCGTCGCGCGCGGCACCCTGCTCGAACTCGCGCTGATCGCCTCGGACAACCACGCGGCGGCAGCGCTCGCGCGCAACCACCCGGGCGGGCTCGACGGCTTCGTCGAGGCCTCGCGACGCAAGATCGAGGCGCTCGGCCTCGAGCGCACGACGATGGACGATCCCACCGGGCTGTCGCCGAACAACCACGCGAGCGCGCTCGATCTGGTCAAGGTGTTGCAAGCGACGCTGGCCTATCCGCTGATCTCCGAGATCACCAGCAAGCGCGCCCACGCGGTGGTGGTCAATGGCCGGCCGTGGGCGGTGCGCAACACCAACCGACTGGTCGGCAAGCCGGGCTGGGAAATCCTCGCGTCGAAGACCGGCTTCACCAACGAAGCCGGCCGTTGCCTAACGATGCGGCTGCGCGCCGCCGGTCGCACCGTCATCGTGGTGCTGATGGGCGCGATGGCTTCGGCCGAACGCGCGCTCGACGCGTTGAACATCCGGCGCTGGCTGGCGGGCGAAGCACCGCTGCGCGCGGCGCCGGCGCCGGCCCACCGGCCGCGCGCCGCGGCGCGCAAGACGCGGACGGTCCGGGCGCCGGCCTAGCTCAGTCCCTGCCGTGCCCGCGGTGTCGGCCGCGGTTGCCGTGCCAGCCGGGGTGCTCGTGCTCATAGCGCTCGCGCACCCATTGCTCCTGCACGAAGTACACCGGCTGCGAGCAGGCATGGTAGTAGCCGCAGTAGTGACGCCAGTTCACCCGGTGCGCCGGCGGCACGTAGAGATAGATCGGCTGCCGATACACCGCGATCGGCGCGGGCGCGATGACGACCGGCTCCGGATAGAAGAGCAGCGGCTGCGGATAGGCGCCGA
Source organism: Piscinibacter sp. (assembly GCA_036507085.1). Classification (GTDB taxonomy): domain Bacteria; phylum Pseudomonadota; class Gammaproteobacteria; order Burkholderiales; family Burkholderiaceae_C; genus Albitalea. The sequence continues at coordinate 459 of DASXQQ010000143.1, read as the reverse complement.
TGTCGATGCGGCCGTAAACGCCGGGCTGCATGATGCCGATCGAGATGCCGACGTCGGTGACGGCGAGCGCCGGGGACAGGGCACCGGCGGCCAGGATCAGAGCGGCGAGTTGGTTCATGGAGCTTCTCCTAGAGTAGCGCCCTGAGTACGCCACCAATTGCTGGGGCGATCTGTAGGACAACATCGGAAGCGCGCGTCGGCGGGCGTCTACGATGCGCAGGCGCGTTTGCGCGACTCCAGGAGCCCGCCCGTGATCGAGGCGCCCGTCGAAGCCCCGCCCCCTGCCCTCGCGCGCTGGCTGCTGCCGCGCGGCGCCGCGCCCGACGCCTGGCGCATGCTCGTCGCCCGGGCGTTGCGCGCGCTCGGCGACGGCTTCATGGCGGTGCTGCTGCCTGCCTACCTGCTGGCGCTGGGCCTCGGCCAGTTCGAGGTCGGCCTGATCAGCACCGCCACCCTGCT
>DASXQQ010000142.1:0-3180 GCA_036507085.1 Piscinibacter sp. | reverse complement strand
GCCGGGAGGCCAACTTCATGTCGAGGAATCGATCTAGCGTCGACTCGAACGCGCAGTCTGCACTTCCACCGAGCGCAACTCCGCCGCCGCCTTGTCCAGCACCCCGTTCACATACTTGTGCCCATCGGTGCCGCCGAAGCTCTTGGCCAGTTCGACCGCCTCGTTGATCGCCACCTTGTACGGGATGTCGATGCAATGCTTGAGTTCGTATGCGCCGATCATCAGTACGCCGTGTTCGATCGGTGACAGCTCGGTGGTCTTGCGGTCGACGTGGCGCGCGAGCACCGCGTCGATGTCGGCAGCCTCGGCGATGCAGCCGTGCAGCAGCGCATCGAAGTGCGCGGTGTCGCACTTGTCGAAGCCTTCCTGCTCGCGCATGTGGGCCTCGATCACGCCGGCCTCGGCGCCCGAGATCAGCCACTCGTACAGGCCCTGCAACGCAACTTCGCGGGAGCGGCGGCGGGTCGACTTGGGGGCGCCGCGCTTGCCTTGCGGGCGGCTCGCCTTCTTCACGGGTTCGGTCACGCCAGGTCTTCCATCAGGTTCGCCATCTCCACCGCCACGCGCGCGGCATCGCGCCCCTTCTCTTCGGCCCGGGCCCAGGCCTGCGCTTCATTCTCGACGGTGAGGATCGCGTTGGCGATCGGGATCTGGTGGTCGAGCGACACCCGCGTGACGCCAGCACCGCTTTCGTTGGCCACCAGCTCGAAGTGGTACGTCTCGCCGCGGACGATGCAGCCCAGCGCGATCAGCGCGTCGTAGTCTTCGCTGTCGGCCATCGTCATCAGCGCGACCGGGATCTCCAGCGCACCGGGCACGCTGACGCGCCGGATGTGCTTGGTCGACACGCCGAGCTCCCGTAGTTCGGCCAGGCACGCCTCGGCCAGCGCCTGGGTCACGCTCGCGTTGAAGCGCGCCTGCACGATGCCGATGCGCAGGTTGCGCCCGTCAATTACCGTCTCCGGTCCCTTGTCGGCCTCTTGCATTCGATGATCCAGTTATTGGTTTTCGGCGGCGACGAAGCCGGTGACCTCGAGGCCGTAGCCGACCATGCTCGGCATGCGCCGCGGGCTCCCCAGCAGCTTCATCTTGGCGATGCCGAGCTCGCGCAGGATCTGCGCGCCGACGCCGTAGGTGCGCAGGTCCATCTGGCCCCGCTGGCGCTCGGCGCGCGGGTCGTGCGGCTTGAGCTGGCCGAGCAGCGCGGCGGCGTCTTCGCCGCAGTTGAGCAGCAGTGCCGCGCCGCGCTCGCTGCGGGCGAGCAGCGCCAGCGCCTTCGGCAGCGGCCAGGAGTGGCCGCACTGGCCGGCGTCGAGCAGGTCCAGCACCGACAGCGGCTCGTGCACGCGCACCAGCACCTCGTCGCTCGCGCTCCACTGGCCGCGCGTCAGCGCGAGGTGCAGGCCGCCGGTGCGGTCGCGAAAGGCGCTGCAATCGAACTCGCCCTGCGCGGTGGCGAGCTTGCGCCGGCTCACGCGCTCGATCAGCGTTTCGTTGCGGCTGCGGTATTCGATCAGGTCGGCGATGGTGCCGATCTTCAGGCCGTGTTCCTGGGCGAAGATGAACAGGTCGGGCAGGCGCGCCATCGTCCCGTCGTCCTTCATGATTTCGCAGATCACCGCCGCCGGCGACAGCCCCGCCATCGCCGACAGGTCGCAGCCGGCCTCGGTGTGTCCGGCGCGCATCAGCACGCCGCCGTCCTGCGCCTGCAGCGGGAAGATGTGGCCCGGCTGCACCAGGTCGGCCGCGGTGGCGTCGCGCGCGACCGCGGCCTGCACCGTGCGCGCGCGGTCGGCGGCCGAAATGCCGGTGGTCACGCCGCTCGCGGCTTCGATCGAGACGGTGAAGGCGGTGCCGTGCACCGTGCCGTTGCGCTTGGCCATCGGCGGCAGTTGCAGGCGCTCGCAGCGCTCGCGGGTGAGCGTGAGGCAGATCAGGCCGCGACCGAACTTCGCCATGAAGTTGATCGCCTCGGGCGACACGTGGTCGGCCGCCAGCACCAGGTCGCCTTCGTTCTCACGGTCTTCCTCGTCGACGAGGATGACCATGCGACCGGCGGCGAGCTCGGAAATCAGCTCGGGAACGGGGGAAATCGACATGGGTGGATTGTAGGTGGCGGGGGTCAACCCTGAGGCGAAGCGGCACTCAGCATGCGCTCGACGTAGCGCGCGATCAGGTCCACCTCGAGGTTGACGGCCGTACCGACCTTGAGCGTGCCGAGGGTGGTGTGCTCCAGGGTGTGCGGAATGAGGTTGATGCTGAACTCGCAGTGATCGGAATGGTCGGTGACGCGGTTCACCGTGAGGCTCACGCCATTGACGGTGATCGAGCCTTTGTAGGCCAGAAATTTCGCGAGCTCGCGCGGCGAGCGCAGTCGCAGCTCCCACGACTCGCCGACCGGCGCGAAATGCGTCACCTGGCCGATGCCGTCGACGTGGCCGCTGACGATGTGGCCGCCGAGCCGGTCGTGCGCACGCAGCGCCTTCTCGAGGTTGACCGGGCCGGGTTCGACCAGGCCCGCGGTCTTGTCCAGGCTTTCGGCGGAGATGTCGACGCTAAAACGGTGCGCGGCGGCGTCGAAGGAGGTGACCGTCATGCACGCGCCGTTGAGCGCGATGCTGTCGCCGAGCTGCACGTCGTCGAGGTAGCCGGCGGGGGTTTCGACGGTGAGGCGCCTGCCGTGCGAGGGGTCGGGGCCGAGGGGGGCGGCTTCGGCGATGCGGGCGAGGGCGGTGACGATGCCGGTGAACATCCGGCGATTGTCGCAGCGGATCAGAAGGCCGCGCGGTCGCGAGGCCGGGCGATCAAGCGCAGGTCATCGCCGATGCGTTCGATGGCTATCCACTCGAGCGCCAACGCGGCGTCGAGCGACGCGAGCGGTCCAAAGTCCGCCATCTCGCGACCGGCGCCGAGCAGCTTGGGTGCGAGGTAAACGAGGAACTCGTCGACCAGGCCTTCGCGCACCAACGAGCCGTTGAGCTTGTGGCCGGCCTCCACGTGCAGCTCGTTGATGTCGCGTGCCGCAAGGTCGTCGAGCATCGCGGCCAGGTCGACCTTGTCGTTGGCCCCTGGCTTCAGCGCGACCTCGACGCCGCGCGCGGTGAACGCGGCGCGACGCGCTTCGTCCGGTGCTGCGGCGTAGATCAGCACCGACCCGGGCGGCTGCAGGATGCGGGCGTC
>DASXQQ010000141.1:0-11261 GCA_036507085.1 Piscinibacter sp. | reverse complement strand
ACCCGCCCGCAGCGCCCGGCGCGCTGGTTCGCCGCCGCCTGACTGATCGCCTCGATCTGCAATTGCTCGACCTTGTTGCGGTAGCTGTAGCGCTTCACGCGCGCGCTGCCGGCGTCGATGACGTACTGGATGCCGGGCACGGTGAGCGAGGTCTCGGCCACGTTGGTGGCGAGCACAATGCGCCGCGCGCTGTGCGGCTCGAACACGCGGTCCTGCTCTGGCTGGCTCAGGCGCGCGAACAGCGGGACGATCTCGACGCCGGGCGGATGATGGCGGCGCAGGTGCTCGGCGGCCTCGCGGATCTCGCGCTCGCCGGGCAGGAACACGAGCGCATCGCCCGCGCCCTCGCGCCAGAGCTCGTCGACCGCGTCGCCGATCGCTTCGTTGAGGCCATAGTCGCGGCTTTCCTCGAACGCTCGCCAGCGCTGCTCGACCGGGAACAAGCGCCCCGACACCTGGATCACCGGCGCGGGCCCGTCGCCCGACGCGAAGTGCTGCGCGAAGCGCTCGGCGTCGATCGTGGCCGAGGTGACGATGACTTTCAGATCGGGCCGGCGCGGCAGGATCTGCCGCAGGTAGCCGAGCAGGAAGTCGATGTTCAGGCTGCGCTCGTGCGCCTCGTCGATGATCAGCGTGTCGTAGGCCTTGAGCAGCGGATCGGTCTGCGTCTCGGCGAGCAGGATGCCGTCGGTCATCAGCTTGACGCTCGCGCCCGGCGTCAGCCGGTCCTGGAAGCGCACCTTGAAGCCGACGATCTCGCCGAGCGGCGAGTTCAGCTCCTGCGCGATGCGCTTGGCCACGCTCGACGCGGCAATGCGCCGCGGCTGGGTGTGGCCGACGAGGCCGCGTCCGCCGGCGCCGCGTCCGCGACCCATCGCAAGCACGATCTTCGGCAACTGCGTCGTCTTGCCCGAACCGGTTTCGCCGCAGACGATGACCACCGGGTGCGCCTCGATGGCGCGTGCGATCTCGTCGCGCCGCGCCGAGACCGGCAGCGACTCGGGGAAGCTGATCGCCGCAACGGGGTTCGCGGCCGGGACGGGCCGGGCGCGCGGGGGTGAGGACATCGGGCCTTCGTGCAAAATCGACCATTATTTCAAAGACCCGCAATGAGCCTCGTCTTTCCCCACACCTTCGTCCCGTGGTTCCGCTCGGTCGCACCGTACATCCATGCGCACCGCGGCAAGACTTTCGTGGTCGCGATCGCCGGTGAGCTGATCGCTGCGGGCAAGCTGTCCAGCTTCGCGCAGGACCTGGCGCTGATCCACGCGATGGGCATCAAGGTCGTGCTGGTGCACGGCTTTCGCCCGCAGGTCGAAGAGCAACTGAAGGCCAAGGGCCATGTCTCGCGCTTCAGCCATGGCATGCGCGTCACCGATGCGGTCGCGCTCGATTGCGCGCAGGAAGCCGCCGGCCAACTGCGCTACGAGATCGAGGCGGCGTTCTCGCAGGGCCTGCCGAACACGCCGATGGCGGGCAGCCAGATTCGCATCGTCTCGGGCAACTTCATCACCGCCCGGCCGGTGGGCATTGTCGACGGCGTCGACTTCCAGCACACCGGCTTCGTGCGCAAGATCGATGCCGCGGGCATCCTGCGCGCCGTCGAGTTCGGGGCCCTCGCGATGCTCTCGCCGTTCGGCTTCTCGCCCACCGGCGAAGCCTTCAACCTGAGCATGGAAGACGTGGCCGCGAGCACGGCCGTCGCGCTGCAGGCCGACAAGCTGATCTACGTGACCGAGGTGAAGGGCATTCCGCTGGACGTGAACGACCCCGAAAGCGAGATCGACACCGAACTCGCGCTGGTGGACGCCGAGAAACTGCTCGCCGCGCTGCCCAACCCGACCCAGCCGACCGACACCGCGTTCTACCTTCAGCACGCGGTGAAGGCCTGCAAGAGCGGCGTCGATCGGGTGCACATCGTGCCGTTCTCGGTCGACGGATCGATATTGATCGAATCGTTCACTCACGACGGTGTCGGCACGATGATCGTCGACGAGAAACTCGAGAGCCTGCGCCAGGCCAGCGCCGACGACATCGGCGGCGTGCTGCAATTGATCGAGCCGTTCGAAAATGACGGCACGCTCGTCAAGCGCGATCGCACCGAGATCGAGCGCGATATTGGCCTGTATACGGTGATCGAGCACGACGGCGTGATTTTCGGCTGCGCCGCGCTCTACCCTTACCCGGAGGCGCGAACCGGCGAAATGGCTGCGCTCACCGTCTCGCCGCACGTGCAGAGTCAGGGCGACGGCGAACGCATCCTCAAGCGCGTCGAGCAGCGCGCCAAGGGACAGGGGCTCGACAGTATTTTCGTGCTCACCACGCGAACCATGCACTGGTTTCTCAAGCGGGGCTTCGTGCAGGTCGATCCCGACTGGCTGCCCGAAGCGCGCAAACGCAAATACAACTGGGACCGGCGCTCGCAGGTTCTGGTCAAGAAACTCACCTGATCGAGTCAACGAATTAAGGAGTTCATCCATGGCCCGCACCGTTCAATGCGTCTATCTGAAAAAGGAAGCCGAAGGCCTCGATTTCGCGCCTTACCCCGGCGAACTGGGCAAGCGCATCTACAACCAGATCAGCAAGGAAGCTTGGGCTGCGTGGATGAAGCACCAGACGATGCTGGTGAATGAAAACCGGTTGAATCTGGCTGACCAACGCGCCCGTCAATACCTCGCCCGCCAAATGGAGCGCTTTTTCTTCGGTGAAGGCGCCGAGCAGCCGGCAGGGTATGTCCCGCCGACGACTTGATTCCAATTCGAGGGATTCTCTGCGGTTCCGGGGTATTGGCGCTGCGCCGCGGCTTCATTAGAATCCGCCCTGTTCGAACCGAAGGAATCCACAATGGCATCACTGCAGGAATTGCTCGCACAAAAGGCCGCGCTCGAAAAGGCGATCGAAACCACCCGCAAGCAGGAAAAAGCCGAGGCGATCGCCAAGGTCAAGGCCCTGATGTCGGAATATGGGCTGAGCGTATCGGACCTGTCGGCCAAGACGGCCGTGAAATCGGGCGGTGTCAAGGGCAGCAAGGTTGCGGTCAAGTATCGCAACAAGTCAACCGGAGATACGTGGAGCGGGCGCGGGTTGCAGCCCAAATGGTTGAAGGCGGCTCTGGCAGCGGGGCGCAAGATCGAGGACTTCGCCGCGTGAGCGTTCCGGGTCACGGGGTCGCTTGGACAAGGCCGCTGCAGAGCGGCCTTTTTCTTTTGTTGTGCAGCGGGATTGTCTGGAACCACCGAGCCCCCGATGCATGGGGTGTCCGTGTTCACCGGCGGCCTGAGTCGAGTCGGCCGAGTTACATTTCGATCCAGTTCGAGACCCTTCGCACGTGAGCGCACTCCGCCTGTTTCGCCCACCGTTTTCGATCCAGACGCCGCCGCGCTCCGCCACCTGGATGCGTCGGGTGCTGCTGGTCGCGCTGGCCTGCTATCTGGGTGGCCGTCTGGGCTTGGCGATCCCGCGGCTCGATGCACAGGCCAGCCTGATCTGGCCGCCGAGCGGCATCGCGCTGGCAGCCCTGTTGCGCTGGGGTCTGGGCATGTGGCCCGCCGTCGGCGCCGGCGCACTCTTCGTGGCACTTGGTTTGGGCCTGCCTGGGGGCGCCGCGCTCGCATTGGCGGCCGGCAGCGCGACGGCGCCGGCCGCGGCGGCGTGGGCGCTGCGTCGCCTGGGCCTGCACCGCGCACTCGACCGGCGCCAGGACCTGTGGTGGTACTGCCTGATCGGCGTGGGCGCGACGAGCGTGCTGACTGCCACCAACGGCGTGCTGTGGACGATGCTCGGCGGCGCGCTGCCGCAGGCGGCGCTGCCGACAGCGTGGCTGCAGTGGTGGATCGGCGACGCCGTCAGCGCCCTGCTCATCGGTGTCCCGTTGTTGACCGTCTCACGCGCCTCGCTGCGCCACGCCTTGGGCGACTGGCGCTGGGTGCCGAGCAGCTTGCTTTCGCTGGTGACGCTTGGCAGCGGCCTGCTCGCTTTCGCACCCGCCGACGACGCCAGCCATGCGCTGTCGCCGTTCATCTTCGTGCCGCATGTGCTGCTGTGCTGGCTTGCCGTTCGCAGTGGCGTGTTCACCGCATCGACGACGGCCCTGCTGCTGTCGGCCGGCGCGGCGCTGGCCACCACGCAAGGGGTCGGGCCGCTCTTTCAGGGCGACGTGCCGCACACCCTTGCCTTGTTGTGGGGCTACGTCTGCACGCTGTCGGCCACGCCGCTGCTCGTGACCGCACTTGTCGGCGAGATCAGCGCCAACGACGAGCGCTGGCAGGTGGCACTCGACAGCTCGAACATCGGCGTCGCCGAGTGGGACGCGCGTTCGCGTCAGGTCACGTTGTCGCGCCGTTGGCTGGCCATGCTGGGCTACACGGTGCAGTCGTTCGGAAGTTCGGCCGCCGCGGTGTGGGCGCGCGTCCATGAAGAGGACCGGTCGGCGCTGGCCGAGACGCTGACCGCATTGCGCAGTGCCGGGCGCGACAGTTGCGACGCGCAGTTCCGGATGCAGCGCAACGACGGCAGCTGGAGCTGGCTCGCGGGGCACGCGATCGTCGCCGAGCGCTTCAGCAACGGCGAGCCGGCACGCGTGATCGCGACGGTGCGCGATGTCGGCGAACAGCGCGCGGCCGAAGAGCGCCATCAGCTGTCGGCCAAGCTGTTCCAGCACCTGCACGAGGGCCTGTTGATCACCGATGCGAACCAGCGCGTGCTCGACGTGAATCCCACTTTCTCCGCGATCACCGGCTACACGCGCGACGAGATGCTGGGCACGGTGCCGGCCTTGATGCGACCGGCGCCGAAGGGTTCGGCGGCAGAGCGCCAACAGGCTGTCATGCGCGACAGCCTGGAGGCCAGCGGCAGCTGGCGCGGCGAACTCGTCGACCGGCGCCGCAACGGAGAGGCTTGCACGCTGCAGGTGACGATTTCAGCGGTCAAGTCGCAAAGCGGACAGATCCGCTTCTACGCGCTGGCGCTCGCAGACATCACCCAGGCCCAGTTGCAGCGTGCCCAGCTCGAACGCCAGGCGCACACCGACGAGTTGACCGGCTTGCCGAACCGCTCGCGGCTCGCTCAGATGCTGCGCGAGGCGATGGACGCGAGCGAACGGGAAGGCTTCCTGCTGACGATCTGCTACCTCGACCTGGATCACTTCAAGCCGGTCAATGACCGCTTCGGCCACGAGGCGGGCGACCGACTGCTGGTCGACCTGGCCGAGCGCCTGCGCCGGTCGCTGCGCCATTGGGCCAGTGGCGACGACGCGGTGGCGCGGCTCGGTGGCGACGAGTTCGTGCTGCTGCTTCGCACCGCCACGCTCGAAGAAGGCCGCCATGCGGTCGAGCGCGTGATGCGCAACGTGTCGCAACCCTATGGACTCGGCGTCGGCGCCGGTCCGGTCGCGGTGACCGCCAGCATCGGCGCCACCGTCTACCCGATCGACAAGGCCGATGCCGACACCCTGCTGCGCCACGCCGATCACGCGATGTACGGCGCGAAGCAGGCCGGACGCAACGGCTACCTGTTCTTCGACGCCGAACACGACCGGCGCACCGAAGCGCACTTCGAGGCGCTGGGGCGGGTGCAGGACGCACTCGACGCGAACCAGTTCACGCTCTACTACCAGCCCAAGGTCGACATGCGGCTGGGCAAGGTGCTCGGCGTCGAAGCCCTGCTGCGCTGGAAGCACCCGCAGCACGGCGTCATCGCGCCGGCGCAGTTCTTGCCGCTGATCGAGCACACCGGCCTGAGCGCACGGCTTGGCGACTGGGTCCTCCAGCAAGGCGTCGAACAGCTCGCCAAGTGGCAGCGCATGGGTCTTGACGTCACGGTCAGCGTGAACGTCTCCGCGCGCCACCTGCAGGAGCCATTGTTCGCCAAGCGGCTGGCCGCGCTGCTCGGGCGCCACAGCACCCCGGTCGCGCAGCGCCTCGTCATCGAGGTGCTCGAGACTGCCGCACTCGCCGACGTGGAATACACCTGCGAGCTGATGCAGGAGTGCCGCGAGCTCGGCGTGCGCTTCGCGCTCGACGACTTCGGCACGGGGTACTCGACCTTCACCTACCTCAAGCGCCTGCCGCTCGATGTGTTGAAGATCGACCGCTCGTTCGTCCACAACATGCTCAACGACCGGCAGGACATGGCGATCGTCGAAGGGGTGATCGGCCTGTCGGAAACCTTCGGCTGCACTGTCGTGGCCGAAGGCGTCGAGTCGGCCGAGCAGGCGAGGCGCCTGATCGAACTCGGCTGCGATGTCGGCCAGGGCAACGGCATCGCCGAAGCGATGCCGGTCGACGAGGTCTTCGAATGGGTGCGCAACTACCGCGGTGAACTGATGGCAAGCGGGGCCGCAACGATCAGCTGACGCGCGGCCCTTCGACTTGCCTTTGGTCCTGAGCTTGTCGAAGGGTCACCCATTAGCTGCCTCCGTCAATAGGGACGAACGCGTTTCTGCGACCGTCCCCGCATTCTTTCCTTCCAAAGCCTGTATTCCCAGCCGTTGAGTCGATCGCACACTTGGTTCTCGAACAATGGTTACGCCGCTGCGCACCAGTCACCCATCAGGATCGAGGCCCGCGCGCCTTGCGGTGCGTGGCCCCTGGCTGCGTTGGCAGCGCCAGAGAACCCTCTGTTCCCCACCGCGTCCAATTCACGCGGCCGGTCGAGCCGGCCGCACAGGTTTGTGGCTTCGCACGGGTGGGTGCGATCCAACCCCTTGTGGCTCGCGGTGTGGGCGCAACGAACTCCTTGGCATGGGCGGGATCGGCGGCGGCGTGCAATCAGGTCTGATGGTTCTGCCAACTCTTCGCCGGCACTGCCGCCGCCGTCCCATTGAACATCCGAACTCCTTATCCGAAGGCCCTCGACACGTCGAAGGGTTTGCCGTCTTTCATGACGTGGTAGCACGCCCGCGCGAGCTTGTGCGCCACCGCCTTGATGGCGACCACCGCCAAGCTGCTGGCGCACTTCTTCTGGTACCAGCGTTTGATCGCCGCGTCGTAGCGCACCGCGAAGTGCGCCGCCTCGATGAAGGCCCAGGCCAGGTGCTTGTTGCCGCACTTGGCGTTGCCCACGCCCTTCTTCTTGCCATTCGATTCGCGTCGGCTGTCCACCGCGCGCGCATACGAGGCGAAGTTGCCCGGGCTGTCGAAGCGGCCGACATCGCCGGTCTCCAGCGCGATGGTCAAGGCGAGTACCTCGCCGATGCCGCTGACCGTCTTGAGCGCCTTGTAATCCTCGCGCAATTTGGCTTTGGCCAAAATGCCGCGCTCCAGCGCATTGACCTGCTGGTCCAGGCAGCGCATCACCGCCAGGTTCGCCTTCAAGGCAAGCTTTTGTTCGTCGAGCAGCGCCATCGCTTCGACGTGCTCGGGCTGCCAGCGCTTGATCTCGTTGCCGCTGGCGTGAGCGCCGAGGTTGCGTGCGATCAGGTTGCCCATGCTCAGGATCTGTGTGCTGCGCTGGCGCACGAGCTGGCAGCGCTTGCGCAGCAGATCGCGCACGGCGCGCTGCTCTCTCGGGTAGATGTAGCCGGTGGGCAAGATGCCCAGGCGCATCAGATGCGCCAAGTGGCGCGCGTCGCGGAAGTCGCCGCTGTGCTTGAGCCCGTCGTATTGCTTGACCGCTGCGGTGTTGACCAGGTGCACGGTGAAGCCCGCGTCTTGCAAGCCATCGACCAGCCAGTACCAGTTGTAGGGGACTCCACGGCCACGCCGTGCAGCGTGCCCGCGCACGATCTCAGCGCCGCGATGATCGCCGCCAGATCGTTGGGCAAGCGCTTGGCAAACACCGTTCGATCCTGCTCGTCGAGCACGGTCACGACGCTGTTGTTGGAGTGCAAATCGATCCCCGCATACAGTTCCATGTCGGCCTCCTTCGTGGGCACCATCGGTTGAATCGCAATCCAAACGATAGGCCTGTGAACGGAGGCCGGCCTCGCGGGCTAGATGTTTATCAGGGCGATCGGGATTCAGGCTCAGTCCAGGTTGAAGCCGAGGTCGACAACCGCTTGCTGCGCGTGCGGCAGCGGCTGGAAGCGCCACTGCGCCACCGTCGCCACCGCGGCCGGGTTCAAGCGCGGGTTGGTGCTGGCCACTGCCTGCGCCTGGGTGACGCTGCCATCGGGTTGGACCGTGAAGCTGACCTGCACCATGCCCTTGCGCAGCGTGCGCATCAGATTTCCCGGAAAGTCCGGCTCGGTGCGATGCACCGGGATCAATGCCACATCGGGCGGGTCCTGCGGCGCCGCAGGGGGCGCCACAGAAGCCAGCCGTTGATCGACGCTGGCGGCGTCCGGCTTCGCAGTCGGCAAGCCGGCAGCTGCGGGCGACGGCTCGGTTGCGGGCAACGATGCGGCCGTCTCACGCTGCACGGCGTCGCCCGTCACGGAAGCTCTGGCCGCGTCCCGTGGCGAGCCATTTCGCGCCGGCTCGCCCGCCTTGGGCAGCGGTTTGGCGGCCACCTTGACCGGCCCGGTCGGCACGATAGCGGTCGTCCTCTCATCCTTGACGGTTGCGGTCTTGCGGGGCTTGTCCGAGTGGATGCGAATCCATTGGAAGACCTTGTCGGTCTCGCGCTTGGCGCGTTCGCTGGCGGCGGCTTCGCTGGTCGGCGCCGAGGCGGCCGGCGCCGCAGCGGCCGTGGTTTGCGCCGAGCTTGCACTGCAGATCGCGGAAAGAGCACTCAGGCCGGCAGCGCGTCTGATCAGCGAGCACCGGCCGGCACTTGGCCGCTGCTGGAAGCGGGTCGACATCAGAATCCCTCCGAACGTTCTTGTGGTCACGAGCGGAGTCACCCGTCGGTGTGCCGCCGAGCCTGGTTTCGCGCGGCTTGTGGCCGATCGCGTCGCAGTGTATCGAGTTGTGTTGCTCGCACAAGGTGATTGACGAGAATGCGTACGCCTCGAGAGTGCGACTTTCGTGGCAAATGTCCGCTCAGTGCGGACGCTAGACTGTGCGGGTGATCCCACCCGCCTTCATCCAGGACCTGCTGAGCCGCGTCGACGTCGTCGAAGTCGTCGGCCGCCACGTCCAGCTCAAGAAGGCCGGGATCAACCACAAGGGGCTGTGCCCGTTTCACGGCGAGAAGTCGCCGAGCTTCATCGTCAGCCCGACGCGCCAGACGTATCACTGCTTCGGCTGCGGTGTGCACGGCGACGCGGTGCGGTTTCTGATGGAGCACGCCGGCATGGGCTTCATCGACGCGGTGCGCGACCTTGCGCAGCAGGTCGGCATGACGGTGCCCGAAGACGACAGCTCGCCGCAGGAGCGCGAACGCGCGGCGGCGCTCAAGCAACGCCAGGCCACGTTGAACGACGTGTTGGCCAAGGCCGGCGACCACTATCGGCTGCAACTCAAGGCCAACCCGCGCGCGGTCGCCTACCTGAAGGGTCGTGGCCTCAGCGGCGAGATCGCGGCCCGCTTCGGACTCGGCTACGCGCCCGACGGCTGGCGCGGCTTGGCGAGCGTGTTCCCGCGTTACGACGATCCGCTGCTCGAAGAAAGCGGCCTGGTGATCTCGCAGGGAGACGACGGCGACCCCGAGGCCGAGCGCAAGCGCTACGACCGCTTTCGCGACCGCATCATGTTTCCGATCCGCTCGGTGCAGGGCGACGTGATCGGATTCGGCGGACGGGTTCTCGACAAGGGCGAGCCCAAATACCTGAACTCGCCGGAGACGCCGGTGTTCATCAAGGGCCGCGAGCTGTACGGCTTGTTCGAAGCGCGCCAGGCGCTGCGCCAGCAGGGATTCGTGCTGGTGGTCGAGGGCTACATGGACGTGGTGGCGCTGGCCCAGCTGGGATTCCCGAATGCGGTCGCAACGCTCGGCACCGCGTGCACCGCCGAGCACGTTCAAAAGCTGTTTCGATTCACCGATTCGGTGGTGTTCAGTTTCGACGGCGACGCGGCCGGCCGGCGCGCCGCCGGCCGGGCGCTGGAAGCGGCGTTGCCCCACGCCAGCGACACCCGGACGGTGCGCTTCCTGTTCCTGCCGAGCGAACACGACCCGGACTCCTATGTTCGGGAGTTCGGCAGCGACGCCTTCCAGCAATGCATTGCCCAGGCCGTGCCCTTGTCGCGCCAGCTCGCCGAAGCCGCCACCGAAGGCTGCGATCTCGCCACGGCCGAAGGGCGCGCCCGCATGCTGGCCAACGCGAAGCCGCTGTGGTCCGCCCTGCCCGACGGCGCGCTCAAGCGCCAGATGCTGGGCGAACTGGCCGGCCTCGCTCGCATGGAGGCGGCCGACCTGGCATCGCTGTGGCAAGGGGCCGCCCCGGCGCGCCTCAGCGCGGAGTCCGGCGTGCCGCGGCCGCCCCGGCGCCGGGCGCAGCGCATCAGCGCGGGTACCGCCACACTGCTGGACCGCGCGCTGTGGCTGCTGGTGCAGCGCAGCGACCTCTGGACGACGCTGGATGGGGAAGCCCACGACACCCTTGCCCTCGGGGCGGCGCCCTACGACAAGTTCTTCAGCTGCGTGGAACGCAACATCCATGACCATGGGCCGCTGGCCCCCGCGGCATTGCTGGTCGAACTGCGCGCGCTCGCCGAGGAGATCGAGGCCGCCCCGGTGCTGGCGCGGATCTCGGCGTTTCACGACCCTGATCCGGAAACCGACCTGGCCACTGAACTGGCTTTGGTCCTCGACCGCCTGCGGCTGCGCGCCGTCGAGGAAGAGTTGGAGCTGCTTTTCTCGTCGGGAGAGCCGTCGCCCGACGCCTTGCAGCGCAGCAAGGAACTTCGCGAAGAGCAACGGCGTCTGAAGGCTCAAATGACCAAGGCGCCTCAGCCGGCCGGCTGAGGCGGGCGGGACCATCGATCGGTAACTTTGACGGCAACCCTATCCTGAACGATAATTGAAGGTTATTGAGCGCGGCAAGAGTGACTGCAGCACCTCCGGGCCCCGGCCACCCTCTGACCCAGGGTCCCCCCATCAAGGCCACCCATTCCCCGCAAGGGCTGCATCGACCAGAAGGTTCACGTGAGCTTGCCCGCCCGAAGCCGGCCGCCGGCCCGCTGATCGCATCGATCGGCGGCTTGCGGCTTGGCGCCCGCCTTGCCCTTGCAGAGTTCACCTGGCGCTCCCACATGCCCCTGGCTGGGAGCCGCCGCGCGTCTTCCGCAGAGACCGGGCCGTGAAGCCCATTGACCCCCGAGGAATTGCATGACCGCGAAGAAGAGCGCACCCGCCAAGGCAGCCAAGCCCGCCGCCAAGGCTCTGCCCGTGAAATCGACGAAGGCCGAGGCCGAAGACAAGAAGAAGGCGCGCGCCGCCGT
>DASXQQ010000140.1:0-8901 GCA_036507085.1 Piscinibacter sp. | reverse complement strand
CAGTCGCGCGCGCTCGATCTGCTGCTCACCGGCCGTGCGCTGCCGGCCGCCGAGGCGCAGGCCATCGGCCTCGCACACCGCGTGGTGCCGCAGGGCCAGGCGCTGGCCGCTGCGCTCGCGCTGGCCGAGGAGCTCGCCGCGCTGCCGCAGACCTGCCTGCGCAACGACCGCCTGTCGCTGCTGGAGCAATGGGATCTGAGCGAAGACGAAGCGCTGCGCAACGAACTGCGGCGCGGCCTGGCCACCCTGGCCAGCGGCGAGAGCGCGGCCGGCGCAACCCGCTTCGCGCAGGGAGCCGGCCGTCACGGGCGTGGAGGCTGACGTCGCCGGAACATCAAGCCGGTTCGGCGTCGTCGCCGACCCAGACGCCCGCCCTCAGCAGCTGCCACTGCCATTTCGAAATCGAATGGAAGGGCCGCAACGGCACCGGCCGACCCACCACCATCTCGCGTGCGACCGCGCGCGCCGCGTCGGCGTTGGCCGCCGGGCAGACCCAGTTGCGGCCGTCGTGGATCGTGCATTGGGTGAATTTGCCCGACGGTTCGGTCGCCACGCCGACGGACCAGAAGATCACCTCCTTGTGGGCCTTCAGGGCGCGAAAGCGATGCCGTACACCGGCCACCAGCGTGCCGGTGCAGTGCGCGCCTTGCCAGATGCCCCGTTCGCACTCCGCGGTATAAACCGTGCGCTCGCCTTGCGGCGTGACGAAGTCGGTGGCCCAAGCCACGCCGCACAGGCCCGCCACCACCAGCACGAAGAACAGCCAGATGCGGATCACGAAGGGCCCTCCACGGCTCGCGGCCGAAAGCGCCACGGATTATGCGGCGCGCAGCTTGCGCACAAGTCGATGCCGTGGCGCGACATGCAAGCTGCTTGTCAGCACGCTGCAACCGACTTGCTCGCAAAATACGGGGGCGCCGAATTGGCCGGGGTCCAAGAAGCCGATCGAGCGCATCCCCTGTCGTCGTTGGAGAGAACCTGATGCTGCCTTTCTTCGCGGACCTGGTGGTCCGCACCGATGAAGCGCGCCGCGCCTTCGAAACCCACCCGGTGGTCCTCGACGCGGTGGCCAACGGCATGCCGGTGGAGCGTTATCGCCGCTTCCTGCTCGAGCTGTACCACGTGGTCTGGCACTTCAACCCGGTCTGCGCCGCGGCCGCCAGCCGCATGCCTGACACGCACCGGCAGATCCGCTACCACTTGTACGAGCACATGCACGAAGAGTCGGGCCACGAGGAGTGGGTGCTGAACGACCTCGACGCGGTGGGCGTCGGCCCCGAGGCCACCCGCGCCCACCGGCCCGAGGTGCACACGCTCGCGCTCAGCGGCTACAACTACTGGGCTGCCGAGCGGCGCCACCCCTGCTCGGTGCTTGGCATGATCTACGCGCTCGAGGTGATCGCCTCGGTCTACGGCGGGCCGTTCTCGTCGGCGATCCGGGAGTCGCTGTTCCTGCAGGACGACCGCGGCGTCTCCTTCGTCAGCTCGCACGCGACGATGGATGCCGAGCACATGGCCGAGCTGCGCGTCGTGCTCAATACCCTTCTGGACGACGAGGCGCGCGACGCCGTGGTCGAATCCACGACGGTCAACTTCCACCACTTCACCCGCATCTTCGAAGCCGTATGAACCCCCCCGCCCGAGGTGGTCTGCCCGCGCTGCTGGCGCGGCCCTACAAGTACATCCGGCTCGAATGGAGTTCCGACTTTGCGATGCTGCGCCTGCGCACCTGCGTGAAGCCGATCCAGTGCTACAGCCTGGCGGCAATGACCGAGCTGCAGCAGGTGTTCAGCGATATCTCGGCCAACCCCGGACTGGTGCGGCACTACGTGATGACGTCCGACGTGCCCGGCGTGTTCAACTTCGGCGGCGACCTGTCGCTGTTCGTGCTGCTGATCCGCGCGCGCGACCTCGAATCCTTGCGGCTCTACGGCCGGCGCTGCGTCGACCTGATCTGGTGGATGGAAACGGCGGCCCAGCGCGGCGTGCACACCACGGTGCTGGCCCAGGGCGACACGCTCGGTGGCGGACTCGAATCGGTGCTGCCCTTCCACAAGGTCATTTTCGAGCGCAGCGCGCAGGCCGGTTTCCCCGAAGTGCTGTTCAACCTGTTCCCCGGCATGGGGGCGTGGAACTTCACCATCCGCAAGGCCGGCTTCGCGATCGCCAACGAGATGATCCTGTCGGGCCGGCTCTACAGCGCCGAGCAGCTGTACCGGCGCGCGCTGGTCGACCTGGTGGTCGAAGACGGTGAAGGCGAGGCCGCGATCGACCACGTGGTTCGCACCGTCGACCCGCGGATGCGCGGCACGCTCGCGGCGCTGCAGGCGCGCAGCTTCGCCGCGCCGATCACCTACGAGTCGCTGCTCGCCATCGTCGACCGCTGGACCGAGACCGCGATGAATCTCACCGACCGCGACCTGCGTCTGATGGAGCGGCTGGCGCGCGCCCAGGTCCGCAAGGCCGGCGGCGCCCACGAGGGCGCGGTCGAGGAGATCAAGCGGCTCGAGCTCGACACCGCCTGGGGCGAAGAGCGTTCGGGCAACACCGCGTGGGGTGAAGAGGGGACCGGCATCACCCAGTGGGCGACGCCCTGACCGCAATACGGTTCAGTTAAAAAGCACAAGTCCCGTTCGGGCTGAGCTTGTCGAAGCCCTCGTGTTCGCCGACAGCCCTTCGACAGGCTCAGGGCGAACGGCGCGTGTGTCTTCCCGATCAATCCTGAGCTCGTCGAAGGACAGGCTCAGGGCGAACGGCTTTACAGTAACTGAACTGTATGGCCCTGACCACGCCTGCTCACAGCCACGCCGCCACCACCTCGCGCAACTGCGAGCGGGTGTAGGGCTTGGCGAGGTGGGCGTCCATGCCGGCGGCGAGCGCCTGCGCGATGTCCTCGTCGAATGCGTTGGCGGTGAGCGCGACGATCGGCAAGCGCGGCTGGCCGAACTCGGCTTCGCGGGCGCGAATGATTCGCGCCGCGGTGTAGCCGTCCATCACCGGCATCTGGCAATCCATCAGCACCAGTTCCACCGGATGGCGCGCCAGTTGCTCCAGCGCCTGTGAGCCGTGCTCGGCTTCGATCACGTCGAGGTCGAGCGACTGCAGCATTTCCTTCGCGATCACGCGGTTGACGGGGTTGTCCTCGACCAGCAGCACCGTGCCGGTGGGTGCCACGCTGCTGCTCAACGCACCCATCGACGAGTCGATCGCCGCCAGCGGCGCGGGCATCTTGTCTTCCTCGAGCGGCAGGGCGAAGTGGAAGCAGGAGCCTCGTCCCGGTTGGCTGTCGACCTCGATGTGGCCGCCCATCGCTTCGACGATGCGCTGGCTGATCGCGAGGCCCAGGCCGGTGCCGCCGCGGCGCCGGTTGCGCGTGCCGTCGATCTGGTGGAACGGCTGGAACAGGCGCTCCCGTTCGTCGCTCGTCATGCCGATGCCGGTGTCGAGCACCTCGAAGTGCACGACGGCCTCGCCCTCGGACCAGGCGAGCGGCGTCAGGCGCAGCATCACCGAGCCGCGCTCGGTGAACTTGATCGCGTTGCCGACGAGGTTGAGCAGCACCTGCTTCAGGCGCTGCGCGTCGCCGACCACCCGGTCGATCACGCCCGGGTCGAGGTCGAGCGTCAGCGTCAGGCCCTTGCTCTCGGCGTTGGCGCGAAACAGCGCCGCCACCGACGACGCGGTGGCGTGCAAGGACAAGGGGGAGCGCGCGAGGGTGAGCTTGCCGGCCTCGATCTTCGAATGATCGAGCACGTCGTTGAGGATGGCCATCAGCGACTCGCCCGACGACGCCGCGGTTTTCACCAGGCGGCGCTGGTCGGTGTCGAGCGGCGAATGCCGCAGCAGGTCGAGCGCGCCGAGCACGCCGTTCATCGGGGTGCGGATCTCGTGGCTCATCGTCGCGAGAAACTGCGACTTCGCCAGGTTGGCTGCCTCCGCCGATTCCTTGGCCTTTTGCAGCGAGGCGTTGGCCGCATCGGCCTCGAGGCTGTGGCGTACCGCGCGCAGCGTCGTCGCGGTGAACTCGTGCGCGGCACGCAGCACGGTGACGCCGAAGATGATCGACAGCGCCGCCAGCGGCAACGAGAAGGCGCTGTCGCTGACCAGGCTGATGATGATCAGCGCGCCCAGCTGAAGTGCGGCGAGGATCTCGAACGAGCGGCCGACCAGCGTCATGAAGAACGCCGCCACGGTGATGGAGCCGAAGACGATGCCCACGTAGGTCGTCGCGGTCGTGCCCTGCAGGGCCGGGTAGATGCCCAGCGTGCTCACCACCCACATCAGCCCGGCGAGCGCCGCGTTGCCTTCGAGCTCCCATTGGGCGCGGACCAGTTCGCGTTCGGTCGGATCGGCCGCGTGCACATAGCGGCGTGTGATGGCCAGGCGCCACAGCGAAACGGCCAGCCCGATCAACCCGGTCGCCACGGCGGCGGGGAGGCGGTCTCCGCGCACCCCGAGGAAGACGAGGAAGCCGACGACCACCAGCAGCAGCGGCACGCTGCGCGCCGAGTTGTGCAAGGCGAGCCGCAGCAGTTCGCGCCGGGCGGCGGCTTCGCTGAACGGTTCGGAGCTCATGGTCATGGCGCCGCAAGCATATCGCGAGCGCGCGTGGGCTCCGGGAAAATCATGGGTGTGTGGAAGCGCTGTCCATGTTGGGCAGTGAAGTATCGATGCTGCTGAATCCAGCTTTCGATGAACTTACGGCTCGGCATCGGGCGTCCCCGCGAATCGGGGGATGGATGGGGAGCTCATTCCTCATTCCTTGGACAAGCTCAGTCCCGCTGCGGATGTTCGAGGAAGAAGCGCAGCATCTCGGCCGATGCATCGGGCCCGAGCGGATCGGTGTACGAGCCGCCCGGCTGGCCGCCCGACCAGGCGTGCGCGGCGCCGTGCACCAGCCAGTGCTCGGCGTCGCAGCAGCCTCGCGCGTCGCGGTGAATCGTTCGGGTGTAGGCGTGGCCTTGCGCGACGGCACCGCGCTCGACGACGACCGCGCCGGGACCGTCGGTCTCGGCTTCAGCGGACTCGGCTGCGCCGGGGCCCGCCGCGGGACGCGTCTGCGCGATCACCTGGTCGCCGTTGTCGGGGTGAACGGTCTCGTCGAGGTCGCCGTGGAAGACGATGGTGGGCACGACGCGCCGCTCGCCGCTTGCCGGCGCCTCGTCGCGCGGCGCCGGCCCGATCCGCATCGCCTTCAGCGCCGACACCAGGTCGTGCGCGGCGGCGTGCGCCAGGCCGGAATGGATGCCCACCGCGGCATACAGCTCGGGGTAGGTCGCGGCCATGATTGCGGCCATCGCACCGCCGGCGGACAGGCCCGCGACATAGACGCGCTGCGGGTCGACCGCGTGCGACGCAATGACGTGGCGGGTGAGGTCGGCAATGATCGACGGTTCGCCGCGGTCGCGCTGCTGGTTGTCCGGCTGGAACCAGTTCCAGCAGCCCACGGAATTGACCAGGCGCGACTGGCCCGGATACAGCACCAGGCAGCCGTGCGACCGGGCGCGCCGGTTCATGCCGGTGCCGAGCGCGAAGTCGTCCGGGTTCTGCTTGCAGCCGTGCAGCATGACGACCAGCGCACGCCCATTCGGCGGTGCGCCGCTCGGCACGTAGAGCCGGTAGTCGCGCGTCCCGGCCGCGTTGCCGAACAGGCCGGCGATGAACTCGCCATCGGTGCCTTCGTCGGGCGCCGGCGGCGCGACGGGCGCGGGTTGGATGCGAAGCTCGTGGTCCTCGATGATCGTGATCTCGTCTTCGACGACCTCGGCGTCGGGTCGGGGCGCCGGCGCGGGCCTGGCGAACGCCCGCTGGATCGCCGCCGTGGCCTCGCGCAGGCCGCCGCGACGCGCGAAGCGCGTCACTCGGAGCATCAGATTGCGCAGGGTGTCTTTCACAAGCTGTCCTCGGTAATACCTTGGCACCGATGTACCACCGTTACGTAACGAAAAGGTTGGGAGGGGTTCTGCCACGGCTGCGAAGCCGTCCTTTGGACGGCCTCAACGCCGATCAAGGATTCACCAGTCAAGGATTTTTCCGGTCGCCTCAGGCGCGCGCGCCGGGGGGCCGGCAATCTCTTCCGGCACCGGCTGCGGCGCGCCGAGCCGCACGACCACGTCGTGCGGCTTGCCGTCGTCGGCCAGCCGGATCGCGCTGCCGCTTTGCAACACGCCGTCGAAGATCACCTGCGTCTCGGTGATATCGGCATTTCCTTGGGTGACTTGCAGCCGATGCATCGTTTCGCGGTGGCGGTACTCGAGCGTGTAGCCGGGCCAGTCGGAGGGCAGGCAGGGGGTGAGGCGCAGCACCGGCCCTTCGGCGGTGGTCTGCAGGTGCACGCCGAGCAGCGACTCGACGACGAGGCGGTACATCCAGCCCGCCGAGCCGGTGTACCAGCTCCAGCCGCCGCGGCCGGTGTGCGGCGGCACGCTGTAGACGTCGGCCGCGACCACGTAGGGCTCGACCTTGTAGACGCCGACCTCGCCCGGGTTGCGGCCGTGGTGCAGCGGGTTGATGAGGTTCATCAGCGACCAGGCGCGCGGCGCGTCGCCGAGCGCGGCGAAGGCCATCGTGGCCCAGATCGCGCTGTGGGTGTACTGGCCGCCGTTCTCGCGCACGCCGGGCACGTAGCCGCTGATGTAGCCGGGGTTGGGGCCGGCGCGGTCGAACGGCGGGTCGAGCAGCTGCACCAGGCCGTGCTCGGCGCGCACCAGATGCGCCGCCAGCGAGTCCATCGCGCGACGCGCGCGCTGCGCGTCGGCCACGCCCGACAGCACCGCCCAGCTCTGGGCGATCGAGTCGATCTGGCACTCGACGTTGACCTTGGAGCCGAGCGGCGTGCCGTCGTCGAAATAGGCGCGCCGGTACCAGTCGCCGTCCCAGCCGTGCGACTCGAGCCGCTCGCACAGCTGGGTGCGCTCGACGTCGCAGCGCTGCGCGAACGACTCGTCGCCGTGGCCGCGCGCCAGCTCGGCGAATTCGCGCAGCACTTCGCACAGGAAGAAGCCGAGCCAGACGCTTTCGCCCTGGCCGCCGTGGCCGACCAGGTTCATGCCGTCGTTCCAGTCGCCCCCACCCATCAGCGGCAGGCCGCGCTCGCCGAAGCGCAGCCCGTGCAGCACCGCGCGCACCGCGTGCTGGTAGAGGCTCGCCGAATGGATCGAGCGGGCCGGCAGGTCGTAGTAGGACTCGTCGGCCGGGTTCACCGGCCTGCCGTCGAGGAAGGGCACGCCTTCGGTCAGCACGCCGGTGTCGTTGGTCGCGTTCACGTAGCGGCACAGCGCCAGCGGCAGCCACAGGTAGTCGTCGGAAATGTGGGTGCGAACGCCACGCCCCGACGGCGGGTGCCACCAGTGCTGCACGTCGCCTTCGACGAACTGGCGGCTCGCGCACAGCAGCAGGTGCTCGCGCAGCAGGTAGGGGCGGGTGTGCACCAGCGCCATCGCGTCCTGCAACTGGTCGCGAAAGCCGAACGCGCCGCCCGACTGGTAGTAGCCGCTGCGCGCCCACATGCGGCAGGCGAGCGTCTGGTAGACGAGCCAGCCGTTGGCGAGCACGTTCAGCGCGGCATCGGGCGTCTGCACCTGCACCGCGCCGAGCGTGTGCTGCCAGTGGCGGGTGACGGCGTCGAAGGCCTCGCGCGCCGCCGCGCTGCCGCGGAAGCGCTGCACCAGTTGGCCGGCTTCGTCGGTGCTGCGGCCCATGCCGAGGCGGAACACGACCTCGCGCGTCTGACCGGCGCCCAGGTCGAACGGCACCTGGATCGCGCTGCAGGGGTCGAACGCGGCACCGGTGCGGCCCGACAGGCGCACCCGCGACATCGCCGCCGGGCGGCGCAGCGAGCCGTTGCGGCCGATGAACTCGGTGCGGTCACAGGTGATGGTGCTGAACAGGCGATCCGACTCGTCGACGTCGAAGAAACCGACCCAGTCGCCGAAGTCGTTGCTGAACGCGTTGCGCGCATAGAGCGCGCCGTTGTCGGACGAGATGTCGGTGGTGACGTGCGGCGCGGCCTTCGCGCGCAGGTCCCCGAGCACCCATTCGACGTACCCGGTCACCGACAGCCGGCGCGTGCGGCTGCTGTCGTTGCGCAGCACCAGGCGCGAAAACTTCACCGCCGCGTCCATCGCGACGTAGACGGTGAGCTCGCTGTGGATGCCGGCCTCGTCGTGCTCGAACACGCTGTAGCCGAAGCCGTGGCGGCTGAGGTAGGGCGCGGCGTTGGCATCGTCGCGGGTGTAGTCGTCGCAGGGCAGCGAGGTCGGGTGCCAGACCTGGCCGCTCTCCTCGTCGCGCAGGTAGATGGTCTCGCCGCCGCCGTCGCCGACCGGGTCGTTGTGCCACGGCGTGAGGCGCAGCTCGTGCGCGTTCTCGCACCAGGTGTAGGCGCTGCCCGCTTCGGACACCACGGTGCCGAAGCGCGGGTTGGCGATCACGTTGACCCAGGGCGCGGGCGGGCGCTTGCCGGCGCTCGGCGCGACCACGTATTCGCGTCCATCGGGGGTGAAGCCGCCGATGCCGTTGAAGAACATCAGGTTGCGCGGCGCGGGCTTCGGCGGCGTGGCGCGCACCGGCTCGGCCGGGCGTGTCGCGGCGAACGGCGGCACGCGGCGCTCGGCCACCGCCTTGCGCAGCACCTGCTCGGCCAGCGTGCCATGGCGGTCGGTCAGCACCACGCGCGCCACCGACTGCAGCAGCACCCGGTCCTCGGCCGAGATCTGCTCGGCGTGGCGCACGAAGATGCCGCCCGGCCGGTCGATCACGTGGGCTTCGACGCCGGCGGCGATCAGCCCGAGGATCTGCTCCTGCAGGCGTTGGCGATAGACGTCGTGCTCCTCGTTCCAGATCACCAGGTCGACCGCCAGGCCCTTCAGCCGCCACCAGGCGTGCGCCTGCACCAGCTGG
>DASXQQ010000139.1:0-9849 GCA_036507085.1 Piscinibacter sp. | reverse complement strand
CTCGTCGAGCAGCTCCCAGAACATGTCCAGGTGGTGGCGCGTGGTGTCCGACATCGCCAGCGCGCGCCCGTGGTTGCCGATCAGCAGGCCCGCCACCACCATCGCGAGCGGCCCCGAGACATGCAGTTTCGCGGCGAGCGCGTAGCCGCCGAGCACCAGCGCCAGCGTGATCATCACCTCGACCTGGTAGTTGTCGATGGTCTTGAGCAGGCGGAATGCGGCGTAGCCGATCGCCAGGCCGAACACGATGCCGCCGCCCGCCTCGCGCGCGAGCACGCCCACGCCATGGGCGAGCGTCGGCGGCTCGCCGCTCGCCAGCACCGAGAGCAGCAGCGCGAACAGCACCACGCCGACGCCGTCGTTGAACAGCGATTCGCCGGCGATCACCAGCTCGAGGTTCTTCGGCGCGCCGGCGGACTTGAGGATGCCCATCACCGCGATCGGGTCGGTTGGCGAAATGAGCGCGCCGAAGATGAGGCAGTAGACCCAGGGCAGCGTCACGCCGACCCAGGGCAGGACCCACCACAGGCCGAGGCCGACGACCAGCGTCGACAGCGAGGTGCCGAGCACCGCGAGCACGCCGACCGGCCAGCGATGCGCCCGCAGCTCGCTCAGGTCGACATGCAGCGCGCCGGCGAACAGCAGCAGCGACAACATGCCCTGCATCAACACGTCGGAGAAGTCGATCGACTCGAGCAGTGCGACTTCGTAGGCGCGCAGCGAACTGAAGCCCAGCGCGTCGAGGCCGACCAGCGCGAACGACAGCACCATCGCCGTGACCATCACGCCGATCGTCGTCGGCAGGCCGACGAAGCGGTTGTTCACGTAGGCGAGCAAGGCGGTGATGACGAGGCAGGTAACGGCGATGTCGAACATGGGCGGGCGGAGGGAGTCGAGGCGCCGAGCGTAACCGCGAGGTGAATTTCGCACAGCGGCGCCGGTCGGATTCACCGATTTCGACAACGCGCGATGCCTAAGCTGTGTTCCAGGGAAAGCAACGGGAGCACACCATGACGCAATGGATCGAATGGGGCGAAGCGGCGCGGGGTCCCGCGCCGCCGCGGTGGGGCGACGCTGCGGCAGCGATTGGCGACGCGTCGCTGCTGATGCGGGTGCTGGACGAAATCGACTACGGGCTGCTGCTCGTCAACGGCAGCGGCATGCTGCGCTATGGCAACCAGCTCGGCATGAGCGCGCTGCACGGCGCTGCGAGCCTGCGCCTGGTCCAGGGTTGCGTGCAGGCCGGCCACGCCACCGACCAGGCTGCCTTTCGCGCGGCGCTGGCCGATGCGCAACGCGGCCGCCGCAAGCTGTTCAGCCTCGGCCGCGACGGCGGCGCCGTCTCGGTGGCCGCGGTGCCGATGCTGGCCGGCGCCGACGAGCCCGACGACGCGCTCGCGCTGCTGGTGTTCGGCAAGCGACGCCGCGCCGAGACGCTGACGCTCGACTTCTACGCCCGCAGCCACGGCCTGACCGCGACCGAGATGACCGTGCTGAAGGATCTCGGCGCCGGCATGAAGCCCAAGGAAGTGGCGCGCGCGCATGGCGTGGCGATCTCCACCGTGCGCTCGCACATCACCAGCATTCGCACCAAGACACAGACCGGCAGCATCCGCGAGCTCCTCGGCCGCGTGGCGACGCTGCCGCCGATCACACCGGCGATGAAGGCGCTCGCGGGCGGGGTGGAGTGCAGCGCGGTGCATTGAGCGCGCTCGCGACGCGCGCCGGACGCAGCGAAGCGGCGTGCTAGAGTTTTCGCGGTGCCCGGGCCCGTCGGCGCGGGCCGCGAGACTCACTGCACGCCATGCCTGCCGACGCCGGAGTCACCGGTAATCCCGCACCACTGCCCGACTCGCTGCGCACCCTCGCCGCCCGCGGCGAGCCGCGCCGCTATCGCAAGGGCACCCTGTTGATCCAGGAAGGCGACCACGGCGACACGCTGTTCATCGTGCTGTCGGGGCGGGTGAAGGCGTTCTCCACGGACGAGCGCGATCGCGAGATCGTCTACGGAGTGTATGGGCCGGGGGAGTATCTGGGCGAGATGAGCCTGGATGGCGGGCCGCGGTCGGCGTCAGTGATCACGCTCGAGGCGACCGAGTGCGCGGTGGTGACGCGGCGGACATTGCGCGAGCACATCGCGGCGAATCCGGAGTTCGCATTCGAGCTGCTGGGTCGCGTGATTCATCGGGCGCGGATGGCGACGCAAAGCGCGCGCAGCATGGCGTTGCTCGACGTGTATGGGCGGGTCGTGCAGTTGCTGGAGTCGATGGCGGTGCCGCAGGAGGATGGGTCGCGCGTCATCTTGCAGCGGCTGACGCATCGAGACATCGCGAACCGTGTCGGTTGCTCGCGCGAGATGGTGAGCCGCTTGATGAAGGACCTGCAGGACGGACGCTACTTGGAGGTCGCGGGTGAAGGAGTCAGACTTCTTCGCCGCTTACCCGCCCGCTGGTGATATTGGTCCGGCGGGTGGCTCCATCGTTGAGGCGATCGTGCGATAGGTTGGCGGTCCGACGACAACAGACGGCGGGCCATCGGGTTCCCTGCTGCTGCTGGGTCGCCCACGTGCGATCCATCTCGCGACCCATGGCGCCGCTACGCTGGTCCCGGACATGCGAACGGTCGTCCCACTGTAGAAGCCATCGATCAGCACACCCGGCATGGCTGCACCGGCATCGCTCGCCGCGAAGTAGTCCGGCTTGACGCTGGGACGGGTCGCGTCGGTGCCGGAATAGGCAGCCATGACCTTGTCGGACTGCCTTACCGCGCCGACCACAGTGACTCCGCCGCCGCCGGCCGCATTGCTGAGCGTGCGACCGTCGTTGACATGGCCGGCATCGTCCGGATCCTCGATGAAACGGGCTTGCTGGGTTCGACGATGCCGAACAACCATGTCGTTGCGCTCGGCCCAAGCGTGGACCGTGACGGTGTACGCGCTGTGGTTGGCCACGCGAAGCTGCCACACCCCCGCGGGAGCTCGGTCGGGCTGTCCACCGGCTTGCGTCGGACGCAACAGCAGCAGCAGCATCGTGCCTTTGTCGCCCTGTGCTACGCGGTGGGCAAACACGATCCCTGCGCACGGGTCCGCGGGCGAGACAAGATTCAGCACATGCGCCTGCCCGACCGTCGCCTTCACCGCGTCGCCGGTCGGGGCGACCAGTTCCACCTCGATATCCGAGGCCGAAAACCGTGTCGTGCCGTCGTCGGCAAGCTGGGGAATCCACAATTCAAGATAGCTTTCCCGCGGGTTGTCCGGCGGTGCAAGAAAGCGGAACGTGTTGCTTGCGTTGGGAGCGAGGGTGCGCTCGGCATGAATCTTCTTGCCGCGCGTGTTTCCGGCCGCCAGCACGATGTCGACCTTGCCTGCGGCGTTCTCATTGAAACGACCGCATATTTCCTCCATCGCCTCTTCGAACATGGAAGTACCGTCGTGCGGCCCGGCGATGCTGCCGTAACTGAGATTGATGATCGCGTGCCAGGTCTTGTCGCCCGCCTGTTCCTTGGCGCTCTGAACGATGTGGCGTATGCCGAGCAAGGCATGGAAACCCAGCCAGCCGCCGGCGGTGTCCTGGATCGTGAGGTCGTCGGGCAGTTGCACACAGAAGACGCCGGCGGGCTGCTTTGAATTTGAATCGCGACGCGATCCGTCGGGCAAGTCCACGTTCCTTCCGGCAAGCAGGTGGGTGACGCCACTTCCATGCGGCACGCTGGGCTGCTTGCTCTTGTATTGCGTGGCGGCATAGACGGCCGTCTCATCGACGCCGCTGCGACGAGGGAACTGATTGAAGGCCTTGCACATCGCGGAATCGGTCAACAACTGGCCCAAGCCGATGTCTGCAGGACTCCAAAACGGTGTGCGGATCGCACGCTCGGTCTGGTCCCATATCGATGTGAGCATGGGAGTCGGCCTGCCCGCGCCGTCGTGGCGCACCAGGTTCGGATGTGCAAACGGAAAGCCATCGTCGACGATGCCGAGGTAAATCTGTCGAGCCGCTTCGTGAAGCGGTGAAGACTCGATCTGCGGCATTCCGTACTGATCGAGTCCCGCCGTGCGCGGTGCGCCGAGCTGAAACCGCTTCGCTTTGCGGTCGGTCACCATCTTGATGAGGGCGGGCAGTTCGGTGCGACTGATCCGGCGGGCAACAAATCGGGAATTCCGCTTCTCCAACGATTCAGCCGTGTTCGTTTCCCATTCGACCTCGGGCGAATTGATCATCTCCACCAAGGCGGGAAGCGACTGGCCAGGAGCCGACATCGAATTCTTGAAGGCCCTGAACTGCATCCTCTCCGCCAGAAGCCAATAGGGATCCACGCACCCTGCCGGATTCGCGACCCATGCGGCCAGATCGACCCCGGCACCGTTGTCCCGGGCAGAGCTCACCCTTTCCCATCGACTCACGGTGCCGCCTTTGGGGGGCTCCTGCGGCGCGGTGAGGCCCATGCCTGCGAGCAGCCACTGAAACAGGGTGCGCAGCATCCGCTACTCCCACTCGGCCCGGGCCTTGCCCCATATCCATTCGATCATCTCGATTGGCGCGGTGACCTTCGTCCCTGAACGGGCGTCGAGGTTTGTCTTCACATAATCATCGCGCGGCTCAACAAGGGACTGCGTCCGGTCGAACGGATCAAACTCGAAGCGGCCTGTCAGCAACCCGTGGGTCCCAAGGAACTCCCTAGGAATCCACCCCCGTCCCTGTGACCCCAGTGCGCAGTGCTCGATGAATTCCGCCAGCGTCACTCCCAAGAGCTGCCCTGCGGCGTTGTCCACCGGAAAGTGAATCCCGGCCACGACCCGATTGGTTGCAATGCGTGCGGCCAGCCGATGCATCTGAAGGCTGGTCTCGTCAAACCAAGCCTTTTGTTCGGCGGCGCGAGCAGGTGGCTGTTGCTTCTTGGGTTGAATCAGCGAAGCCAGCAGACCCGCCAGCATGAACGACTCGGTGGCATGTCCGCTTGGCAGCACCGAATACCCGGGCTCAGCCAGCAGGGGTTGAATCCGCGGCGAGTAGGCGCGCGGTCGTGGGCAATTGAGCTCGTGCTTGAAGCGTTGGACGACATGAGACGTGAACGCGACCGACAGCAGGATCAGCTCGATCGTGAAGGGCGTCGTCCGAGGGTTGAGCGGCACGATCGCGTCCCAAAACGCGAGATTGAGCTTTTGCTGAGCCAGGATTTCCGCAGCGCGCTCGGCACGATGAATCGCCCATTCCTCCACGAGGTTCGCTTGCGCCTCAAAGAGCTTGCTGTTCGGACGACTGACGCCGGCAATCAGCTGATTGCCATGTGCCAGCATCACTCTCCCGACGCTGGCCTCGTACTGAACCGACGACAGCAACTCGTTGAGAAGGATTCGGTGCCTCACATCGCGAGACCAGGACATCAGCGCATCGGTGTCGTGTGCTTCCGGCAAGTCTGCGGTGCCCCGCGGCATCCGAAGCTGGCCAGACCCCCCATACGGCCCGACGACGGCCTCGCGGCTGCGCAACAGTGCCATTGCGTTGTTGCCACGCGGACCGCGGCTGCCGGACCCGCTGCCCCAGCCATCCCATCCATCCCAACCGTCCCACCCATCCCAGCCATCCCAGCCGTCCAGAATGCTCATCGAAGCCTCCCTGATGTTCCCTATCGAAATGTGGTCTCGCCCAAGGGCAAGCCCGCGGCGAGAAGTGCGCTGCCAAAGGTCTCGGCCAATCCCGAGCTCGCACCCGGCGATCGAGCGATGAAACCGGCGACCGTCAGGTGAGGTTCCAGGGCGAGTATTTGCCTCACCGTGAGTCGTGCCTCATCGACTCTGCCCGTCAGCACTTGGGCAATCGCGAGCACCCGATGACTGGAGACATGGTCACTGTTGAGCCGCAGCGATGATTTCGCCGCGGCAATCGCTCTTTCGTACGCGCCTGCCGACAACGCAGCGCTTGCCATGATGCTCAGATAGAAGTGCCTCGACGGATCGAGCGGCGAAAGATCTGCCGCCTTCTCGGTATGCGCGAGCGCGGCAGGCCCATCACCTCGAAAGCTAAGGCAGTTGCCCTTCTGCAACCAAGCCAGTGATTCATTCGGGTTGATCGAGAGCGCCTTGTCATACAGGCTCTCTGCGCCTTCCAGGTCTCTCAGGTAGTTGGTGTGAACGTTGCCCAGCATCGTGAGCGCCAACGAAGAGTCCGGGTCCAGGTCCAGTGCGCGTTTCGCATACGAAAGGGCAGCCGTTCCATCCCGTTCGCGATTGTCCGACCAGCCTTGCACGACCCGAAACAGATGCCACCGCGCCAGCCAAGCCAGCGGACTCGGGTGGCGCGGAGCGCGCTCGTTCAGTGTCTCGAGTGCGGCGCGCGCTCGTTCAAAGTCTCTGACGGACAGTCGATAGAGCAGGCTGATCGCGGCCAGCAGCAGCGTATGACTTTGAAGATTGGGAAGCGGAATGCTACTGACGCTTGCCACCTCGACCGAGAAGATCGCCTGCGAAATGCCGTCAACGAGAGCAGCCACCAATTCGCTGTCGGTCTGCAATACCGCCGTCTCCGTGTCCGCTAAGGTCTGCGTCCAAATGACGCGGCTGTTCCTCGCATCGGCGAGTTCCACAAGGGCATGCACCGTCGAACCGGACTTCCAGTAGCGGCCAGAGACGATGAAATTTGCGGACAGGCTCTGCCCGATCATTTCAATCGACTGGATCCTGTCTCGAAACGCGGTGGTCGACAGTCGCGAGATCACGTTGATCGCATTGCTCTTCGACAGCGCTGCAATCACCTGGTCCGCGAGGATGTCGCCCAGTCCAACCGCCTCGGGTGCGCCGGCGTAGCTGCTGAATGGAATGACTGCAATGGTGGGACGAAGGTCGCCTGCGCTTGAACCGCCCGGCGGAACCACTGGACGGTCGCCGGTCGGACCGACGCGATAGGCGCGAATCGGCTGAGCAAAGTGCTTGAGAAAGCATTCACCCAGGTCCTCGACATCCGCATCCAGCCCTGGCACCAGTTGGTCGCGCACCTCTGCCGACACAACGATTTCGCCGGGTCCCGCCAACGTCGTGAGGCGAGCGGCCAGGTTGACGCCGCTACCGTAGATATCGAGTTCGTCGATGATCACGTCGGCCGCGTGCGCACCGATGCGCAGGCAAAGCCGCTCGCTTTCGAGGCGGCCTTGGTTGAGCTGAAGGACCGATTGCTGCATGGCGAACGCGCATTGAATGGCCGGAGGCACCGCCTCGAACTCGACCATCAACCCGTCGCCCAGGCTCTTGACCAGCCGGCCGCCGTGTTGCGGCAGCAGCTTGGTCACCACTTCGCCGACGAACGCCTGCCAGCGGCGCACGGTGTCTTCTTCGTTCTGCTCGATCAGCCGAACGGACTCGACGACGTCCACCACCACCACGGTGCGTGCGGCCCGGCGAAGGATCGGCCATTGCGCTTCGGATTGGGTCGACGTCATGTTGTGGGGATGGGAGCGGGGCGTCATCCCCATTCTGTAGGAGACGACGCGAAGTAACCAGATGCTTCTTCGGCCTCGCGTCGTGACGACGCGACGCTGGTCCGGTGACAGCCGCTCAGTTGGTCGGCGCGTCCTGAGCTTCGCTGTCGTGCCGCCGCTCGCTCGCCTTCGGTGGCCCGAAGTGCTGCGCCGGCTTCTGCGCCCGCGCGTATACCGGCTCGACCAGCGGCAAACTGGCTTCGATGTCGTGGATGCGCGTCGCCCCCGCGGGGTGGGTCGACAGCCATTGCGGCGGCGTGCGCTTGTTCTGCGCGACCATCTTCTGCCACAGCGTCACACCGGCGTGCGGGTCGTAGCCGGCGCGCGCGGCGAGGTCGAGGCCGACCTTGTCGGCTTCGGACTCGTCGTCGCGGCTGAAGCGCAGCGTGAGCAACTGGCCACCCATGTTGGCCAGGTAGCGCCCGCCCTGGCCCAGACCGAGCAGGGCCGAGCCGAGTTCGATCAGCCCGCTGGTCGCCGCCGTCTTGCCCATGCGTTCGCGAGCGTGTTCGCGCAGCGCGTGGGCCATTTCGTGGCCCATCACCATCGCGACCTCGTCGTCGCTCATCTTCAACTGGTCGAGGATGCCGTAGAAGAAGGCGATCTTGCCGCCGGGCATGCAGAAGGCATTGATCTGCTTGCCGCCGACCAGGTTGACTTCCCATTTCCACTGCGCGGCGCGCGGCGTCGACTTGAGGTTGGGCACGGTGGTGAACGGAATCAGCCGTTGCGCGATGGCGCGCAAACGCACCACCTGCGGATGGTCGGGCGGCGCGAGCGCGCGCTGTTGCGCGGCCTGTTGCAGCAACTGCCGGTACTGGCGCGAAGCGGCGGCCTCGATGTCTTCGGCGGGGATCAGGTTGGCGAGGCTCGAACGCTCGTCCATTTGCACCCCGTCGGCCAGCGCCGGCAGCGCGAGCAGCGCGCCGGTGCCGAGCAGCGCGCCGGTGAAGAGTCGGCGCGAGTGGAACGCGCAGCGGCAGCCGCTCGCGTGCAGCAACAGCGACGGGTCGGGCTCGAAACCGGCGTGCGGGTCGAATTCAGCGGGGTTCATGAGTGCCTGTGAGTCGGACGGCGGGGTTGCGGTTCCGGTGCGCTCAACCGGCGCCGAGCCGCCTCGAGGCGGCTGAGCGCCCCCTCGGGGGGCAGGAGCGAAGCGACGTGGGGGCGGACATTCAGTCGTCGAGCCGCGGCGCGTTCGGGTCGAGCTCGAGCGCGCGCACCGGCGCGCGCAGCCACCAAAGCATCAGCAGCGCCGGCAGCGCCGTGAGCGTGGACACGACGAAGAAGGTCGGCCAGCCGATCGACTCGGCCAGCACGCCCGCCAGCGGCCCGACCCAGACCCGACCAACCGACGCAAAGGCCGACAGCAGCGCGAAATGCGTCGCCGTGAAGCGGTGGTTGCACAAGCTCATCAGGAAGGCGAGGAAGGCGGCGGTGCCCATGCCGCCCGTCAGGTTCTCGGCGGCGACCACCATCAGCAAGCCGCCGTCGACCGGCGCGGCGTGCACGAGCTTGACGAAGCCCCAGTCGAAGGCCGGAATCGTCAGGCCGGGCAGCAGGCCCTTGCCGCTCACGGCGAGCCACCAGAAGCCGAGGTTGCTCAGCATCTGCAGCACGCCGAAGAACATCAGCGATCTCCACAGGCCGAGCCGGATCATCAGCGCGCCACCGATCAGCGCGCCGGCGATCGTCAGCCACAGGCCGATGATCTTGTTGACCACGCCGACCTCGGCGGTGCTGTAGGCCATCGCCTGCAACAGGAACGGCGTCATCAGCGACCCGGCGAACGCGTCGCCAAGCTTGTAGAGCACGATCAGGCCGAGGAACGCCGCCGCGCCGGTCTGCGAGAAGTAGCTGCTCAGACCGCCGAGCAGGGTCTCGAACTTCGCCGCGCGTGCGGCCCAGGCGGCGAGCGGCAGCGTGAATGCGATGCCGAGCATCAGCGCCAGCAGGTCGGCCCACTTGACCTGCAGCCCGATGGGCATCGCGCTGCCACTGAACAGCGGCGCGAGCAGCCAGTTCGCGAGCGGTGGGCCGAAACGCTCGCTCGCGACGAAGCCGAGGGCGACCGCCGCGACCACGGCGAGAAAGCCGAACACGTCGTGGCGCGCGACGCTGGACGGCACCGGCGCGAGCTCGAGCCGCGGCATCAGCGTCGCGCTGAGCACCGCGGCCGCGACCATCAACGCCGCCATGAAGCGGTAGACCTCGGGCCAGGTCCAGCCGCCGCCCTGCGTGGGGTCGACCCAGATGAAGGCGACGCCGCCCGACAGGATCATCGCGAGCCGGTAGCCGAGGACGGTCAGCGACGAACCGAGGCCGCGCTCGCTCGCCGCCAGCAGGTCGGTGCGGTAGGCGTCGATCACCACGTCCTGCGAC
>DASXQQ010000138.1:0-1984 GCA_036507085.1 Piscinibacter sp. | reverse complement strand
CCGGGCGTCGTAGCCGCGGGCGAAGTCCCCGACGCCGGGGCGCTCGATCTTGATGACGCGTGCGCCCAAGTCGGCGAGCTGGCGCGTCGCGAACGGCGCGGCGATCGCGTGCTCGAGCGTGACGACGGTGAGTCCCTTCAGCGCTTGCATCGTCGTTCCTCAGCGAAGGGCCGCCACCGCGTCCATCGTCAGCCAACCCTCATGGTCCTGCGCCCACAGCTTGAGGGTCTTGCCGTCGTCTTGAAGCTGGCCGTTGACGCGGAACGGGTTCAGGTCGAAGGTCGGTCGCACGACCCTGAAGCGGAACGTCGCGACATCAGCGTCCGGCGCGTTGCGACGCACCAGGTCCATCAGCAGCGTCGCGATCAGCGGCCCATGCACGATCAGCCCCGGGTAGCCCTCGACCTCGGTCACGTACTTGCGGTCGTAGTGGATGCGGTGGCCGTTGAAGGTGAGCGCCGAGTAGCGGAACAGCAGCACGTCGTCGGGCACGATCACGCGTTGCCATGCCGGGCTTGCCTCCGCGTGCTGCGGCGGCGGTTCCACGTCGTCCGGCCGCTTGGCTTCGCGGTACACGATGTCGTGGAACTCGACGATCGCCGGGTCCGCCGAGCCGTTGCAGCGCAGCTCGTGCCGCACCTTCACGAAAACGAGCTTGCCGGTGCGGCCTTCCTTGGCCGACACGTCGGCGATCGTCGACGTGCGCTCGACCGCGTCGCCGACACGAACCGGCGAGCGGAACTCGAACTGGCTGCCGGCCCACATGCGCCGCGGCAGCGGAACAGGCGGCAGGAAGCCACCGCGCTTCGCATGCCCGTCCAGGCCGATATCGCTTTGCTGGTGCAGCGGCAGGAAGTACAGCCAGTGCCACAGCGGCGGCAGCGCGGTGCCGTCCTCCACCGGCATCGCCGGATGGTCAAGCGTGGCATTGAGTGCCTTCACCGGCGTGGCGCCGATCCGGTCGTGCACCGTCTCACTGCGGCCGATCCAGGCCTGCAGATCGTTCAGGGAGGTATTCATCTCGAGCTTCCTTTCAACACAGCAGCGAAAGTAGCGCAGACACTCGTTCCAAGCGGACGCCGCGGAGCCGGCTCTGCCGGGCCGCTGGCGTCGCCCCCTTGAGGGGGAGCGGCGAAGCCGCTCCGGGGATGGGCCATCAGTCGGCCGTTAGCTTGGCCCGCTGCACAACGCCCCTCCACTTCGCCAGCTCGCTCTTCACCAGCGTGCCGAATTGCTCGGGCGTGCTCGTCTCCACGTCGGCGCCATGGTCCTCGATGCGCTTGGTGATCTCCTTGTCGGCGAGCACCTGGTTCAGCGCCTTGTTGAGCTGGTCGATGATCGGCTTGGGCGTCTTGGCCGGCGCGAAGAAGCCGTACCACTGTTGCACCTCGACCCCCTCGACCCCGGCCTCCTTCAGCGTCGGCACGTCGGGCAGCAGGTGCGAGCGCTTCGGCCCGGCGACCGCCAGCGCGCGCAGCTTGCCGGACTTCACGTGCGGCAGCGCGGTGAACAGGCTCGGGAACATGAACTGCGTCTGGCCGCCGATCGTGTCGCTGACGGCCGGCGCCGCGCCCTTGTACGGCGCGCCGGTCATCACGGTGCCTGTGGCGAGCTTGAACAGCTCGGCCGCGTAGTGCGGCGCGGTGCCGTTGCCGGCCGACGCGTAGGTGTACTTGTCGGGCTTGGCCTTGAGCTGCGCCACCAGGTCCTTGACGTCCTTCACCGCAACGGCCGGGCTCGCGACCATCAGCGTCGGCGAATAGCCGACGAGGCCGATCGGTGCGAAGTCGGCCACCGGGTCGTAGCGCAGCTTCTGCAGCGCCGGGTTCATGGCGTGCGTGGCGATGTAGCCGAACATCAGCGTGTGGCCGTCGGGGGCGGCACGAGCCACGTATTCGCTCGCGATCGCGCCATTGGCGCCGGCGCGGTTGTCGATGATGACGGTCTGCCCGAGCAGGGGTCCCAACTTCTGCGCGATGGTGCG
>DASXQQ010000137.1:0-8556 GCA_036507085.1 Piscinibacter sp. | reverse complement strand
CTTGATGGCATCGGCTTGCATCGCGCGCGCCTCGAAGTCGCGGCTCGACTCCTTGGCGGGGGCCTGATCCTTGGCGTTCTTCTTCGCCGCCGTCTTCTTGCCCGCCCGGGCGAGCAGTTCGGCCTTCGGCGCGGGGCGCTGCTCGAGCAGCTTGGCGCCCGCCGTCGGCTGGGAGGGCAGGGTCGTGGCCGCGGCAGCGGCGACGACCGGCGTGCTCGAGGCATCGCGCTGTGCCGCCTTCTCCTGGTTGCGCTTGACGCCCTCGAGCGTGCCGTATTCCTTCTGGACCTTCAGGTCCGCCAGGCGCCGCAGCGCCTCGGGCGTCATGCCGCCCTCCGGCGTTCGCTCCAGGAACTCACGGTAGCTCTGGATGGCGAGATCGGTGCTGCCGTCGATCTTGATGTCCGTGAGGTCGGCGCTGGTACGGCGCAGTTCGCTGATCGAGCCGGTGGTGTCGGCGGTGTGCGAGGCACAGGAGGCCAGGACCACCAGGCAAGGCAGGGAAAGGCGGCGCAGGGGACGACTCATTTCGCCTCGCCCTCCTGGCTCTTGTTGGCGCGGTCGTAGCTCTCGGCGAGTGCGAAGCGGGCCTGGATCTGGTACTCCTCGAGCCGTGTACGGCGCTGCTCGAGCTCCTGGATCGCCATCGCTTCGAGGATGCTGCCTTGCCGCGCCATCAGCGTGGACACCTTGCCCCGGGCCTCCTGCACCCTGCGGCGCAGCGAGGCCAGCTGCTTGTCGTAGCCCTTGTAGCTCTGCGTCGCCGCCTGGCGCGACCTGACGAACGAGCGATAGATGCCGTTGAGCTCCTCCACGTCGGCATCGAGCTCGTGCAGGTGCGTGTAGGCGTGCGTGAGGCGCTCGTTGTATGTCGTGTGGATGTTCCAGTGCAGCACGCCCTGCAGCCGCTTGATGCGCTGGCGTGCGGCCTCGCCGGCGTCGCTGGTGTCGTTCTTGAGC
Source organism: Piscinibacter sp. (assembly GCA_036507085.1). Lineage (GTDB taxonomy): Bacteria > Pseudomonadota > Gammaproteobacteria > Burkholderiales > Burkholderiaceae_C > Albitalea. The sequence goes on along the minus strand of DASXQQ010000137.1, from coordinate 7,596 downwards.
TTCTCGTCCAGCTGCGCGAGCTGCTCGCGCAGCACGCGTTCGTCGGCGGTTTGCAGGAAATCGGGGCGCGGTGCAGTGAGGAGCTTTTGCAGCCGCTCGTTCAGGGTCTGGCGCTGCTCCATGCGCAGGCGCATCTGCGAGTCGAGCGCCTTGAAGCGCTTGTCGACCGGGGGCAGCTCGTCGTCGTAGTAGCGGCCGCGCATCTCGATGATCTCGCCGAACGCGTCGAGCGAGTCGGTCCACGCCGCGAGCTTTCTCCTGAGCTCCTCGAGGTCGAAGTAGTTCTGCAGCGACTCCTGGAAGTCGTCGGAGGCCATCAGCTCGACCAGGTAGTAGGTTTCGGGCGACTCGGGCAGTTCGCGCAGCCGCACGACCCAGTTGCGGTCCAGCTTCGACTCTTCGCGCACCAGCGCCTTGAGGAACTTGCCGTCGCGCACGCTCTTGAGCGAGGCCTCCAGCTTGGTGAGCTCGGTGCCGAAGCTCTGCAGCGCCACGGCGTAGAGCTGCGCGGCCCGGCCATGCAGCTTGAGCTTGCTGTACGCGTAGGGCGCGCCGAGCAGGCCTTCCTGGACCGCCTTGTCGGTGCTGTTGCGCTTGATCAGGGTCGACCACGGCACCAGGGCGCGGTCGAACTTGGCTTCGGCGGCATCGGCCCAGCCGGAGCTCAGCAACGCCTTGTTGGAGAAGGGGCCGCTCACGCGCACGCGGTCGAGGTACTGCTTGGCCTGGGCCGGTTTGTCGCTGGAAATCAGGTGGTTGCCCAGCAGCAGATTCGCCTTGTCGCGGACCGCGAGGGTCGCTTCGTCATCCGACGCGAGCAGGCCCGCCTTCTGCAGTTCGGTCAGGCCTGCGGCTTCCTGGCCGCTCTGGATCAAGGCGATGCCGAGGTTGTAGCTCGAATAACCCTCAAAGCCATTTTCGCTCTTGAGTTGCTGGAATATCTTGATCGCCTCCGGAAACCGGCCGACGTGCAGGTATATCTGCCCGCGCAGCAGAAGTTCTTCGTTCTTGATCTTTTCCGGAATGCGACCCTTGATTCTTTCGATGGCGGCGAGCGCCGAGGTCGCGTCGCCCTTTTGCATGAAAATGCGCGCCAGCCGCCAGGCGGCTTCGTTTCGAATCGGCTCGTCAACGTTACCGTCGAGCACCGCTTTCATGGCGCGTCCCGCGCGCTGGTGCATCCGGTAGGACAGCTCGAAATCACCGACCGAGAAGTTGGCCTGGTTGACTTGGTAGTGAAGCGGGTCCAGCTTCGGGTCGTCAAGATGGTAAAACTGCCAGAGCTCGGTATCGAGGCGGCTGATGCCGTCGAGATAATTGCCCTGCGCCGCCTGATAATAGGCCTCTCCCAAATAGAGATCCTTGGCGCGCGCCATTTCCGCCGGCGGTGCCGAATATACCAACGGGCTGATGCAAAGCAGCCCGATGAGGCAAAGGTATCTTCGGGTCACAAACCGTCATTCCTTGAACTGAATAACTTTGCCGGACGATTCTGAGCGGTCGACGACGATTTCAAGAAGCTTGGGTTCCGCCGCCTTCTTGAATTTGTAGGTCGCGACCTGCTGGAAGTCGGTCTCGCCCGTCTTGCCGATCAGGGTCACCTCGGCGAAGTGCTCGCCGGTGCGGACGTTGCCGGTGTGGATGCGCTGGACGCCGCCACCTTGCAGCGCCTCGAGTTCCTTGAAGGTGTAGATGTGGTTCGCGGCATCCTGGCCGTCGAGCTTGAGCCGCACCGCATCCAGGCGCAGCTTGCCGTTGCCCTTGAGGCTCACGAACAGCGACACCTGCGTGTTGGACGGGTACAACAGCTTCTCCTCGAGAAGCTGCAGCTCGGAGGAGATGGCCAGCACGTCCTTCTTGATGTCCTGCACCTGCTCGTCGAGCCCCTTGATCTGCTCCTTCGACACCTGTTGCGCCAGGGCCGCGCAGGACAGCGCACCGAGGGCGGCAGCGACGAGGAGTTTGTGAAAGCTGTCCATATTGGCAATGACGGGCAAATACCTTGATCGGCGAAGACCCAGGTTTTCGAAGAAGCAGCCGAAACAGGTTTCGGAGCAGATTCCGGTCAGTATGAATACCAGGCCGGCTTGAAAGGCTGGTGCGATGCTGCCACACCTTTTCGAACCAGATTCTGGGTTTTGTTGCGATGCGCCGACGAACCGTCACAGACCCGTAAGTGTCGGTGGTGTTCGTGTTGCAGATTACCGTGAAAAAAATCACAAAGTAACGCCAGCGCGCGATCCCACATTGCTCGGGCGCCGTTTTCGCGCCAGGAGAGGCCCACAACAGGCCGGAAACTTGGGAGGAGTTCCCATGAGCGGCGCGATCTTTTCGAGAGATCAGCGCATCGGATCGGCCGTGCTTTCGGTTTCCGTGGCTCGTGGGAAATTTCTCAATTCGTTGAAAGCGTGCGCTCACACCTCATCGGTGATGCGGTGTAGCCCATCCTTTTCAACTCGTTGCAAGTCATCCGCAATGCTCCGGCACCGTAGCGGGACCGGCGGCTTGATGGGCAGGGGATCGCATCGACCCAGCACGAAGATGCGCCCGGCAACAGATTCGAAAGTTGGGACCAAGACCTATGGATTCACTGCCGGCGCTTTTCAAGCCATAGCGGCTGACGCTTGACCCGTGTGTTTTTCTGAATTTTGCTGCGCTGGGCGCTGAGCAGGGATATTGCTGCGTCCGCGTAATTTGAATCAGATCTTTGAAATACCGCTGATCGGGCGCCGGGCAGCAAATGGGCTGCCAATTCCCAACTCAAATCAATCCAACAGACAGCAGTTTCGTGACCAGTATTCGAAAGATGATCCATCGCGTCGGCCTACTGCTCGCCTTGCTGCTGCTGCTGGGCGGCACTTCCGTGGCCCAAGCGGGGACCGCCTTCTGCCGCGACTACCCCGTGATCAACGGGTTCTACGTCATCGACGGTAACAACCCGGCCATCACGCCCGCGACGCTGCCGTCATCGATCAGCATCGACGCCACGGACCAGTACCACTGCGAAATCAAGAACTTCCCGATCTCCGCGAAGTGGCCGCAGGGCCTCACATCGACGATCAACTTCGCCAACGGAACCACGGGTCTCGTGATCTTCGAGAACGTGTACTACAGCGGCAACATGGCCTGCTCGAACACGCAGGTGAAGATCTGGTTCGCCAACGGCGCCTACTACGCCCCCGGCAACAACAACGCCTGCCAGGACCTCTTCATCCCGATCGAAGCGGTTCAGAAGCAGACGCCAGGCCCGACGGCCACGATCGGCGTGCCCTTCACCTACACCCTCACGGTGCCGGTGATGTACGACCCGGCGACGAGCACGTACTTCTTCCAGCCGTCGCCCAACACGCTGTCCAACGCCACGATCTACGACGATCTCACGGCGCTCGGCGCGTCGGCCACCTACGTCGGCAACACCGCTTTCCTGGTCAACGGCGGCACGCGCACGCCCATCGGTGCGCTGACGCTGGGCGCCACGCCGGCGACGATGTCGTCGCTGGGCATCCCGGCATCGGACACCACCAAGCACATCGTCTTCTCATCCGACTTCAACCCGGCGCTGGTCAACATCGCGGCGGGCACGCAGATCGAGATCCAGATGACGGTGGTGCTCGACAACGTGCCCGCCAACGTGGCGGGCACGCCGTTCACCAACACCGCCAAGTGGTGGTTCGGCCGCGTGATCGACGGCGTGAACTACGCGCCGCTGCCGGGCCAGTCGGGCATCTCGCCGCCGATGACCATCGTCGAGCCCGGCCTCACGATGCAAAAGAGCGCCTCGGTCACGAACGTCAACATCGGCACGGCCGTGCCCTTCAGGCTCAACGTGCAGAACACCGGCGCCAGCGATGCGTGGAACACCACCATCACCGACGTGCTGCCCACCGGCATGTGCGCCTTCGATCCGGCGCCGACGGTGACCGCCAGGGTGTTCGCCTCCGACGGCACGACGCCGGTGTCGGGTGTGCTCGCCGCCGGCATCGACTACACGGTGACCTACAGCGGCTGCCAGCTCAGTCTCACCGCGCTGTCGGCCGCGGCCAAGATCGCGCCGACGCAGCGCCTGATCGTCAACTACCAGGCGCGGCTCGACGCCGGCGTGGGACAGGGGCTGTCGTTCACCAACGTCGCGGGCGCCACGCAGTGGTACAGCGCCGCGCTCGCCAGCGCCGGCCGCCGCCAGTACAACCGGACCCTGACCAACGGCACGCCGGGCGTGCTCGACTTCCAGGACGCCGCCACCGTCACGTCGACGACCCAGGGCTACTTCCTCCTCAAGTCGGTCGGCGACCTGACGACCGGCACCCCGGTGGCGACGACCGCGTTCCCCGGCGACCGGCTGCGCTACGCGCTGCAGATCCAGAACTTCACGTTCCCTCGACTCAACAACATCACGATCACCGACGAGCTCGATGTGTCGAACGCGACCGCGGCGTTCGTGCCGGGGTCGCTGGCGCTGGCCAGCAGCGACTTGCCGGCCGGCGTGACGCTCGCCGTCAACCCGACCGGCGGCTCGAAGGGCACCGGGTCGGTCACCATCAGCGGCCTCACTCTGCTGAAGGACCACCAGTACCAGGTGCAGTTCGACGTCACGCTGGCATCCGGCCTCGCCAACGGCACCAACGTGCTGAACCAGGCCAGCCTCACCGGCACCGACGAGTTCGGCGCGGCGTGGTCCGGCGTGAGCGACAACCCGTACGTCAACGGCCCGTCGCTGCTCGGCGCCACCGGCGACGCCACCGCGGTCCGCATCAACGCGCCCGGCGCGCTCGCCAAGGCGAACACCCAGGCCAGCGCCACCATCGGCCAGCCCTTCAAGTACCGCATCACGGTGCCGGCGGCCCCGGTGAACGTCCCGCTGTACGACGTGCGCATCCTCGACAACCTGGGAGCGTCGGCCGCCAACCTGGCGTTCGTCGGCGCGAACGTCGTCTCGGGCGGCAGCTGGAGCCTCACCAACACGGGCAGCGCGACCAATCTCGTCATCCAGGACACGGCGACGGGCATCGACATCCCGGCCGGAGGCCAGGCGGTGATCGAGATCACGGTGGTCCTGCAGAACACCTCGACCAACCGGAACGGCCTGACGTTCACGAACACCGCCTCGTACACCTACAACAAGATCAACGGCGACAACGGGACGCAGGGCATCGGTGGCGGCGCCACCACCGCCAACATGACCGTGGTCGAGCCGGCGCTGGCCATCACCAAGGCCGTGAGCTACGCCGCACCGGCCGGCAAGGCAGCCGGTGCGCCGGCCGTGGCCGGCGACGTGCTGCAGTACACGGTGACGGTCGGGAACAACGGCACCGCACCGGCCTACGACGTCGACGTGCTGGACTTCCTGCCGGCCAACCTGTCGCTGGTGGCCGGCTCGGCCACGGCCACGATCAATGGCGTCGCGGTCAGCGGCTTCGTGGCGCAGCCCACCGTGCTGCCGAGCGGCGCGCTGGCCTGGGGCGCGCGAAACGGCGATGGCCTGCTCGACCTCCCGGTCGGCGCCACGCTGGTGCTGCGCTACCGGGCCAACGTGCTGTCAGCCAACGGCACGCCGATCATCAACAGTGCCTACACCGATTGGGCCTCGCTCAACGGCGGCGTGGCGGGCGAGCGCAACGGCGCCGGCTGCCCGAACACGACCGCGCCCAACACGTACTGCGCGGGCCCGGCCACGTCAACGGTCACCGCCATCGATCCGACGGCGCTCGCCAAGGCCGTCGTCTCCGACTCCTGGACCACCGCACCCAGCACCTCCGGCGACGCGACGCTGCGCGTAGGCGACACCGTCGTCTACACCCTCACCGCGACGCTGCGCGAGGGCATCACACAGAACGTCGTGATCACCGACACGCTGCCCGCGGGCATGGCCTTCGACGCGGTGGTGAGCATCAACGGCGACGCGACATCGCCGTATTCGTCCGCGGCGCCGTTCACGTACAGCGACCTCAGCGGACCGGTGGTCAGCGGCAACACGGTGAGCTTCGGCTTCGGCAGCATCACCAACACCGCCGACAACAACGCCGCCAACAACGGCTTCGTGATTCAGTACCGCGCCCGCGTGGTGAACACGCTGGCGCAGCTGCCGCCGACGCAGCAGCTGCGCAACGACGCCAGGATCGACTACGCCATCGGCGGCGTGGCAGCCGCACCGAAAACGGCGAACGCGACCATCAACGTCTGGCAACCGGTGCTCGCCGTTTCCAAGAGCGCGGCGCCGGCCGGCGGCGACAACGTGCTCGCCGCGGGCGAGTCCGTCACCTACACGGTCGACATCCGCAACACGGGCAACGCGCCGGCCTACAACACGCAGCTGCAGGACATCCTGCCGGTCGGGATGCGCAACGCCACGCCGGTCACCGTGAGCGTGAGCCTGGTCAACGCCGGCACGACGCTGCCCAGCGTGGCGCCCACCTACAGCAGCGCGACCGGCGTCGCCACCTGGAACTTCGTCTCCGGCGTCGCGAACCAGTATGCGATTCCTGCGGGCGAAACCCTGCGCCTGGTGTACCGGGCCCAGGCCGACGCGAGTCTCGGCGCGGGCATGGTGCTGGCGAATCGGGCACAGGTGCAGCATTACTACTCGCTCGACGCCTCCGATGCGAACGCCGCCAACCGCCGCGACTACGGCACCACCGGCGTCGCCACGGTGCAGCTCACCACGGCCTCGGCCACGGCGCTCGCGAAGCAGGCGCTGGTGACCACCGCCGCCATCGGCCAGCCCTTCACCTACCGCATCACCCTGCCGGCCACGCCGCAGCCCACCGCACTGCACGACGTGCGGGTGCTGGACGACATCAGCCTCGCGACCACCGGTGTGTCGCTCAGCTACCTGAGCGCGAGCGCCCGCCTTGCCTCCAATGCCAGGACCTGGGCGACCCTCGCCAACGGCGGCACGGCCGCGAACCTGGTGCTGCAGGACACCGCCACCGGCGGCCTCGACGTGCCGGCCGGCGACCAGCTCATCGTCGATGTCGTGCTGATCCTCAACGACGACACGACGAACAACACCGCCGGCAAGCAGTTCACCAACACGGCGAACTACACCTACAACAGCGTCGACAACGACAACACCACGCAGGCCAACGGTGCGCCGGGCGCGAGCGGCGCGATCACCATCGTCGCCCCCAGCCTGACCTTGCAGAAGAGCGGCCCGGCCACGATGCGCCTGGGCGTGCCGGGAAGCTTCACGCTGAACGCGCAGAACACCGGCACGGGCGCGGCCTGGAACGTCGCGCTGTCCGACGTGCTGCCCAACGTGACGACCGCGCCGGTCGGCGGCATGTGCGCCGCGGCGCCGACCAATATCGCCGCGCGGGTGTACCAGGCCGACGGCGTGACGCCGGTCTCCGCCAACCTCGTGAGCGGCACCGATTTCACGACCAGCTTCGCGGGTGCGCCCAGCTGCACGCTGACGATCAACCTGCAAAGCACCGCGACGGCCGTTGCGCCGACACAGCGTCTGATCGTCACCTACAGCGCCTCGCTCGATGCCGGCACGAACAGCGGCATCACGCTCACCAACGTGGCCGGTGCCACGCAGTGGCGCAGCGCCAACCCGGCCGTCGCCGGCACCGCGGGCTATATCCACACCACTCA
>DASXQQ010000136.1:0-26258 GCA_036507085.1 Piscinibacter sp. | reverse complement strand
GCGCGTGATCGCGCCGGCCAACGAAGGACGCGACGCGAAGTTCTCCGACCTGAACATGCTCGTCGGTCCGGGCGGCCGCGAGCGAACGCGCGAGGAGTTCGCTGCGCTTCTCGAATCGTCGGGGTTGCGGCTCGAGCGCGTTCTCGACGCCGGAAGCTTCTCCGTCGTCGAAGCCACCTCTGCGTGAAAACTTCGAGAGCCTGCTTCACTTGCTCAAGAACAGCCGCTGTGGGTCGGTGAGCGCCCGACGCCATGCCTGAGCGGCCTGCCGCAAAGTTGACCTTGCCTTGAGCAGCCCGATTGACGCCTTTGGTGGGGGCCCGCGCTGTATCGTATGGCTCGTATGGCGGCGACCGACGCAGGGGAACTACATGACCTCGCCTTTCAACATGCCGGACGAATTCGTCCAAGGCCTTTTCAAGTCCGGGCAGAGCCTGTTGCACGCCCTCACCGGTGTGCCGGCGACTGGCCAGGCGCCCACCGGGAACATGGACGTGCCGAGGCCGTCGCTGCCGGATTTGCAGGCGCGCTACTGGCAGCAACAGATGGCACTGTGGATGGGCATGTGGGCCAAGGCCGCCGGCCAGGCGAGCGAGCCGGTGGTCGCGCCGGAGCGCGGCGATCGCCGCTTCCACGCCGACGAATGGCGCGACAACCCGTGGTACAGCGTGCTCAAACAGAGCTACCTGCTCAATGCACGCCTGCTCGACGACATGGTCGGCGCAGCAGACCTGGACGCCAAGGCCAGGCACAAGGCGCGCTTCTTCGTGCGCCAGTTCATCGACGCCATGAGCCCGGCCAATTTCGCGGCGACCAACCCGGATGCGATCAAGCTCGCACTCGAAACCAAGGGCGAGAGTGTCAAGGTCGGCCTGGACAACCTGCTCGAAGACCTGAAACGCGGCCGCATCTCGATCACCGACGAGACCGCATTCGAAGTCGGCCGCAACGTGGCGGTGTCCAAAGGCTCGGTGGTGTTCGAGAACGCGCTGTTCCAGCTGATCCAGTACGCGCCGCTGACCGAACAGGTGGCGCAGCGGCCGTTGGTGATCGTGCCGCCGTGCATCAACAAGTACTACATCCTCGACCTGCAGCCCGACAACTCCTTCGTCCGCTTCGCGTGTGAACAGGGCCAGACGGTGTTCCTCGTCTCATGGTGCAACCCGGGCGCGGAACTGGGCAAGACCACCTGGGACGACTACCTCGAGCAGGGCGCGATGAAGGCGATCGAGGTCGCACGGGCGATCAGCGGCGCCGACAAGGTCAATGCGGTGGGCTGGTGCGTGGGCGGCACGATCCTGTCGTCGGCCGTCGCGGTGCTGCGCGGGCGCGCAGACAAGTCGGTGGCGAGCCTCACCTTGCTGACCACGATGCTCGACTTTCGCGAGCCTGGCGACCTCGGCGTGTTCATCGACGAACAGGGCGTTTCGCAGCGCGAGCAGGCGATCGGCCAGGGCGGCATCTATCCGGGCGCGGAGCTGGGCTTCGTCTTCCAGACGCTGCGCGCCAACGACCTGATCTGGCCCTACGTGGTCAACAACTACCTCAAGGGCAAGTCGCCCGATGCATTCGATCTGCTGTACTGGAACGGCGACAGCACCAACCTGCCCGGGCCGATGTATTGCTGGTACCTGCGCAACATGTACCTCGAGAACAACCTGTGCGTGCCAGAGCGGTTGACGATGTGCGGCGCGCGCGTCGATCTCGGCAAGATAGACATGCCGAGCTACGTGCTGGCCACCCAGGACGACCACATCGTGCCGTGGCGCGCGGCCTACCGCAGCACGCAGCTGGTGGGCGGCAAGCCGCAGTTCGTGCTCGGCGCCAGCGGCCACATTGCCGGGGTGATCAACCCCCCATCGAAGAACAAGCGCAGCTACTGGACCGACGGCGCCTTGGGTGATGACCCCGAACAATGGCTGGCGTCGGCGCAGGCGGTGCCGGGCAGTTGGTGGACGCACTGGATGAAGTGGCTGAAACCCCATGCCGGCAAGCCGGTGCCGGCACACGCGCGGCTCGGCAATGCGTTGCACAAGCCGATCGAGCCGGCGCCCGGGCGATACGTGAAGGTTCGCGCCAACTGATCGCGCCCCCGGCGATTCGCTGCGACAAACTATCGGCCCGCGGAACTTCACGAGGCAATCGAGACCATGCAAGTCGCCTACTACGAGAAGACCGGTTCCGCACGAGACGTGCTGAGCATTGGTGAATGGCCCGACCCGGCCCCCGGCCCCGGCGAGGTGCGCGTCCGCTTGCACTGCTCGGGCGTGAATCCTTCGGACGTGAAGTCGCGCGCCGGGCGGCACAACAGCCCCATGCCGTTCCCGCTGGTCGTGCCGCACAGCGACGGTGCCGGCGTGATCGATCGTGTCGGCGACGGCGTGCCGGGCGCGCGCATCGGCGAGAGAGTCTGGGTGTGGAACGCGGCGTGGGGCCGGCCCAACGGCACCGCCGCACAATACGTCACGCTGCCAGCGCGCCAGGCGGTGGCCCTTCCCGAAGGGACCGAGATGGAGGCTGGCGCGTGCTTGGGCATCCCTGCGCTAACCGCACTGCACGCGGTGCAGAGTCACGGTGGCGTGCGTGGCAAGGTGGTGCTGGTTGCCGGCGGCGCGGGAGCTGTGGGGCACTACGCGGTGCAGTTCGCGCGTCTACTCGGTGCGCGGCAGGTTCTCGCGTCGGTCAGCAGCCCGCAAAAGGCGGCGCTTGCGGTGCAGGCTGGCGCAGATGCGGCCATCGACTATCGCCGCGAGGACATGGCGGCCCGGGTGCGCTCGCTGACCGGCGGCGCGGGCATTGATCGGGTGATCGAAGTAGACATCGCCGCCAACGGCGTGCTCGATGCCGAGTTACTGCGACCCGGCGGCGAGGCGGTCATCTACGGCAGCGGTGCGCCCGAATTCAGCCTGCCGTTCTTTCCGCTGATCGCGCGCAATCTCACGTTGCACTTCTTCATCGTCTACCACTTGGGCGACGACGACCGCGCCGCGGCACAGGACACGCTCGCCCGGCTGCTGCGCAAGCAGTGTCTGACGCACAACATCGCCGAACGCCTCCCGCTCGCACAGATCGCGACGGCGCACGAATTCGTCGAGTCCGGACGCGTCGTGGGCAACGTGATCCTGTCAATTCCCTGAGGATGGCCGACTGAAGTCCTTCATAGAAAGCCAGCCGGCCCTTCAGATCGGGATGCTCGGGACGAGCCCCGCGATCCATATTGCTGAACTTCAATCGCTCGGCCACGCCAAGGCGTCTTGCATCACGCCAAGCCTGACGGTAGGGCCGATATAGTTCGCTCCGGGGCGCGAATCCAAGGGAGGGCATCGCGATGCGGCGATTCGAGTTGATCGAAGGCACGTCGAGCAAGTTCTGGGAAGTGGAGCTCGCCGAGTGCGACCTCACGGTGCGCTTCGGCCGCATCGGCACCAGCGGGCAAACCAAAACCAAGACCTTCGGCAGCGCCGCGGCGGCGCAGAAGGAACACGACACGCTGGTCAAGGAAAAGACCGGCAAGGGGTACGTCGATGTCGGCACCGCCGCGGGCGCCAAGCTCGCGGCCGTCAGCGCGCCGGCCGCCCCGCCATCACCACCCGCAGCGCCAGCCGTCAAGGTGGCCACCGTCGCGCCTGCAACCACCGCTACGGAGACCATCGCGTGGCCCGAGGGCGGCTTCCAGTGGACCGATGAGCTGCGCCGCGCGCTGCCGATCGTCCGCGGCATCCATGCACCGCCGCCGACCGACGGCAAGGCGCTGCTCGCCAAACCGATCGCGTTTGTCGACGACAGGCACCATGGCTACACCGCCACTCGCTTGTCCGAGCTGGCCGCGGCGGCGGGTCGCAACTGGGTCTATTGGGGCGCGCAGGGCAGCGCGGAGCACATACAGCCTCAACATCTGGGGCGCGCGGATCACGAGTTCTGGCTCGAATTCTGTGCGCAGGCGTCCGTGGCGCAGCTGAAGGAGCCACCGGCGGTCCAGTACAGCTACTACAGCCAATACGGCGTGAAGTGGGCAGCCTGGGTGGGCAGCGCGCTGCACGGGCTGCCCTTCATGATCGAGGTCGCGCTCGACATGGTGCGGCTGGCGCCGATCGACTATCGCTTCGTCGGCATCGTCAGTTCGCTGCTCGATCCGCTTCGGCATGCGATCGCCGCGAGCAACGACGCCGAACATGATGCCGCGATCGCGACGCTGGAGCGGCAGGCGGGCGCTACGCCGCTCGATCGCCGCGTGCGTGCCGCGCTCTGCCCCCATCGCACCGACTGGGCGCTGGCGAGCATCGCCGACGGGCCGGGCGACGACTACTTCATGCTCAGGGGATGTGCGCTGCCGCTCGACGCCGCGCAGGCCTACCTGAGGCAGATGACCTACTACTCCCAGCTCGAAGGGCCGCTGCTGCTGCAGGTCCACCTGCATGGCAGTGCGGCCTTCGACCTGCTGGCCCAGGCGCTGCGCCGGGCACCCGACCGCGACAGCAGCGAGAAACTCCTGACGCTCATCTCGCGCATGCACGAGCCGCAGCTGCTCGCCTTGCTCGCCGAGCTGATCGAACGCAAGGAAGCGCGCGGCGCGCTCGACAAGTTGTCCGAGCGTTACCCCGCTGCGGTGTTGAAGACGGTGGTCGAGCATGCATTGGCCACGCGCTCACGGCTCGCCGAGGGCTGGGCGGTGCGCCTCGCCTTGCGCGAGCCCGATGCGCTGGCGCAAGCATTGCCTGCGCTGAGCGCCGGCGACAGAGAACGTTTCCAGGGCCTGCTGCAGGCGCTGCAAAGCGCCGAGGCCGAACCGGAGCAACTGCCGCCGCTGCTGCGAGAACCGCCGTGGCTGCGCAAGGCGCGCGCATCGGAGTTGCCCACGCTCGAGGTCGCCGCGCAAGCCACACCCGAGCGCATCGCGTGGACACCCGACGAGAAAGCGCGCCACGCCGCCTACAAGGTGAACCCCTACCGAGCCCAGCGCCTGCCGAGCCCCACGGAGTACGCGCTGAACGAGTTGCAGGTCACGCCCGCCGGCCAGGCGCGGGTGATGGCGGGTGCAACGCTTCGGCCGGATGACATCAAGCTCACGAAGCCATATTTCTACGGCGAGTCGCCGGAGGTCGTGCTGCTATTCCCCGATGCGGCCGGACTCGCCCTGTGGAACAGCTACCCCGCCAAGTACTGGTACACCTGGAGCGACACCAGCGCCCCGGTGAACGCTGTCCTCGCCAAGCACGGCGAGGCGGCGCTGCCTGGCCTGACGAGCTTCGTTCAGGCCCATCCCGACGAGGGGCTGAGCGTGGCGCTGCCGGTGGACAGCGCCCGCATCGTGCCGACCGCCCTGCACGCACTGCGCAATCTCAAGAAGGCGAAGGCCCCTGCCATCGCGTGGCTGCGCGCCCATGCCATCACCGCGCTGACAGCCGCGTTGCCACTGGCCTTCGGCAAGAACAAGGCCGAGCGCGACGACGCGCAGTTCGGGGTGCGCTGGCTCGTCAACAACGGCTTTGAGGCACGGGCACGTGATTGCGCCGCTGCCTACGGCGCCGACATGCCGCAGGCCCTGCAGGCCCTGCTCGACGCCGACCCGCTGCTCGTGCTGCCCACGCGCATGCCCAAGCTGCCCAACTTCTTTGTCGCCCCGTCCTTCCGCCGACCGGTCCTGCGCGACAGCGGCGAGGCATTGCCGGCGACGGCCATCGAGCACATCGGCAGCATGCTGGCCATCAGCAAGCTCGAAGCGCCGTATGCCGGACTCGCGCTGGTGCGCGAAGCCTGCACGCCTGCCTCGCTGGCCGAATTCGCCTGGGACTTGTTCGAGGCCTGGATCGCCGCGGCCGCACCGAGCAAGGACGGTTGGGCATTCACCGCCTTGGGTCTGTTGGGCGACGACGAAACCGCGCGCCGTCTCGCGCCGCGGATTCGCGAATGGCCGGGCGAGTCGGCGCACCAGCGCGCGGTGACCGGCCTCGACCTGCTCGCCGCCATCGGCAGCGACGTGGCGCTGATGCACCTCAACGGCATCGCCGGCAAGGTGAAGTTCAAGGCCCTGCAGGACCGCGCCAGGGAGAAGATCGCCGCGGTGGCCGAGGTCCGCGGCTTCACGCCCGCCGAACTGGCCGACCGCCTGGTGCCCGACCTCGGTCTCGACGAACGCGGCACGCTGGCGCTGGACTTCGGGCCGCGCCAGTTCTTCGTGAGCTTCGATGAAACGCTCAAGCCCTTCGTCAAGGACGCGCAGGGCGCGCGGCTCAAGGACCTGCCCAAGCCAGTGAAGAGCGACGACGCGGCGCTGGCCGAGGCCGCGACCGAGCGCTACAAGCAGATGAAGAAGGACGCCAAGGCGGTTGCCAGCCTGCAGGTGATCCGGCTCGAGATGAGCATGGTCGAGCGCCGCCGCTGGTCGGCCACTGACTTTCGGCTGTTTTTCCTTGAGCATCCTTTGATGCGCCACCTGGCCGCGCGCGTGGTCTGGGGTGTGTACGACCCACAGGGCCGCATCGTGCGCGGCTTTCGGGTCGCCGAGGACTGGACACTGGCCGACGAGACCGATCAAGAGACCACGCTCGCCGACGACGCCAGCGTGGGCATCGTCCACGTGCTGGAAATGCCGCAGAGCATGCAGGCCGCCTTCGGCCAGATCTTTGCCGACTACGAAACCCTGCAGCCCTTCAAGCAACTCGGCCGCGAGACCTACCCGCTGACGCCCGAGGAGTTGAAGAGCAGCGAAATCAAGCGCTACGAGACCAAGACCGTGGCCACCGGCAGCGTGATGGGCCTGGTCAACCGGGGCTGGGAGCGCGGCCAGGCGCAAGACGCAGGCTGGGTCGGCTGGTTCAGCAAGCGTGTGGGCGATGGCATCGAAGTCACTCTCGAACTCGACCCCGGCACCGTGGTCGGCGACCTGAGCTTCGAGCCCAAACAACGCATCCCGAAGATCGTGCTGCGGCAAGTCGGCAGCTACGACAAGGACGGCCACATGAACTTCGCGCACCTCGACCCCATCATTGCCAGCGAGGTGTTGCGCGACGCGGAGATGCTGGCGCCTTTCAAGGAGCCCGCGAAATGAGCGTCACGCCATCCACCGCCCGCGTGCAGCGGCCGCCCGCCGAGCAGCTCTACGCCGACGAACTGGCGCAGCTCGCGCGCAGCGACAAGGGGCCGGTGCCGCCGGGCTGGCGGATGTCGATGAAGGCGGTGATGCAGTTCATCGGCGGCGGCCCCGGCGTGCGGCGCAAGATCGTCTGCGCGCCCAGCCTGCTCGAGCGTGCGATGGTCACGCTGGCGTCGAACCGGGCGCTGCTGCTGGTGGGTGAGCCGGGCACCGCCAAGAGCCTGTTGTCGGAGCTGCTGGCCGCGGCGGTGTGCGGCTCCAGCACGCTCACGATCCAGGGCAGCGCCGCCACCACCGAAGACCAGATCAAGTACGGCTGGAACTACGCGCTGCTGCTCAACGAGGGCCCGACCCCCCGCGCGCTCGTGCCTTCGCCGCTGTACCGGGCGCTGTGCGAAGGCCGCATCGTCCGCTTCGAAGAGATCACACGCTGCCCGCCCGAGGTGCAGGACGGCTTGCTGTCGATCCTGTCCGAGCGCCTGCTGATGGTGCCCGAGCTCGCCGACGACAACGCCGTCTTCGCCGCGCCCGGCTTCAACCTGATCGCCACCGCCAACACGCGCGACCGCGGCGTCAACGAGATGTCGGCCGCGCTCAAGCGCCGCTTCTCGTTCGAGACCGTGTTCCCGATCGCCGATTACGACGAAGAGCTCGCTCTCGTGAAATCGGAGCTGTCGCGGTTGCTGGCGCACGACGCATTGCAGGTGCAACCCTGCGACGACGTGCTCGAAGTGCTGGTCACCACCTTCCGCGAGCTGCGCACCGGTCTCGACAAGGACGGCAACGCCGGCGAGCGCCTGTCCACCGTCGTCAGCACTGCCGAAGCGGTGAGCGTGGCGCACGCGGTCACGCTGCGCGGCCACTACCTGCGGGGCGACGCCGGCCAGCCGGCCGACATCGTCGAGGCACTGGCCGGCGCCGCGGCCAAGGACAACGCCGAAGACCTGAAGAAGGTCAGGCGCTACATCGAGCAGCGCGCCAGCCGCCGCAAGGGCGAGCACTGGAAGGCGTTCCACGCCGCGCGGCATCTGCTGCCCGAGTGAGCGCAGCCCGGCCCGTCTGACCCGCACATGGCCGCCATTCGCATCATCGGCGTGCGCCATCACAGCCCCGCGTGCGCGCGGCTGGTGGCGCAGACCATCGCCGACGACGCACCGCAGGCCGTGCTGGTCGAAGGCCCGAGCGACTTCAATCCGCGCATCGGCGAGCTGCTGCTCGATCACGAGCTGCCGCTGGCGCTGTACAGCTACGCCAACGAAGAACAGCAGCCCGCGCAGTGCTGGTTTCCGCTGCTCGACTACTCGCCCGAGTGGGTGGCCTTGCGCGCCGGCCATGCCGCCGGCGCGGCGCTGCACTTCATCGACCTGCCACATTGGCGCTATCGCACCCTGCCGGATGCGCAACGCCGCAGCGCGGGGCAGGCCCCGGGGCGCTCGCGCTACGCCGAGGTCACGGCGCAGCTGTGCCGCCGCTTCGATTGCGACAGCGACGACGCGCTGTGGGACCACCTGTTCGAGTCCTTGCCCGCCGACGCGCCGCCGCAAGACCTTGCGCAGCGCCTCGACCTCTATTTCGCCGAGCTGCGCGGCGACGAGCCCGGCACCGAGCAGGACCAGGCGCGCGAGCAGCACATGGCGCAGTGGCTGACCTGGGCTGCGGCCACCTACGAGCGCGTGCTCGTCGTGTGCGGCGGCTGGCACAAGCCCGCGCTCGAGCGCGCCGCGCTCGCCGGCGCCGGTGCCACCCGGCCCGACGTGCCGCAACCCCGCGACGAGCGCGCCGCCGGCTGCTACCTCGTGCCCTTCGAGTACCGGCAGGTCGACGCGCTCGGCGGCTACGCGGCCGGCATGCCCTCGCCGATGTTCTACCAGTGGGCCTGGCAGCATGGCCTGCGCAGTGCGGGCGAGCGTGCGATGGCCAGGATGGTGTCGCGCCTTCGCCGCGCGCAGGTGGCGCTGTCCACGGCCGATCTCATGGCCTTCGAGCAGGCGAGCATGGCCTTGTCTCGCCTGCGCGGGCATGCGTCGCCGCTGCGAATCGATCTGCTCGACGCATTGCAGTCGGCCGTCATCAAGGAAGCGCTGCCTACTCCGGCGCCATGGAGCGACTCGCGGCTTCTGCATGCACAGCACCATCCGGTGTTGCGCGAAGCCTTGCTCGCATTGACCGGCGACGGCGCAGGCCGCCTGCACAGCGACACGCCGCTGCCGCCCTTGCTGCACGACGTGCGCGACCGCCTGGCCGCCTGCGATCTGCAGGTCGACCGCGAAGCACGCAGGGTCGTGCTCGACCGGCGCCGCGCCGAGGACGCACCGCGCGCCCATGCACTGTGGCAATTGCGTTGCCTGGGGGTCGGCGGCGTCGTGCTCGCCGAGACCCGGGCGCCGCAAGCCGCGCGCGGGCTAGCCCGCGATCTGAACTTCGAAGAGCACTGGCGCGTGCAGCAGAACGAGCGCTGGTTCCCCGACCTGATCGAAGCGGCCGTGCATGGCGCCACGCTCGAGTCGGCGGCGCGCCAGTGTCTGCTGCACCAGGTCGGCGAAGCAGGCGGCGACGCGGGTGTGCTCACCCGCTGCCTGATGCAGGCCATCCGCGCCGGCCTGCTTGACATGGGCCAGGACCTCGCCGAGCAGTTGCGCCGCGGCATTGGAGAGACACACGACCATGGCGCGCTCGCGAGCGCCGCGCAATCCCTCGCCGCGATGGTCCAGGCCGGCTTCTGGGGCGACGATCCGCGCGCGCTGCTCGAAGGCACGCTGGCGCTGCTGGCCGAGCGCCTGCTCTGGCTGCTCGACGGGCGCGACGGTATGGGCAGCGCGGAGCTGATCGAAGCCGATGTGCGCGCGGCCGCCGTGTTCGACACCTTGCTGCGACTCGACCTGCCTGCCCTCGACAGTGCCTTCGTGCAGCAAACACTGGCGCGGCTTGCACGCGCCGCATCCAAGCCGCCGGCGCTGCGCGGTGCAGCGCTCGGCGTGGCCTGCCAGCACCACGCACTCGCAGGCGGCGATGGGCAGGCGGCACACGGCGAAGTCGTGGCGCTCACGCGTGCAATGCCTGCGCGCGACGCGCTCGGCGACTTTCTCTACGGCCTGTTCTCCTGCGCCCGCGCGCTGGCCAGCGAGTCCGACGGCATCGTTCGTGCGGTGCACGCGGCACTGGACAACATGGGCATCGAAGACTTTCTCGTTGCGCTGCCAGCGTTGCGCGGCGCGTTTGGCTGGTTCCCGCCACGCGAGCGCGGCGCGCTGGCCGCGCACGTGGCCCGGCTGCTCGGTCTGACCGCGGGTGAGCAGCAGCGGTTGCTGAACCTGCGCGACGGCACGCAAGCGCTGCTCGATGCCAGGCGCATCGAGGCCCAGGCGCTCGCCTGGGCCAAGACCTTCGGCGTCTTGCCATGAAGCCGCTGCCGGAACTCGACACCGCCGAGCGCTGGCGCCTGCTGCTCGGCGAAGCCGGTGCGGCCAACCTCGGCGCCGGTGCTGGCGCAGGGCCCGCGATGGATCGCGCACTGGCCTGGCTCTACGGTCGCGACGACGCGGCGCAGAACCCCGCCAACCCGAGCGACACCCTCGACCGCCACGGCGGCAGCGAAGCCTCGCAGCTCAGCGTGCCCGAGTGGATCAACCGCATCCACGAGCTGTTCCCCAAGGAGACCATCGAACGCCTGGAGCGCGACGCGATCGAGCGCTACGGCATCGACGAAGTGGTGACGAACCTCGAGGTGCTCGAACGCGCCACACCCAATCCCGCCTTGCTGCAAGCCGTGATGCGCACCAAGCACCTGATGAACCCGCAGGTGCTGGCGATGGCGCGCAAGCTGGTCGAGAAGGTGGTGCGCGAGCTGATCGAGAAACTCGCCAAGCAGGTGCAGCGCGCGTTTTCCGGCACGCGCAAGCCGCAACAGCTGAGCCTGCGCGGCGCGGCCAATCAGTTCGCCGCGCGCCAGACGCTCACGCGCAACCTGCGCCACTACGACGTGCGCAGCAGTCGCCTGGTGATCCAGCGACCGCTGTTCCACGTCAACACGCGCCGCGTGCTCGAGCCCTGGCAGGTGTTCCTGCTGGTGGACCAGAGCGGCAGCATGCTCGGCTCGGTGATTCATTCGGCCGTCACCGCGGCCTGCCTGTGGGGACTGCCGGGCGTGAAGACGCACCTGATCGCCTTCGACACCGACGTGGTCGATCTGAGCGAGACGATCGCCGACCCGGTCGAGGTGCTGATGGGCGTGCAGCTCGGCGGCGGCACCTTCATCGGCAAGGCGGTGGGCTACGCGGCCGAACGCATTGTCGCGCCGCGGCGCGCGATCGTCGTCATCGTCAGCGACTTCTACGAAGGCATGTCCGAGCATGTGTTGCTCGCCCATGTGCGCGCCCTGGTGGCACAAGGCAGCACCGTGCTCGGCCTGGCCGCCCTCGACGAGCGCGCCGACCCGGTGTTCGACCGCGAGCTCGCCGGCAAGCTGGTGGAGGCCGGCGCGCATGTGGGCGCGATGACGCCCGGGCAGTTGGCGGCCTGGCTGGCTGAGAAGTTGAAGTGACGCCGCGCGACGATCTGCTGCACCTGTCGCCTGAGGCCTTGTCGCACGCGGCCAACGCCGGCATCGTCAAGCGCGCCGTGCGCGAGCTGGCGGGCGGCTATCGGCCGCGCCTCGCTGTCGATGCGCAGGGCCTGCTGGAAGCGACGTTCGATGACGGCATGAGCTGCCGTTGGCCAGCCGGCGTGACGATCCAGGACGCGCAGTGCAGTTGCGGCGCGGCCGGCGTGTGCCGGCATCGTGTGATCGCAGCGCTCGCCTACCGCGAGCAGGGCGCGACCGGCGTCGCCGCCGACGCGCCTGTCGCGGCCGCCGTGGCCACGGCGAGCGACGAAGCGTTGGCCCGCGTGGTCCCCGCGGCGCTGCTCGCGCTGGCCCGCCAGTTGCACGACGAAGGCATGAGCATGGAACTGCGTCGCCGCTCCAGCGGAGAGCCCTGCGACACCGCGCGCTTGCCCAGCGCCACAGTGCGCTTCTGGGCCGGCGCCGCGCTCGAAGCCGCCCGCTGCGATTGCCTGCGCGCGGCGGCCTGCGAGCATGTGGCGCTCGGCCTCTGGGCCTTCCGCGCGGCTGATGCGCACGATGCCGCCTCAGCACAAGTCAGCGTGCGCTTGGGCGCCCCGGGCCAGCGCCATGCCATCGACCCCGCGCCCTATCGACATCTCGTCGAAACGATCGTCAGGCACGGCGTCGCCCAGGGCGCGACGGCGTTGATGCAGAGCCTGTCATCGGCACGCACAGCATGTGCCGACGCGGCGTGGCTCGCGCTGCTGATCGCCGACGTCGAAACCTGGAGCGAGGCCTACGCCAAACGCAGTGCCTTGTACCAGCCCGCCGACGGCGTGGACCTGTTGGCCGAGCTGGCGCTGCGCGTCACGGCCGGCGGCCAGCCCGGGCAGGCGGGCGCGATCCTCGGCGTCGGCCAGGCCGGTGAAACCGCGCTCGACCGCCTGCGCCTGATGTGCCTGGGCGCACGCACGCGGCGCGACGGCGAGGCGCGCCGCACGACGCTCGTGATGGCCGATGTCGACACCGGCACGCGCCTGGTGCTCGCCCACGATTGGCAGGTGCCCGATGCGAAGCTCTCCGATGAGCCGGCGTTGCGCGCCGCCGAGCGCCTGGCGCCCGGCGTGCGCCTGGAAGCCCTGGCACAAGGCCAGCTGCTCGCGCAGCACGCTGCGCGCCGGCCCGATGGCAGCCTGCGCATCGCGCGCGCGCGCAGTTCGCAAAACAGCGTGCTGCCGCAGTCCGCCGACTGGGGCCAGCTCGGCAGCCCGGTTCGCTTCGACAGCGTGGCGGCACTGCTGGCGGAGCATCACGCCCACCCCAACGCCGCGCTGCAAGCGCGCCACGCAGCTCGCCGCTACATCGTCTTCAGCCCGGCCGCGGCGGAGCAACTCGCCTACGACGCAAACGCGCAATGCGTGCAGGCCGTGCTGCGCGATGCGCAGGGACAGGCATTGCTGCTGCAGCGTGCGCACGAGCGCCATGCGCCGCATGCGCTCGACGCCATCGCCGCGGCGTTGTCGGGGCGTCTGGGTGCGCTGCGCCATGTGGCGGGTGTGCTGAGCTGGGACCACGGCCTGCCGTGCATCGAACCCTGGGCGGTCGCCTGCGACAGCGTCGTCGTGCCCGACTTCGCCCATGCGGCTGGGGCGCTGGCCGCGCTGCCGCTCGGCATGGCCCAGCATCAAAGCGATGACCCCTGTGCGCGCCACCTCGAAGCTTTGCGTCAGCATTTGGCGCAGCTGCTGCACCACGGGCTCGCGCGGCTGCCGCGCGTCTGGGCCGGCGACGCGCTGCAAGTCGCGCGCGGGCTCGATGGCGCGGGCCTGCGCGCACTGGCCGAGCGGGTACGCGCACTGGTGCCCGAGGTAGCCGCCGCACAAGCGAACCCCGGCAACGCCACGCTGGCGCCTGCGTTGATGACCGTGCTTGCGCTGCAACAGTTGCACGCCGATGCCGCGACACTCGACGAGCCGGCAGCCGCGGCGTGACCTGGCCGCGCCGCAGAAAGACTCTCACATCCGCTCAACCGCCGGTCATCGCCCGGGCGTAAGCCGGTCGTGCGGCGCAGCGTTCGCTCCAGGCATTGAGGTGGGCGTAGGCCGAGAGGTCCATCTTCATGAAACGCAGCCAGTCGATGAAGGAGTTCAGGTGCGTGTCTGCCAACGTGTACCCGCCCAGCAGGAACTGCTTGCCTTCGAGCGCTTCGTTGAGGATCCGCAGGCAGTTCTGGATGTCGGCCTGCGCCACCTCGGCAGCCTTGGCGTTGTGTTGCTCGGCCGGGGTCCAGTCGGAAGTGTTGCGCAGCCAGCGCCCCACCGCGTCACCGAGGGTGACATTGGCCCAGGTGATCCACTTCATCGCCTCGCCGCGCTTCGGCCCCGGTGCGGGGTAGAGGTTTTTCTCGACCCCGAACACCTCGCCCAGGTACATCGTGATCGCCGCCGACTCCCAGATCGACGTTCCGTCGTGGATCACCAGAGGTACCTTGCCATTCGGGTTCAGGCGCAGGAATTCCGGCGTGCGCGTCTCGCTCTTTTTGATGTCGAGCTTGATCCTTTCGCAAGGCACGCCCAACTCTTCCAGCACGAGAGTGGTGATCGAAGCCGTGCTCATCGGGGAGTAATAGAAGGTGAGGCTCATGGTCGCAACTCCTTGGCGGTTGGGGGCGCCGAGCATAACGCCCAGGTGCCGACACGGTCCACTGCATTCAAGATGTCGAACACGGACCCGATGCGTCGCGCATGGTGTTGGCCTTCGCGGCCGAGCAGTTTCGGGATTGAGCCTGTCCTCGCAGCTGCGAGTCCCCCTCGCGTCTCCTGTGGCATCCTATGGCTGTGCAGGCAAAGTTGGAGCATGAGATGCCGACCCCCATCCACGAGCTAGAAGCCGAGTTGTTGAGTCTGGGTTCTGCTGACCGCGCTCGCATACTGGAGCGCTTGATCGAGAGCTTCGAACCGGACTCCAAAGTGCAAGACGCATGGGTTGCCGAGGCGCTTCGAAGGGAGGCCGAGGTGGTGGCCGGGAAGGTCGCCCTTGTGCCTGGTCATGAGGCCGTCGCACGCGTACGCGCGCGAATCTCGTGAGCTACTGGCTACACCCTGCCGCCGAGGACGAGTTCACCGATGCAGCCGTCTATTACGCTGAGCACGCGAGCAGCAGCATCGCGGATGCTTTCGTTACCGAGTTCGAACGAGTCATCGCGCTCCTGCAGCTGAATCAACAGCTCGGCACGCCCGCGCGAGAGGGTCTGCGCATCTACCCGTTTCGCCGCTTTCCATACTCCGTCGTGTACCGCGAAGCCGAAGAGGGCCCTCAGGTGTATGCGGTGTCGCCCCAGAAGCGCGAGCCCGGCTACTGGCAAGGCCGCTTGTAGGCGCACGTCGCCGAAGGTTCGCGCCAACTGATCGCGCCCAGCCGATGGCGCGAGTCCCTCGTCACGACACATACTCTTTCGGGTTGAAGAAACGCTCGCTTGCCCAGTAACGCCGCTCGGCCTCGATGGGCACCGGCAAATCAGGCTCGGCGGCCTGGTCGAAAGTCAGTTCGATCTTGATGCCGTTCGGGTCGTGGATGAACATCTGCCAGTTCGTGCCACCGTTGTGGTTCTGCTCCCGAGCGCTGATGCCCAGTTTCTGGAAGCGGGCCCGGTACTTCAAATAGCCTTGGGCCGTCAGCGAGATGTGGTCGACGGCGCCGGCCTCGTTGTTCACCGGGGCACGACCCGCGATGTCCTTCGCGGCCGAGCCTGCGTAGACATGGACGATGACTTGGCCCATCGCATTGGGAACAGCCAGCCAGGCGCCGGGGAAGTCCAGGTTTGCCGGCCGTGGCACTTCTTTCAGGCCGAGTGCGCTGACATAGAACGAGACCGTCTTGTCCAGGTCGGCCGTGCGGATGGCGACGTGGAAGAGTCCGCTGATCAGCATCGCGCTCTTTCCACCGTGTTCTTGTAGAACACACCGTCTTTCATGATCACCGCAATGTTGTCGCGGTCCTGGAGCAGCTTGATGTTGTTGACCGGATCACCCTCGACCAGCAGCAGGTCCGCCAGATAGCCTTCCTGAATCAGGCCCAGGTTCGCAATGTCCATGATCTCGCCGCCCCATTTGGTGGCTGCCATCAGGGCCTGCGCCGGCGTGAAGCCGAGGATGTTCACGAAGTGCTCGAGGTCGCGGGCGTTGGTGCCGATCGGGTTCCAGGCAAAGCCATAGTCGCCGCCCGGCAGGATGCGCATGCCACGCTTTTTCAGCTCGCTGTACACGCGCGGGCAGCCGTCCAGCATGGTGAACAGCTCCCTGCTCTGGGCAAACTCCTTCGTGATGCCCCACGCCTGCGCTTCATGGGCGGCCGCGTAGATCGCGCCGATGGCCGGCGCAAGAAACACCTCGTCGCGCTGCGCTTCGAGCAGGTCGAAGGTCTCGCCTTCGATGAAGTCGCAGTGATAGATCACCCGAAAGCCGTACTTCAGGGCCAGCTTCACGGACTCGTCAGCCCGTGCGTGGCAGGACAGCCAGGCGCCGCGCTGGTGAGCCTCCTCGGCGGCGGTGGCCACCTCTGCTTCGGTGTACGACAGGCGCCGGCCGAAGCCGCTCTTTCCGTAGAAAGGGTCACCTGAGATGTTGACCTTCACGGTATCGACCCCTTCGCGAATCAGGGTGCGAACCGTTCGGCGGACCTCGTCGCAGCCATCGGCGATCAGCTCGAAGCCCTGATGGTGCATGTGGTACTGCCGCTCGTCGCCCAGGCCACCCGTGGCCACCAGCTCAGGAGAGGCGGCGCGGATGCGCGGTCCCGGAAATTGGCCTGCGTCGACGGCGTTGCGGATCGCGACCTCCAGACGGAATTTGGCGGAGGCGGCCGAGTAAAGGCTCGTGAACCCCGAATCCAGCATCAGCTTGACGTTCTGCAGCGTGAGCAGCGTGTGCTCTTCAAGCGGGATCTGACCCAAGTCCTTGAAGTGGGCCATGTTGCTGTAGGTCACGTGCGAGTGCGCTTCGACCAGGCCCGGCATGAGCGTCATGCCTTCGCCGTCGATGATGTCCATGCCGGATTGCCGCTCGATCCGGCCCCCGTCACGCGCCACTTTGCGCATCGTGTTGCCATCGACGAGCACTTCGCCGGGGAAAGGGGCGGTGCCATGGCCGTCGAAGATCCGGACGTTGACGAAGAGTTGGGGTTTCATGGGTTGTCTCCGAGGTAGTGTTCCAGCAAGAGCGTGCTGACGAGCCGCGCACGTTCGATCGGCGCCCAGTGCCCGCAGGCGGGAAGCATGGCGAAGCGCGAGCCGCTGATCCTGTCGGCGATCGCCCGGGCGAGCGCGGGCGGCGCCGTCGGATCCTGGTCGCCGGTGATCACCAGCGTCGGACAGCTCAGCGTGTCGATCGCGGCGGGCGCGAGCGCGCACAGCGCTTCGCAGGTGCGGGCATAGGCTTCGGGGTCCTGCCGCATCACCAGTTCCCGCACGAAGGCTGCGAGTTCCGGGCGCTCGCTCTGGGTCTGGGCTGCAGTTCCCGCTTGAACCGTGGCATCCGCAATCGCCGTGAGTTCGCCGCCGCGGGCCTTTTGGGCCCGATCGCGCAAACCCTTCAATCCGGCTTCGGTTGGCACCTGAATCGGGCCGACGAGGGCGATGCGCCGCACGCGCCCCGGGTAGCGCACAGCCAGGTGCTGGACGATCACGCTGCCCAGGGAGTGGCCCGCAAAGTGGGCCGACGCAATGTCCACGTGGTCCAGGAACGCCACGATGTCATCAACCAGGGTTTCGATGGAAATGCCCTGCGCAGGCTTGCTGCGGCCGCAGCCGGGCAGGTCGGGGCAAAGCACCCGAAACTCACGCGAGAGCGTCGACCGCTGGGCGCCCCACACGTTGGCGCTGCCGCCAAGACCGTGGATCAGCACGACGGGCTCGCCGGCGCCCGCATCGTCGTATTCAAGGATGGGTGTCTCCATGGCTTGAAGCGTAATTGGCGGCTAGCGGCAATCAGGTATCGCGGCGTCGCCGGATTTATCAACGCGTCCAACTCTTTGAGGACTCCGGCTTGGCGCAGCGGCCTGCGTGCTACGCTGACCGCCATCGGAAGAGCTCAGCAGGAGGCATGCGTGGCGGAGTCACTTGCCTTGCACGAGGGTGCCTATGGGCGCGTGGCGCTGCTCCGGTTGCACTCGGGGCTGGTGGCCCATGCCCACTCGGATTCGCACATCGTCTGGTGGCTGGGAGGCGCAGCGGCTCAGACCCGCATCGGCACGCAGGTGGTCCGCTACAGCAGCGCGCTGGCGTCTGCCGTCAACGCCTATGAGCAGCACGATCTCACGTTGACGCCTGACGAAGGGGCGTCCGTCTTTCTTGCGTTCTATATCTCGAAAGACTGGCTTGACCGTCGCAGCGAAGTGGCTGGACGCCCCTTCGTATTTTCTTCGCTGCGCATCCCCATCGACTCAGAAATGCGCGCGGCGGCGTGGCAACTGCTGGACATGATGACCTTGCGCACGGAAGCCGCCGCAGTGGTCGAGACCGCCGTGGAAACGTTGCTTGAGACCACGATCCTGGCAGCGCAGCGCGATTCGCGAGCCCGCGGCTTGCGGCCGACATTCCCCTTGCTGGACCATCGCTTGCGGCGTTCGATCACGCTGATGCGCCGGCATGTGGAGGCGCGGCTAACGCTGGACGAGTTGGCGCATCAGGCGAGTCTGTCGCGAGCCCGGCTTTTCGACTTATTCCGCGACCAACTGAACACCACGCCGCAGGTGTTCTGGAGCGCGATACGCCTGGAGGAGGCCATCAAAAGGCTGGTGAGGGGCAATATCGCCTTGGCCGATGTCGCCCATGACCTGGGCTTCTCGGCCGCCAGCAACTTCTCGCGGTTCTTCAAGGAACACACCGGCGTCTCGCCGTCCGAGTATCGACGTGCGGCAACAGGGACTCAACGCGGGCTGTCGGACAGCTTGGTGTCGATCAATCCATAGACGCTGTACTTGATCATGTAAGGCAGCGCATAGTCCGGAAACGCTTCGGCGAAACGCTTGGCCAGTGCCTCGTGATGCGCGGCCGAGGCCGACGGGCTGTCCAGTTCTTGTTTGCGCTCGCCCAAGCTTGCGAGGTATTCGTCGACGAGCGCGTCGGCCTTGACCAGGTAGGTGCGCTGCGCCTGCACGGCCTGCGCGACACCGACGAACTCACCGCGCCCGCCGTACACCTTGGCCGCCGGCTTGCCCTTCGCCAGCGCCGGCAACTCGTCAACCGCAGCCGCCCACTTCAGCAGATCGGCGTGCGGCTTGCCCTTCACGATGGCGCCTTCGAGCCACGCATGGGCCTTGTGATGAACGAGATCGCCCACCAGGAGGTCGCCGGTCCTGTCGATGCGCACGACGACCTGCGTGCTGGTCACGCCTGGATTCTTCAGCTCGATCAGGCTCAGCGTCTCGCCGGACTTCAGCCGTATCCGCGTCTCGCCGGTGAACGTCGACTGGACGTTCTCGAACTTCGGGTAGGTCTCGTCGCTGAACATCTTGGCGATCTTCACGAAGAAGTACTTCTTGTACTCGTGCACGCCGGGCATGGCCTGCGCCACGGCGCGGCTGCTGATCGACTCCACGCCGAGCGTGTGCAGATAGGCCAGCCCGTTGAACTTGTCCGGGTTCGGGTGGGTGACGATGACGCGGGTGATCGCAGAGCGGGTTTCCTTCCTGACTTGCTCGACCATCGCCTGCGTCAGGGCCGGAACGAACTGGGTGTCGATCAGCGTCACCTCCTGTCCGTCGTCGTAGTAGAAGGTGTGCGTGTCGAAGCCGTTGGCGTCGGAGGTGAACACGCCGAGTCTTCCTGCCTCCGCCGGCGCCGCGCCGAGACCCAGCAGGGTCGCAGCCGAGACGGCGAGCGTCATTTTCAGAAACGAGTTCATGGGTCTTTTCTCCTGTCGATGATTGACCGCGTTGGCAGACAGGACGAGCATAGGCACGCCTCCCATTTCCCGTTTGGCACAGAAGGCCAACTTGTATGGCAAGACGGACATCACGCGACAGCGAGCGCGAGCGACTCGGCGACGAGCCCCTCATCGACCCCGACCGGATCGAGCGGCCGGCGTTCGCGCTGTTCGAGCGCTATGCGAGCTACGAGGGGCCGCCGCACAAGCATGGCAAGGGCCAGCTGGTCTACGTGAGCGAAGGCGTGCTGCGCGTCGAGACGGAGGTGGGGACGTGGGTTGTGCTGCCGCAGCGCGGCGTATGGGTGCCGCCGGAGCTCGTGCATCGCGGCCGGTCGCGGCGCGGCTTCGCCTTGTGCACGCTGTATGTCGACGCACATCACGCGAAGGCGCTGCCCAAGCGCTGCTGCACCGTCACGATCACGCCGCTCGTGCGCGAGCTGCTGTTGCAATGCGCGCGATTCGGCTGGCACTACCCGACGACGGGGCCGCGAATGCGCCTGGTGTCGGTTCTGATCGAACAGATCGCCACCCTCCCGCAGGCGCCGCTGCATCTGCCCGAGCCGAAGGATCGGCGCCTGCGCGCCATTGCGGCCGCGCTGCACGCCGATCCGGCGTCCAATGACACGCTCGACCAATGGGCCTCGCGCGTCGGCGCGAGCAGGCGCACGCTCGCTCGGCTGTTCGTGAAGGAAACAGACCTGACGTTTGCCTTGTGGCGACAGCAGCTTCGCCTGCTCGCGGCGCTCGAAGAGCTGGCGCATGGGCAATCGGTCACCGCAGCCGCGCTCGGCGCAGGCTATCAGGACACCTCGGCCTTCATTTCGATGTTTCGACGAGCGCTCGGCATGACACCGGGCCGCTATTTCGATCGCGAGGGGATGCCGACGACCGCGGCCGAGCCCTCTTTTTCGAATCGACCGACCGCATCGCTTGCGCATACGCACGGCGACTCGCGTGTAGGGCGTTTGGACTAGCGGCCCGACCTGACCTACATTGGGCTCTCATCCAACTCGGAGGGCGCATCATGCCGATTCGTACCGCATCGCTGAACAGGCAGATCCATAAGACCGGCGCGAGGCTTCATCTGGCGATGGTGAGCCGGGTTCATTCGCAAGGGGCTGACCACCCGGCGTCCGAGCAGGAGCAGGCGCTGCTGGAGGAACGCCGCCTTCTCAAGGAGGCGCGGGCGCAGCGGCAGGCGCAGGCCAAGCTGCCCAAGCCCAAAGCCGCCAAGCTTGTGAAGGAGGCCAAGCCGCCCAAGGAACCGAAGGCACCCAAGGCCGCGAAGGAACCGAAAGAAAAGCCGAAGGCAGCGAAGTCGGCCAAGGACCACATCTCGCGAGCCGAGAAGCATGCGAAGAAGGCCGAGGCCCTCGAGGCCGCGAAAAGGGCCGCGAAGAAGTCAGCCAAGACCTGAAGGTGCCGCCGGGCTGTGCCGGGGGCGAACGCGACTCATGCGTGCAGCTCGACGATGTCGCCATCGGCGACGCAGTGCTCGTGCCCGACCTGCTGTCCTTCGAATCCGGATTGGCCCCAGATGCGTGCGTATCGCAGTGAGCGCGCCAGGTCCTGATGCACCAGCCGCGCGACGTCGCCCACCGTCTGGCCGCGGCGAAGTGTGAACGGCCGGTGCTTGTCGGCAGGATGCCCCGGTGCCTTGGTGTAGACGCGCACGACGCCGAGGTGGCTGAAAAGCCAGGGCCCGATTTCCCCCAGGCCGTGGCCCGTCGTCGTGGAAACCGCGAGCACCGGCAATCGCAGCCCCGTCAATTCGCGAAGGGCCTGGAGTTCGGCATCGAGGCCGGCCATGCGCTCCGCCTTGTTCGCGAGCATCAGGGTCGGCAGCCGCAGCGCGAACGGATCCTCGTCGTCTTTGGGCGTGCCGGCGCGTGATTCTCCGCTCGCTTCCCACCGCTCGGTGAGCGTCACGCGCTGCGTCTCCAGCACCGACTGCACGGCCTGCAGCTGCTCGAGACACGAGGGCTCGCCCAGATCCACCACGAGCAGGGCCGCGTCGGCCGTCTGCAAGGTGCCGACCAGCCACGGCACGGGATGCTCGGGTGCGATCGGCGGCAGGTCGATCAGCTGAAAGTGGACGTCCTCGTGCGGCAGCATGCCGGCTTGCGGGACCTGCGTCGTGAACGGATACGGCCCGACATGCGCCCCCGAACCCGTGAGCCGCGCGTGCAGCGAGGACTTGCCGGCGTTCGGGGGCCCGATCAGCGCGATCTGCGCCGCGCCTTCGGGGCGAATCACCAGCGCCGGGCCACCATGTCCTGCGCCCTTCCTGGCACCCTCGAACTCTTCGGCACGTTCCTTGATGCGCGCCTTGATGTCCGCCTGGAGGTGCTCGGTCCCCTTGTGCTTGGGAATCGTGCGCAGCATCTCGCGCAACCACTCGAGGCGCACCCGCGGGTCGCGGGTCTTGCGGAAGGCGGCTTCGGCCGCCTTGTATTCGGGCGAGAGATTGGCGGGCACGACTGTCACCGTAGTACAAAACGGATCTCGCGTCGAGCGCCTGCTCCTGCACCAACTGAAGACGGCTCTGACGGCTATTCTGTCCCTCGATGCAGGTTCATATACCCGACCCGGCCTACACGGGCTCTGAGCAGATGCGAGCGCACTTCCGGCTCGCGGCAAGGATCGCGTTCGGCTTCCTCGCCGTGATCTGGCTGATCTACTTGATGCACTGGGGACTGGACCTGGAGCCGGAGCCGTTCGGCATCCGCCCGCGCCAATGGGCCGGGCTGCCCGGTATTGTCTTCGCGCCCTTGGTGCACGCGAGCTTCGCCCACCTCATCGCCAACTCCCCGCCATTGCTCGTGCTGGGTACGGCGATGCTGTTCCTGTATCCGAACTCGGCGCTGCGCGTGTTGCCGGCGGTCTACTTCGGGACCGGCATCGCGGTGTGGCTGTTCGGCCGAGAATCCGTCCATTTCGGCGCCAGCGGACTGGTCTACGGCTTGGTCAGCTATGTCTTCGTGGCCGGCCTGCTCCGGCGCGACAGGCGGGCGATCGCCGCATCCCTCGTGGTCTGCTTCATGTACGGCTCGCTGGCCTGGGGATTGCTGCCGACGGAGTTCGGGGTGTCCTGGGAAACGCATCTGGCGGCCGCGCTGATCGGCGTGGCGTCGGCGATAAAGTTGCGGCGCCTGGATGTACCTCCGCGCAAGCGCTACGTCTGGGAAGGCGAAGATGACGAAGGGAACGCGGGGCAGCGCCCAGGCTCGGACGAGCCTGATCAGATGTGAGCGCAGTTGACGGACGGGGCAATGGGCGCTGCCTTCCTTTCATGACAGGTGCATGGCACGCGCGAACGACGACGCCCGGGCCGCAGACCGCCTCAAAGCCTGCGCAATCGAGAGAGGTCGTGCCGCCTGTTGACGTCAGCGAACCCAGTACCGCTGGATGTACTCACGATGCCCATCTGGCGCAATGCAGTAGTTGAAATCGAGCGAGTGATAGCAGCGATTCGCGCTTGAGCAGGGACAGCCGTTGACGGGGTTCTTCCCCATCGCCTTGTCACGTTCCTCGGGCTTGAACGCCTTGTCAGGCTGGTCCTCGGATGTCTGCGCCGGCGAGCCGCCCGGATTGATGCGGACCACGGAGCCCGGTCGCACGGCTTGGGCGAGCGCTTGCCCTTGTGTTGCCAGTGCACAGATCGCCAGCAGGACAGAGAGCGTCGAATGTCGCATCGCAATCTCCTTCACTCGACATAGCGGACCAGTCCAGGATCTCGGCGACGGCAGACGCTTCCCCGGCGGTCCGAAAATTTCACACTAGCACATCGCGGTACCCAGGATCTTGGTGCCACGTTTCTCGTGGCACCTGGTCGGGGAATCGTGGATGACGGTTACTGCAGGCCCAATTGCCCTCGGATCTCACCTGTCGGGAATGCGGCGGAGTGGGCGTTGAAGTACATGCCCGCCTCCAACAAGGCTTGGGCTTGCGCCGCGGTCAGCGTCGTCCCCGCGGGCACAGTCCACACGCCGCTGCCCGCGGACGTCTCGGTGAGGCTCACGGCCACCGGGCCGTTGACGCCCGCCGCGGCCATGTGAATGTGGGCGATCGTCGCGGTGATGCCGGTGAGCGTGATGCTGCCGTCGATCCCGCGAGTCGTCGCGTCGTAGGTCACGAAGGCGCGGCCCGTGGCGGTGGAGGCATTGCTTGCCACCTCTTGCGCGCCCGTGGCGGTTGCGAGCAGCACGCGGCGCCCGATCTGCCCGCGGATTTCACCGCCCGCGTTGCCGGTGCTGTGCGCGTTGAAATAGAGGCCACCGGCACGCAGGGCGTCGGCTTGTGCCTGGGTCAGGACGGTGTTGTCGGGTACCGTGAAATGACCGTGGCCGCCGTGGTCCGTGAGGCCCACGAGCACGGCGCCATTGGTGCCGAACGCCCCGGTGTGGATATGCGCCGCGGTGGCGGTGATTCCCGACAGTTCCACCTCGCCACTGATGGCGAGCGTCTTGGGGTTCAGCACCACGTATCCCGCGCCGGTGGCAGACGACGCAACCGGGGTGGTTTCCTGCGCGCCGGTCAGCCGCGCGGTGTAGACCTCGCGGCCCAGCTGTCCGCGAATCTCGCCGCCCGCGTGGGCCGCGCTGTGAATGTTCACGTAGAGCTCGCCGGCATCGAGGCTGTCGAGCTGTGCCGTGGTGAGTACGGTCGCCGGCAGAGTGACTTCATAGGTGGGCGACACCGTCAACGGCACCACGACCGCGCCTGCGGCGCCCGCTGCTCCGGCGTGAATGTGGGCCGCCGTCGGGATGACGCCGTCGAGCGTGACCGTACCGCTGACCGTGCGGGTGCCGCGGTTGAGCGACAAGGTGGCGACACCCGTTGCGCCGGTGTCGACGCGCGTGGGTGCTTCCTGGTCGCCCGTGAGTACCGCCGTGATGGTTTCCAGCACGACAGGAGGAGGCGGAGGCGCCTCATAGCCGCCACCGCCACAACCCGCGAGAGCGATCGCCGCGGTGCCGATGGCCAGCATGGCTCGACGCGAGACAAGTTGGAGATTCATGAACATTCCTCGAATGGCGCAGGTGGGTTCATTCACCCGCAGGACATGCCCACACCGGGCACCCAGCGACATACGAGGTCATGCACCGAACGGATCACCATGGATGCGTCGATTGAAAACAATAATTGCGACGAAACGTTGCCAGCGCTGTTGGCGGGGCGCGGCGGCAGGCTTGCCTGCGGCTTTGCTCGCGCAGGCAGTCGCACGCAGCCCCGGAATTGATTCAAGTCAAAGTGACCGCCCGCCCGGCGCTGAATGATGTGGCATCGGCAACCGATCCCCGCGCCCACCATGTTCACCGCCACCGACCTTGCATGCTCCCGCGGCGAGCGACGCCTGTTCGACGGGCTGAGCTTCGCGCTCGACCGCGGCGAGTGGCTGCATGTCAAGGGCGAGAACGGCGCCGGCAAGACGACGCTGCTTCGCACGCTGATCGGGCTGTCGCCGCCCGACGAGGGCGAGGTGCGCTGGCGCGGCGCCAACACCCGCGAGCGCGCCGACGACTACCGCCGCGCCTTCGTCTACCTGGGCCACCAGGCCAGCCTGAAGGAGGAACTCACGCCGCTCGAAAACCTGCGGCTCGCGCTCGCGCTGGACGGCTTCGCCGCCGATGACGAACACCTGCTCGACGCGCTGGGCCAGCTGGGTCTGCAAGGCCGCGAAGACCTGCCCGCCCGCGTGCTCTCCGCCGGCCAGAAGCGCCGCGTGCTGCTCGCGCGACTGCTGCTGCGGCCGGCCGATCTGTGGGTGCTCGACGAGCCCTTCAATGCGCTCGACGCCGCCGGCATCAACCAGCTGTGCACGATGATCGAAAGCCACCTCGACGCGGGCGGCATCGCGGTGCTGACCAGCCACCAGGCCATGCCCTTGCCGCGCGGCCAGGAGATCGCGCTGTGAACGCGATGGTGGTCAGCCTGCGCCGCGACCTGCTGCTCGCCGCACGCCGCCGCAGCGAGGTGCTGACCGCCCTCTTCTTCTTCGTCGTCGTCGTGAGCCTGTTCCCGCTCGGCATCGGCCCCGAGACCGCGCTGCTGCGCCGCATCGGGCCCGGCGTGCTCTGGGTCGCGGCCTTGCTCGCCACCCTGCTCGGCTTGCCGCGCCTGTTCGCGGCCGACCATGCCGACGGCACGCTGGAGCAGATGGCCTTGTCGTCGCAGTCGTTCGCGCTGCAGATGGCGGGCAAGGTGGCGGCGCATTGGCTGTTGTGCGGGCTGCCGCTGGTGCTGCTCGCGCCGCTGCTCGGCCTGCAATTCGGGCTCGACGCCGACGCACTCGGCGTGTTGATGCTGTCGCTGCTGATCGGCACGCCGTTGTTGAGCCTCATCGGCGCGATCGGCGCCGCGCTGACCTTGGGCGTTCGTGGCGGCGGCGTGTTGCTGTCGCTGCTGGTCCTGCCGCTGTTCATCCCTGCCCTCGTGTTCGGCGCCGGCTCGGTGGAGGCGCAGACCGCCGGCCTGAGCGTGCGGGGCCATCTGTCGGTGTTGGGCGCGATGCTCGCGCTGGCCGCCTTCTTCGCACCCTGGGCCACCACGGCCGCGCTGCGCATCGCGATGGAGTGACGATGAAACCGCTGCATGCGTTCCACTTCGCCTCGCCGGCCACCTTCTATCCGCTGGCCGGCCGGCTGCAACCGCTGTTCGCACTGCTGGCGCTCGCGCTGGCCATCGCCGGCTTGTA
>DASXQQ010000135.1:0-4528 GCA_036507085.1 Piscinibacter sp. | reverse complement strand
GCCGAGTCGCGGTTCCTGCGTGATCATTTCGTCGAGCCGCTGCACGTCGACCACTGCCAGCGTGCACGGCGTGAGTGTGACGCAACTGGAGAAGCGTGCGCCGGCGTCGAGCAGCGACATTTCGCCCAGCATGTCGCCGGCATGCGCCTCGGCCAGGCGGGCACGGCCGCCCCACGGCTGCGCCCGGTCGACCGACAGCGTGCCGTCCAGCACGATCAGCATGTAGTCGCCGAGCTCGTCCTGGCCGATGACTTCCTTGTCGGGCCGCACCCGCACGAACTCGAGGTACTGGCTCATGCGCAGCAGTTCGTCGGCTTTCAGCGCCACCACATGGCGGTCGCTGCCCCACAGCTGCGCGAACAGCTCGGCCGCTTCCTTGCGGTCGGCCGGCTCGGCGGCGACAGCCAGCGCCCGCTCGCGCCAGGTGGTGCGCGTCTGCGCTTCTTCGGGCGGTTCCTGCAGCATCGATGAAAAGAAGGTCGAGTCGTCGCTCGCTGGGCCGGCCAGTCCGTGAGCGGCACCGCGTTTGATGCGAGTCAGCAGGCGCTTCACGGTGGATGGGGGTTGGCGCGACGGGTCACGCTCAGCCGGGGAAGTTCTCCGGGAACTTGGCCTTGCCGCGTGCTTCGGCGGCCGAGATGATGTTGCGCCGTACCAGGTCGGTGAGGTTCTGGTCCAGCGTCTGCATGCCCATGCTGTTGCCGGTCTGGATCGACGAGTACATCTGCGCGACCTTGTTCTCGCGGATCAGGTTGCGGATCGCCGCGGTGCCCAGCATGATCTCGTGCGCGGCGACGCGGCCGGTGCCGTCCTTCAGCTTGCAAAGGGTCTGCGAGATCACCGCCACCAGCGACTCCGACAGCATCGCGCGCACCATTTCCTTCTCGGCCGCGGGGAAGACATCGACGATGCGGTCGACCGTCTTGGCCGCGCTCGAGGTGTGCAAGGTGCCGAACACCAGGTGGCCGGTTTCCGCCGCGGTCAGCGCGAGGCGAATCGTCTCGAGGTCGCGCATTTCGCCCACGAGGATCGCGTCCGGGTCCTCGCGCAGCGCCGAGCGCAGCGCGTTGGCGAAACTCAGCGTGTGCGGCCCGACCTCGCGCTGGTTGATCAGGCACTTCTTCGACTCGTGGACGAACTCGATCGGGTCCTCGACCGTCAGCACGTGGCCGTATTCGTTCTCGTTCAGGTGGTTGACCATCGCTGCCAGCGTGGTCGACTTGCCCGAGCCAGTGGGGCCGGTGCACAACACCATGCCGCGCGGCTTGAGCGACAGCTCGGCGAATACCTTCGGCGTCGCGAGCTGTTCGAGCGTGAGGATCTTCGACGGAATCGTGCGGAACACCGCGCCCGATCCGCGGTTCTGGTTGAACGCGTTGACGCGAAAACGCGCCAGGCCCTGGATCTCGAACGAGAAGTCGCACTCCAGCGTTTCTTCGTACGCCTTGCGCTGCGAGTCGTTCATGATGTCGTAGACCATGTCGTGCACTTGCTTGTGCTCGAGCGGGTCGACGTTGATGCGGCGCACATCGCCGTGCACCCGGATCATCGGCGGGAGCCCCGCCGACAGGTGCAGGTCCGATGCCTTGTTCTTGACCGAAAACGCCAGCAGTTGGGTGATGTCCATGGGCTCGGGATGTGGGTACGGACCTTGACGCTAGGCTGCGCGGGGCCGAGAGCCCTGCGGGATACTCGCTGCATTATGGCGACGATCGCGAACAACATACAACAAGTGCACTCGCGCATCGCCGCCGCCTGTGCCGCCGCACAACGCCCTGTGCAAAGCGTCACGCTGCTCGCGGTGAGCAAGACGTTCGCGAGCGACGCGGTGCGCGAGGCGGCGGCCGCGGGCGAGCGCCGCTTCGGTGAAAACTACGTGCAGGAAGGCGTCGACAAGATCGCCGCGCTTGCCGACCTGCGCGCGCTGCTGGAGTGGCACTTGATCGGTCCGGTGCAGAGCAACAAGACGCGCGCCGTCGCCGAGCACTTCGACTGGGTCCACTCGGTGGACCGGCTGAAGATCGCGCAGCGCCTGAGCGAACAGCGGCCCGCGCACTTGCCGCCGCTGCAGCTGTGCCTGCAGGTCAACATCAGCGGCGAGGTGAGCAAGAGCGGCCTCGCGCCGGCGGACGTGGCCGACCTGGCGCACGCCGTTGCCACGCTGCCGCGGGTGCGTTTGCGCGGCCTGATGGCGATTCCCGAACCGGCTGGCGACATCGCGTCGCAACGCGCACCGCACCGCGCCTTGCGCGAATTGCTCGATCGATTGCGCCGCGACCACCCTGCTCTGGACACGCTCTCGATGGGCATGAGCGCCGACCTGGAAGCCGCGATTGCCGAGGGTGCGACGCTGGTGCGTGTGGGCAGCGCGATCTTCGGGGCTCGATCGGCCGCCGCGTCTGTCGAATCGCATCGCGGATCGCACAACTCCGGCTGAGATGACTGCCCCCACGTCGCTCCGCTCCTGCCCCCCAAGGGGGCGCTCAGCCCCCTTGGGGCGGCCCGGCGGCGGCTGAGCCGGCGCGGGGCGCTCCCGGGCCTCGATAGTTCATCCCGCGCCGCGAAGGATGCGGATTCGCCGTGTCGACGCCGGAGGATCGGTCGAAGCACCTGCCCAATTCAGACGCTCTGTGACGCGCTCTGCCGGAACACTTTTGCGAGCAGCACGGCGGCGTTTTCTCACCCGCTCATCGCGGACACGCCGCGCCGCGCTGCGGGGCCGACCGCTGGCGTTCGCAGACAAGCGCACGCGGTCGGTTGTGGAGTCGAACGATCAACCAAACAGAGACAAGCACATGAAGCAAAAGACCAGATTCAAGTTCGCCAGCGTGTTCGCCGGCTTGGCCTGCTGCGCGGCGCTGCCGCCCGCGCTCGCGCAATCCAACGTCACGATCTATGGCCGTCTCAACGAAACCGTCGAGCGCCAGACCGCCGGCGGCGCCACCAACACCCTCTTGCAGAACAACTCCTCGCGCATCGGCTTCAAGGGTGCGGAGGATCTGGGCGGCGGCTTGAAGGCCGGCTTCCAGCTCGAATCCGGTTTCAGCCCGGTCAGCGGCGCCGCCAACAGCACCTTCTGGGGCCGCCAGTCCGAAGTCAATCTCGGCGGCGGCTTCGGCACGGTGCGCCTGGGCAACTTCACCAGCGAGGCCTACTACGCCACTGCCGACTACGTCAGCATGCACAACCACGACACCGGCACCTCGTCCGACGCGCTGTACGCCTACGTCTCGCGCAACCCCAGCAAGCTGGCCTATCGCACGCCGAGCTTCGGCGGCGCCAGCGTCGAGCTCGCTCGCACCTTCCGCGTTCCGGCGGCGGGGACGACGCCGGCGGTGGAGCCGACCTACGACCTCGCGGCCAACTACGCCAACGGACCGCTGCAACTGGGCGCGGGCTACGCGAAGGACGGCGACAGCCACCAGTTCGCGGTACGTGCGCTGTACGAGCTGGGCGCCTTCGTGGTCGGCGGCTACGTGCAACGCGACGAGAACAACTTCGCTGCCGGCCGGCGCACCAACGTGCGCCTGTCCGGCATGTATTCGATCGACAACACCGAGTTCCACGTCAACGTCGGCAAGGCGGGCAAGAACGGCGCCGTGGCCGACAGCGAGGCGGACCAGTTCACGCTGGGCGTCAACTACAAGCTGAGCAAACGCACCAAGCTGTACGGCTTCTACACCCGGCTCAACGACGGCGCCGCCGGCCTGTACGGTGGCGACTTCAGTTCGCTGGCGCTCGGAATCCGCCACAACTTCTGATGCTCGGGCACCCCACCCAACTGCTGAACTCTCGAGGACTGAACATGACCCAGACATTCACCCACAAGGCGGCCGCCGCTGCAGTTGCCCTGCTCGCCGCGAGCGCGGCATCGGCCCAGGACATGGTGGTCAGGATCGGCCACGTCGGCCCGATCTCCGGCGCGCAGGCCCACTACGGCAAGGACAACGAAAACGGCGCCCGCATGGCCGTCGAGGAACTCAACGCCAAGGGCATGACGATCGGCGGCAAGAAGGCCAAGTTCGAGCTTGTCGCCGAAGACGACGCGGCCGACCCGAAGCAGGGCACGGCAGCGGCGCAAAAGCTGTGCGACGCCAAGGTCAACGGCGTCGTCGGTCACCTGAACTCGGGCACCACGATCCCCGCGTCCAAGGTCTACAACGACTGCGGCATCCCACACGTCACCCCGTCGGCGACCAACCCCAAGCTGACCCAGAACGGCTACAAGACCACCTTCCGCCTGCTGGCCAACGACAACGCCCTGGGCGCCGGCCTTGCGCTGTACGCGTTCGATGCGCTGAAGCTGAAGAAGGTCGCGATCATCGACGACCGCAGCGCCTACGGCCAGGGCGTGGCCGAGGTGTTCAAGAAAACCGCGATGGCCAAAGGCATCCAGATCGTCGACGAGCAGTACACCACCGACAAGGCGACCGACTTCATGGCGATCCTGACCGCCATCAAGGCCAAGGCCCCGGACGGCATCTTCTTCGGCGGCATGGACCCGCAAGCCGGCCCGATGCTGCGCCAG
>DASXQQ010000134.1:0-4649 GCA_036507085.1 Piscinibacter sp. | reverse complement strand
GGCGGTGCCGGCGCAGGTGTCGGCGCTGCAGGTGCCAGGGTGGGCGATGCAGACTCTGCGACGGGCGGCGGCTCGTGTGCTGGCATCGGCGGCGCCGCAGGCGCTTCGACGGGCCGCGCAGGCTCGTGCTCGATCGCCGGCGTGGGAACGCGCTCGATCGGCGCCGCGGGAAGCGGCGGGGAAGGTTCCGGCGTCTCCACGACGGGTGGCGGCAGCGCCGGGAGGTCGGGTCTGGGCGGCGGTAAGGCGAGCGGAGACGCAGCGGGCTCCTCGCGTCTCTGCGGCGCAGGGGCGGGCTCGAGACGAGCCTCCGGCAGGCGAGAAGGCGCCGCGGGTTCAGGCGCAGGGGCGGGGGCTGCGCTCGGGCTCGGGTGCGCAGGCTTGAACGAGCCTGCCTCCGTTCGATCTCTCTCACTCGGTTCCGGCGACGTCCGGCCCGACCCTGGCAGGCGCAATGCGTCTCGTTGGACCGTGTGCACCTCGAGCGCTGAAGGACGCGTGGAATCGCGTTCGGCGCCGTGCAGCGTCACGCTGACGGGCCCCCAGGGACCGTAGCCCAGGCGCGTGTTGCCGCCCGGGCTGGTGCCGACGCTCACGATCACCAGGGCGTGAAGCAGCAAGGCCAGCGTCATGCACTGCGGCAAGGACGCCGACCCATCCGGTTCCCGGGGCCAGAGTGCACGCACTGAGAGGCGGTGCGTGGTCACTGAGGGGAGAACGGACGGCGCCACATGGCGCAAGGATCTCAGATTTCC
Organism: Piscinibacter sp.; assembly: GCA_036507085.1. Taxonomy (GTDB): domain Bacteria; phylum Pseudomonadota; class Gammaproteobacteria; order Burkholderiales; family Burkholderiaceae_C; genus Albitalea. Next base: position 3,894 of record DASXQQ010000134.1, on the reverse strand, counting down.
GACGCGGTCTGGTGCGCCGGCCGGCGCAAAACGACGAGATTGCCGACGGAAACCTGGACCGGTTCGCCGTTCTGATTCAGCGTCGTCGTCCGCACCTTGATCAATCCTTGGTCAGGACGCGACTTGGAAGGGCGCACTTCGAGTACCTCGCTCTCGACGCGCAGTTCATCGCCAGGTCGCACGGGTCGTGGCCAGCGGAATTCGTCGAAGCCGGCACCGACGATGCCGCCGGCGGGCTTGAGTTCACTCTCGACCAGAAGCCGCATGGTGAGAGCGGCGGTATGCCAACCGCTCGCCGCCAGCCCGCCGAATATCGAGTCGCGCGCCGCCGCCTCGTCGAGATGAAACGGCTGCGGATCGAATTCGGCAGCAAAGGTCTTGATCCGTTCCTTGTCAACCCGCAGCCGTCCGGAGCCAAATGTCTGTGCCACTGCGAAGTCCTCGAGATATCGTCCGGTCATGGCCATCGCCCTCCTGCGCAAGAGCAGCGCGTGCGCTAACGCTTGATCATTCTGCATCCATCAGACAAGAGGTCGCCCATGGACGAAGCTAAAGCCGCTCCCCCGTTGCCCGATCGGTTGTCAGTTGACCCGGGCAGCCCGCATCACGTTGCTGCTGTGTTCGAACACGAGATTGGCATTCGCTTCAACGACAAGGAGCGCTTCGACGTCGAGGAGTACTGCATCAGCGAGGGCTGGGTGAAGGTGCCTGCCAGTCGGACTGTGGGCCGAAAGGGAAAACCGGTGATGATCAAGTTGAAGGGCAAGGTGGAAGCCTTCTACCGATGAGCATTCACTGCGTCCTCTGCCCGCCGTCAGCGATCCGTTTCCGCGGGAAACGCATCTGCAGAAGTCTCGATCCAGGTCGCACGGCCGACCGCGATGACCTGGCCAGCCTCGGAGAAGACAGCAGAACCGGCGATGTGTTTTCGGCCATCAACACCGATTCGCCAACCTATCACGGCGCATCTGTCGGAAGGCGAAACTGCCGCATCCACACGCGCACACAGTTCGCCAAGTACAACGGTCTTGCCTTCCGACAGGGGCAAGAACGAAAAGGCACTCGGGCAATCCAGGGCTGCCCAAAGGAATTCCGTTCCAACGACACCCGCGCCGTCCGCAAGCGTTAGATCCGGGATCCACGGCGTGGCGACCATCGACCGATCCTCGATCTCGCCTGGGAAAAGTCGCAGGCCATCGCCAACTGACCGCTTGGGCCCACAGACGAAACAACGAGGAAAGCTGTGCCGGACAAAGCCGTAGTAGGTCCGCGAGGCCGCTTCAGCTTCGGAAAACGTTGGCGCTGGCGGCGGGACTGCATCGAATTCGACGGGCCTCGCTTCAGCGATTGGCTTGGCCCCATGGAGCAGTTGGACCCTGCCATCCAAGGTCTCGACCCGCAATTCGACTTCAAGCGGTGGCGGCGCCTTGAGGCGAACGCAGGCCGGCCCAACGACATGCTTCGCAAGTCGACCGCAAACATATCCGCCGTTCCCGGACTGAGACGGACCACAAAAGCGGCGCGAGATCGTGAAGGTTTCCGCAATCATGATGTTCCTCCTGCCGCACAGGCCTATGCAAGTCGTGGGCCTCAAGCTACTCGTCACATCTCGTCGCGAACCGAATCTCGAAACGCGTGGCACGCCACAGCCACGCGATCGCGACGAAGAACAGCGTGAAGATAAGCCCGCCCCACCATTCGGTGCTGTTCTGCAGCGCCGCTCGTGCCTCGCCGTCCACATGGAGCAGCGGCGCGAACGCGTTGGCCAGGCCGAGCAGGGGCAAGGCTGCGCACAGCGCGAGCAGCGCGCGCGCAACATGGCGAGTCTGAAGCGCGAGGCCCTGCGTGGCGCCGCTGACGATCAGCATCGCGATGCAGGTGCCGCCGAAGTACAGCACCACGCCGTAGCGGCGCATCCAGCGGTACGCCTCGCCCTCGGTGCCGAGGAACGTTCCATACAGCACGAGGAACAGCGCGGCCGCGAGGCCGAGCCAGGGCAGCGCGCGCAGCTTGCGCGTCGGCGCGGCACCCAGCGTGCGCAGCCACGCGCCGCACAGCAGCCAGCACAGCGCTTGCAACGCGGCGGCCGGCAGCAGCAGGGCCTGGAACAAGTGGTTCGGCAGGTCGAAGCGCGCAGCGCGGCTGATCGAGACGCAGCCATCGATGAACGGGTTGCACGCCTCGACGAGCCCCAGCCGCACCGACAGCGTGTACGCGACCAGCGTCGCGACGAGCGGCAGCAAGCCCGCCAGCAGCGGCAGCGGCCAGGCCGGCCAGGCGAGCGTGGGCCTTGCGGAGGCGGGGTCTGTCATGTCTGGGAATACTGTTCCGGCTCCACGAAGCCGATCGGGCCTTTCGCCTCATCGCAACGATAGACTGGCGCCATGCTGCGCATCTTCATCACGGGCCTGCTCGCGGCACTGCCGCTGGCCGCGACGATCCTGATCTTCGTGTGGGGCGCCCGGCTGCTGTATGGCTGGGTCGGGCCGGGCAGCATGGTCGGCAATCTGCTGGTGTCGATCGGGCTTGGCGTCACCGGCTCCGAGGTCGCCGGCTACCTGATCGGCGTGCTCATCGTCGTGCTGCTGATCTTCGCGCTCGGCCTGCTCGTGCAGACGCGGCTGCGCGGTTTTTTCGGCGACGCCGTCAACGCAGTGATGCAACGCATCCCACTCGTGCGCAGCGTCTACGACATGATCAAGAAGTTCGTCGGACTCGTTTCGCAGCGCGACGAAGCGGGCGTGCGGTCGATGAGCCCGGTGTGGCTGCACTTCGGTGGCGTCGGCGGCGCGGCCGTGCTCGGACTGCTGTCGACGCCCGAACCCGTGTTGCTCAGCGGTAAACCGTACCTCGCGGTGCTGGTGCCGACCGCACCGGTGCCGATTGGCGGTGGCCTGCTCTACGTGCCGATTGAATGGATCACGATCGCCGAGGTCGGCGTCGAGGGTTTGACGAGCATCTACGTGTCGATGGGCGTCACGTCGCATCAGCATCTCACGACGGCAAGCCAAGACACCGCGATCGCCCGCTGATGTACCGCATCTGCCAATGACGGGCTCACGGTCAGCTCTGGGCGATGACGATGTGCGCCTGAATCTTTCCATCGACCGGGCCCGCGCCGAACCGCTCGGCGATCGCAGCGGCGCACGCCGATGTCGCCTCGGCCAGACCTGCACCCGAGCGGGCCTCGATTTCGCTGCGCAAGGGCGTGCCCTGGCAGTAGGCGATGGCCGGTACGCGCGCCGACACCGCGCGGCTGCGCGCCGCAACCGTCTCGAAGCGCGGCGTCACGCTGAACCCCGCGTCCGCGAGGTCGCGCGAGATCGCCGCCCGGTCGAAATAGCCGTGCGGTGTGCGCGCCATGAAGAGCGGAGGGTCCGCCGGGAAGACGCCGGCGAGCGCCGTCGTGACCGTGTGGGCAAACTCGTTTTCCTCGATGCGATCCCAGACGTTGAACAACAGTGCGCCGCCGTGCCGCAGCACGCGCCGTGCTTCGGCAAACGCGCCGACTTTGTCGGGGAAGAACATCACGCCGAATTGGCAGACGACGATGTCGAAGCTCGCGTCGTCGAACGGCAGGCGCGTTGCGTCCGCCTGTTGCCACGTCACCGGCCGTTGGGTGCCGACCGCCGCGCCACGGTCCAGCATCGGCTGATTCAGGTCCGTCGCAACCAGCTCGGCATGCGCGGGCAGTGCCCGTGCCATCGCGCGGGTGACCACGCCCGTGCCGGCGGCGGTCTCGAGCACGCGTGATGGATCGCGAGCCGCCACGCGGCGCGCGAGATCGGCGGCGTAGGGCTCGAAGATCAGTGGAACGAGGTGACTGTCGTAGAGCTCGGGAATCGAGCCGGCGAAGAGCGTATCGGAACCGGGTCTGTCCATGGGCCTCCCCTT
>DASXQQ010000133.1:0-6811 GCA_036507085.1 Piscinibacter sp. | reverse complement strand
CACCACGCCGCTGATCGACGTGATGCTGGTGCTGCTCATCATGCTCATCATCACCATCCCGATCCAGCTGCACTCGGTCAACCTGAACATGCCTGCGGGCAACCCGCCGCCGCCGACCCAGGAGCCGGTGGTGGTGACCGTGGACATCGACTTCGACGGCACCGTGCTGTGGAACGGCGAGGCGCTCACCGACCGGGGCGCGCTCGAAGAGCGGCTGCAGCGCGTCGCGGCCGAGCCCGACCAGCCCGAGGTGCACATCCGGCCCAACAAGCTCGTCGAGTACAAGTCCGTGGCCACCGTGCTCGCCAGCGCCCAGCGCCTGGGGGTGACCAAGCTCGGCATGGTCGGCAACGAACAGTTCATCAAGTAGCCAGCCATGCGACAACGTGTTCTCAGCCGCATCGCCGGCGCCGCGTTCGCGGCGCTGATGCTGTGCGCCCAGGCGCAAGACGCCGTGCGCCCCGAAGTGGGCAAGCCGCTGCAGGCCGCGCAGGAGTTGATCAAGGCCGGCAAGTACAAGGACGCGCTCGCCAAAGTGCGCGACGCCGATGCCATCTCCGGCAAGACCGCCAATGAAAGCTACCTCATCGAGCGCATGCGCATCGCTGCGGCCAGCGGCGCGGGCGACGTCGAGACCGCGGCCCGCTCCTTCGAGGCGATCAGCGCCCGGGTCAGCGGGGCCGACAAGCTGCGCATGATCGAGAGCCTGGCCGGCGCCTACTACCGCGCGCGCGACTACAGCAAGGCCATGCAATGGGGCCAGCGCTACTTCAAGGAAGGCGGCACCAGCCCCGCGATCCGCACCCTCTTGATCCAGAGCCAGTACCTGGGCGGCGACTTCGCCGGCGCGGCGCGCGAGCTCACCACCGAGATCCAGCAAGCCGAGAAGGCCGGCAACGCGCCGGCCGAAGACCGCTTGAAGCTGCTGGTGAACGCCACCCTCAAGATGAACGACACCAACGGCTACGTCTGGGCGCTGGAGCGGCTGGTGACCTACTACCCGAAGAAGGAGTACTGGGTCGACCTCTTGAGCCGCCTGCAGCGCAAGCCCAACTTCAGCGACCGGCTCGCGCTGGACACCTACCGGCTGAGTCTGGCCACCGGCAGCCTGAGCGCGGCCAACGACTACATGGAGATGGCGCAGCTCGCGCTGCAGGCGGGCCTGCCGGGCGAGGCGCGGCAGGTGGTCGACAAGGGGTTCGCTGCCGGCGCGCTCGGCGTGGGGGCCGAAGCCGAGCGCCACAAGCGGCTGCGCGACCTGGTGGCCAAGCGGGTCGACGAAGACAAGAAGGCGCAGCCCGAGGCGCTCGCGCAGGCGCAGCAGGCCAAGGAGGGCACGGCGCTGGTGAACCTGGGGATGAACCTCGTGTTCAACGGCGACAAGGCGCGCGGCCTGCAGCTGATGCAGCAAGGCATTGCCAAGGACAAGCTCAAGCGCGGCGAAGACGCCAAGCTGCACCTCGGGATCGCGCAGCTGATCGTCGGCGACAACAGCCGCGCCCAGACCACCTTCCGCAGCGTCGGCGGCAGCGACGGCACCGCCGACCTGGCGCGGCTGTGGGGCTTGTTCGCGCGCCGCAAGGCGTGAGCGGGGCGCGGCTTCGACCGATGGGGCCATGCAAGATTTGGCCGCCAACTGGTATTCATGGCGTCGAGGGGCCGATGACAGGCCGACGCCTCGACAGCTTGCCCAACCATTTCTAATACCAATTGACACATTGGTATTACTGGTACTAAACTGGTTTCATTGATGGGCCGGTCTCGCCCGTCGGGACGAACGCGCGAGGTGCCGAAGGCGGTCATGGTCGAATTTCTGGTCGGTGTGGATGGGGGCGGTACGGCGACACGCGCACTCGTGGCCCGCTGCGGCGGCCCGGTGATCGGCCAAGGCCAGGCCGGCCCGTCGGCGCTCGGCCAGGGCATCGGCCCCGCCTGGATCCAGGTGCAGATCGCCATCGGCAGTGCCTTCAGCGCGGCAGGCCTGCCGGTGCCGTCGTGGGAGCGCTGCGCCCTCGGTGCAGGGCTGTCGGGGGTGAGCAACCGGCCGTGGCGGGACGAGTTCGTCGCCCGCAACGTCGGCTTTGCCCGCCTTGAAGTGGAAACCGATGCCTTCACGATGCTGCTCGGCGCGCACCGCGGCGAGCCCGGCGCGATCGTCGCGGCCGGCACCGGCAGCGTCGGCGAGGTGCTGCGCCGCGACGGCTCGCGCTTCAGCGTCGGCGGCTGGGGCTTCCCGGTCGGCGACGAAGGCAGCGGCGCCTGGCTCGGCTTGCGCGCGGTTCGCCTGGCCCAGGCGGCGATCGACGGGCGCGTCAACGCCGGCCCGATGGTGCGCCATGTGTGGGCCACGTGCGGCGCCGATCGCGACACGTTGCAAGCCTGGTGCGATCATGCCGGCCAGTTCGCCTACGCCCAGCTCACGCCGGCCATCTTCAGCACCGAAGCGGCGGACCCGGCGGCCGCGCACCTGCTGAGCCGCGCGGCGCGCGAGATCGAAGACATGGCGCTCGCGCTCGACCCGCAAGGCGGCTTGCCGCTGGCGGTGTGCGGCAGTGTCGGGCGCCGGCTCGCCGAACGCCTGTCTCCCGCGGTGCGCAGCCGCCTCGTCGACGCGGCCGCCGGCCCGGCCGCCGGCGCCCTGACCCTCATCCGACGCGTGGTCGAGAACCCCTGATGAAACGAGCCCACTTCGAATTCAAGCCCGACCCGCGCGACAGCTCGCCCTTGTACGTGCAGCTCGCGCGCAAGCTCGGCCAGGCGATCCGCGACGGCCGCTACCAGACCGACGAGGCGCTGCCCTCGGAGCGGCTGCTGTCCGACTCGCTCGACGTGTCGCGCGTGACCGCGCGCAAGGCCATCGACCAGCTCGTCGAGCAGGGGCTGATCGTGCGCCGGCGCGGCTCGGGCAACTACATCGCACCGCGCATCGAGCAGCCACTGTCGCGCCTGACGAGCTTCTCCGAAGAGCTGCACCAGCGTGGCTACACGCCGTCGTCGCGCTGGCTCGAACGCGCCGTCACCGCGGCGGTGCCCGACGAACAGTTGAGCCTGGGGCTGTCGCCCGGCGCCCGGGTCGCGCGGCTCGAGCGGCTGCGCCTGGCCGACGACGTCGTGATGGCCTACGAAGTGAGCGTGCTGCCGCAAAGCGTGCTGCCGCATCCCGAGGCGGTGGAGGGTTCGCTCTACGAGTACCTCACCAGCACGAACCAGGCGCCGGTGCGCGCGCTGCAGCACATCCGCGCGCTGAATGCGCAGCCGCGGCTGGCCGAGCAGCTCGGCGTGCCGGTCGGGCAGGCGGTGCTCTTCATCACCCGCATCGGCTACCTCGAGTCGGGCCAGGCGGTGGAACTCACCCATTCGTATTGCCGCAGCGACTACTATGACTTCGTCGCCGAGATGCGGCGCGAAGCGGGGGCTGCATGAAGCGACTCGCGGGCCAGATCCTCACGCCGCAGGGCTTCGTCGCCGGCGCCATCGAGTTCGCCGACGACGGCCGCATCGCGCGCATCGCCGGCACGCCCATGGAGTTGCAGGCGGTGCGCGACTCGACCGAGCCGCTGGTGCTGCCCGGCTTCATCGACCTGCATGTGCACGGCGGCGGCGGGCGCGACATCATGGAAGGGCGCGACGCCGCGGCGCGGGTGGCCGAACTGCATGCGCGCCACGGCACCACCGCGCTGCTCGCGACGACGATGACGGCGCCGGCGGCCGACCTCGAGACCGCGTTCGCCGCGCTGAAGCCGGTGTGCGCCGGGCGCGGCGCGCGCGCTGCGCGCGTGCTGGGGGTGCACCTCGAAGGCCCGTACATCAACGGCGGCAAGCTCGGTGCGCAGCCCGACTTCGCGCGACCGGTCGATGCGGCCGAGCTGAAGCGCCTGCACGCCATGGCGCCGATCCGCCTGATCACGCTGGCGCCGGAAATCCCCGGCAACATGGAAGCCATCGAGTCGCTGGTGGCCGCCGGCCACCGGGTGCAGCTCGGCCACACGCTGGGCAGCTACGAAGACGGCGTCGACGCGCTCGCCCGCGGTGCGCGCGGCTTCACCCACTTGTTCAATGCGATGACCGGGCTGCACCACCGCGAGCCGGGCATGGTGGGCGCGGCGCTCGCGCATGCACAGTACGCGGAGGTCATTCCCGACCTGCTGCATGCCCACGCCGGCGCGATCCGCGTCGCGCTGCGGGCGATCCCCTGCCTGTACTGCGTGACCGATTCGACCGCCGCATCCGGCATGCCCGACGGCGAGTACCGGCTCGGCCGGCACAAGGTCACCAAGTGCCTGGGCGGCGTGCGGCTGGCCGACGGAACGCTCGCTGGGTCGACCCTGACGATGGACCAGGCGCTGCGCAACCTGGTCGAGGTGCTGGGGCTGGACCTCGCCGACGCGTCGCGTCGCGTCTCGACCCACGCCGCCGACTACATCGGCGCCACCGACCGCGGCCGCCTCGTCGCCGGCGCCTGGGCCGACGCGGTGGTGCTGGACCGCGACCTGAACCTGATGGATGTGTATGTTGAAGGAGCCTCGATTGAACTCGCGCAATGAGGACCCCCCGCCCGGCGGGCACGCCGGGCGGCCCCCCGAGGGGGCGCGGGTTGGCTCGGGAGCGGCCCAGCGCTCGACCCGCATGCTGGCTGAGGCGCGCGAAGCGCCGGCCGCCGTCTCACGCCAGCTGGCGCAGGACGACCCCGCCTACAGCGACTTCGGCGCCTTGCTGCGTGCCAAGCCGCCAGCGTCGATGCTGACCATCGCGCGCGGCAGCTCCGATCACGCGGCCCACTTCATGGCCTACCTGATCATGGCGCGGATGGGCCGGCTCGTGACCTCGCTGCCGATGTCGCTGATCACGCTGTACCAGTCGCAAATCATTTGCGACGGCCTGACCTCGGTCGCGTTCTCGCAGTCGGGCCAGAGCCCCGACCTGGTGGCGCCGACGCGCTTTTTCAGCGAGCGCGGCGCCTGCACCGCGGCCTTCGTCAACGACCCCGATTCGCCGCTGGCGCGCGCTGCGCAATGGGTGTTCCCGCTGCACGCCGGCAACGAGACCAGTGTGGCCGCGACCAAGAGCTTCATCGCCCAGCTGGTGGCCGGCGCGCGGCTCGTCGCCGCGTGGCAGGACGACCTCGTGCTGCAGGCCGCGCTGTCGGGCTTGCCCGGCGTGCTCGCGCGCGCCGCGCACGCTGACTGGTCGGCGGCGGTGGAAGCATTGGGCGGCGCCGACCGACTGTTCGTCATCGGCCGCGGCACCGGGTTGCCGGTCGCGCTCGAAGCCGCGCTCAAGTTCAAGGAGACCTGCGCGATCCAGGCCGAGGCCTTCTCCGGCGCCGAGGTCCAGCACGGCCCGATGGCGCTGATCGACGAGGGCTACCCGCTGCTCGTGTTCGCGCCGCGCGGCCCGGCGCAGGCGGGCCTGCTGTCGCTGGCCGACGAGATGCGCGTGCGCGGTGCGCGGGTGCTGCTCGCCGCACCGGCGGGCACGCCCGGCTGCAACCTGCCCATCGTCGAGACCGCCTCGGTCGAGCTCGATCCGATCTCGGCGATCCAGAGCTTCTATCCGATGGTCGAGGCGCTGGCGCGCGCACGCGGCTTCGACCCCGACCGGCCGCGCCACTTGAACAAGGTCACGAGGACCCAATGACCGCGTTTCATCCCGGCCAGTTGGTGATGGTGAACATCGAAGGCACCGCGCTCGGTGTCGAGCAGGCGGGCTTTCTGCGCGACAAGCACATCCGCGCGGTCTGCCTGTTTCGCGGCAACCTCGGCAGCGAAGCCGAAGTGAGGAAGCTCACCGCCGACCTGCGCGACGCGATGGGCGAGCATGCACTGATCGCGCTCGACCAGGAAGGCGGCTCGGTGGTGCGGCTCACCTTCGTGCCGCAGGCGCCGGCCGCGATGGCGCTCGGCGCGGCCGGCGACGCGGCGCTCGCCGAAGCGGTGGGCGCCGCGGTGGCGCGCGCCGTGGGCAGCCTCGGCTTCAACTGGAATTTCGCGCCGGTGCTCGATGTCAACAACAACCCGGCCAACCCGGTCATCGCCGAGCGCAGCTTCTCCGAGGATCCGAACGCCGTCGCGCGTCTGGCCGGCGCGTGGATGCGCGGCGCGCTGCGCGAGGGCGTGGCCTGCTGCGTCAAGCATTTCCCCGGCCACGGCGACACCCATGTCGATTCGCACCACGACCTGCCGGTGGTCGACAAGTCGCTCGATGAGCTGAGGGCGCTCGAGTTCCTGCCGTTCGCGGCGCTGAAGGACGCGGCGCCGGCGATGATGACGGCGCACATCGTCTACCCGCAACTCGACCCCGATCATCCGGCGACGCTGTCGCGCCGCGTGCTCGGCGAGCTGCTGCGCGAGGACTGGGGCTACGACGGCGTGGTGATCACCGACTCGCTGGTGATGAAGGCGATCCACGACCGCTACGGTCACCACCGCGCCGCGGTGCTCGCGCTGCAGGCCGGCGCCGACATGGTGATGGCGCTGGGCAGCCAGCAAGACCAGGCCGCGGCCTTGCAAGCGATCGCGGCGGCGCAGGCCGACGGCACGTTGACCGCGCCCGCGCTGCTGAAGGCGCGCGCGCGCCTCGATGCCCTGGCGCAGCGCTTCCCGGTGCAGCAGCGCGCCTACGCGGCGGCGCAACGCGAGGCCGACGAACGCTTGATGCGCGACGCCTGGGCCGCGGGCTTGACCGCGCTCGGCGCGCCGCAGGCGCCGCCGCTCGACCAGCCGCTGCGCGTCATCACCCAGCGCGGCGTGCCCACCGACGGCGTGTCCGAGGCGGGCCTGCCGGGCGCGCAGGTGGCGGCGCTGTTCGAGCG
>DASXQQ010000132.1:0-3327 GCA_036507085.1 Piscinibacter sp. | reverse complement strand
CCAGCATGAGTGACAGGGCCGGCCTTGCGGCCGGCAACACCTCGCATGTCGCACAGCGTTTTCGCCGCGATCGACTTCGCCAGGGCCCCGTCAAACAAACTGGAACCCTCCTCGCGGAGGAGGGCTGGGTGGTGTCGTCGAACATGCCGGAGCCCCTCTCGGAGGGCGCGCGGGGAGCTGTGTGGTAAGTCGTGCCCGTCCTTCGGACGGGCACGCCGCTTGCCGTTCCCACGCTCATGCAAGATTCACTCGTGCGCGACAGGTCCACGCAGCTCGACGTGCCGGTGCTGTTGTGGACCTCAGGCAGCGACGGCCGCTGCGAAGAATGGCTTGCCGGCATGCACCCCGACGACGTCGAGCGTTGCGCGGGCATCTATCGCGCGAGCTTCGAAGCACACTGGCCCTTCAGCGCAGACTGCCGCTTGAAGCAGCGTGACGGAAGCTATCGCTGGATGCTCACGAACGCGGCGCCGCGCCACGCAGCCGACGGAAGCTTGCAAGGCTACGCCGGCAGCTGCGTCGACATCCAGCAGCGCAAGCAGCACGAGGACCGGCTGGCCGATCGTGCGCGCGAACTGCGGCTCGCCGATCGGCGCAAGGACGAGTACCTCGCGCTGCTGGCACATGACCTGCGCAACCCGCTCGCGCCGATCGCCAACGCGATGGGCATGCTGCGCTTGATGGAACGCGACATGCCCGCCCTGCTCGACGTGCGCGAGATCGTCGAACGCCAGCTCGAGAAGCTGCGCCGCCTGGCCAGCGAAATGTCCGAAGCTGCGCACCCCAGGCATCGTCTGGAATGACAGGAGATCGTCATGAAGAAGCGAGACAAGCCCTCGAAGTCCCAATCGTCGAAGGAGCAGCCGGCGCAGCCCGGCGGCCGGCAGAACGTGGATCGCGGCGGGCCCCAACCGCCTGAGCGCTCCAGCGCCGACGAACGCCGCGAATCGAACGCGAACCCCGGGCGCGCCCCCGACGCCGACAGCGACGAGGATGCCCGCAGCCGGCGTCGCGACATCGAGCCGTGACGCGACCCGTCTCAGCCGACGCCGAGCCGCCTCAAGGCGGCTGAGCGCCCCCTCGGGGGGCAGGAGCGAAGCGACGTGGGGGCCGACATCTCAAATCATTTTTTCCGGCCGCACCCAGCGGTCGAAGTCGGCCGCCGCGACGCCCATCGCCAGCGCCGCCTCGCGCAGCGAGAGGTTCTCGGCGTGCGCCTTCTGTGCGATCTTGGCGGCGCGGTCATAGCCGATGTGCGGCGTGAGCGCGGTCACCAGCATCAGCGAGTTCGCGAGCAGTTGCGCGATGCGCTCGCGCTGCGCGACGATGCCGCGCACGCAATGCGCAGTGAAGCTCGCGCTGGCGTCGGCGAGCAGACGGATGCTTTGCAGCAGGTTGTGGGCGATCAGCGGCTTGTAGACGTTGAGCTCGAACTGGCCCGACGCCGCGCCGATGCCCAGCGCGACGTCGTTGCCCATCACCTGGCAACACGCCATCGTCAGCGCTTCGCACTGTGTCGGGTTGACCTTGCCCGGCATGATCGAACTGCCCGGTTCATTCTCCGGCAGGCTCAGCTCACCCAATCCGCTGCGCGGCCCCGAAGCGAGCCAGCGGATGTCGTTGGCGATCTTCATCAACGCGATCGCCGTCGACTTCAGCGCCCCGTGCAGCGTGGCCAGCGTGTCGTGCGACGCGAGCGCCGCGAACTTGTTGGGCGCACTGACGAAGGCCAGACCGAGTTCGCGCGCCAGCAGCGCGGCCACCCGGGCGCCGAATTCGGGATGGGTGTTCAGCCCGGTGCCCACCGCGGTGCCGCCGAGTGCGAGTTGGTGCACCGGCGCAAGCGCGCGCGCGACCGCATCGCGCGCCTGCGCGACCTGCGTCTGGTGGCCGGAGAACTCCTGCCCCAGCGTCAGCGGGGTCGCGTCCTGCAAGTGGGTGCGGCCGATCTTCACCAGGTCCTTGTATTCGCCGGCCTTCGCCGCCAGTTCGGTCTCCAGCGTCGCCAGCGCCGGCAGCAGTCGCTGCTGCACCGCCAGCACCGCGGCCAGGTTCATCGCGGTCGGAAACACATCGTTGGATGACTGCCCGAGGTTCACATGGTCGTTCGGATGAACCCGGCGCCCGGCACCGCGCGGCCCGCCCAGCCGCTCGGAGGCGAGGTTGGCCAGCACCTCGTTGACGTTCATGTGCGTCTGCGTGCCCGAGCCGGTCTGCCACACCGGCAGCGGGAACTCGGCGTCGAGTCGGCCGCTGGCCACTTCCTGCGCCGCCGCCTCGATCGCGGCGGCGATGGCGGGGTCGAGCAAACCCAACTCCCGATTGACTTGTGCGCAGGCACGCTTCACGATCGCCAGTGCGGCAATCAGCTCCCCCGGAATGCGCTCGGTCGAGATCCTGAAGTTCTCGATTGCACGCTGTGTCTGCGCTCCCCACAGCCGTTCGTCGTCGACCTCGATCTCGCCCATGGAATCCGTTTCGATCCGTTTCGACATGGCCCGCCTCCTGTGCACCACGGGGCGCCGTGGCCGCGGTCTGAACCGGCAAATGGTAGGCCAGCATCGCGCAGGACCGTCGGCAAGTTTTTCCAGACACGGGCAAATCCCTCCGAGGGCACACCCGTACAGCCTCGCCAATGCCCCAGTGAAAACAGTCGAGCACGTCACCGGGCACGGCAATTGCCTCTCGGCCTGTTCATGTTGAAGGGGGACAACACGTGCACTCATTGAATCCGACTCGCGACCAGGCGTTTCGCATCCCGGCCGAACCGCCTGAGCGCACGGTGCTGTATGTCGAGGACCATGTCGTCAACGTGCTGTTGATGCAGGCCTTGTTCGCCAAGCTGCCGCGCGCGCGGCTCGTGGTGGCCAGCACCGGCGAGGCCGGTTGGCGCGCCGCCGCCGAGTCCAAGCCCGACCTGCTGCTGCTCGACCTGCTCTTGCCCGACTGCCATGGCAGCGAGCTGCTGCAGCGCATTCGCACCCTGCCCGGTTTCGAGTCGGTGCCGGCCGTCGCGGTGACGGCGGAAGAGTCGTTCGACCTGGCGGGCACCAGCTTCCAGGAAATCTGGATGAAGCCGCTGGACGTGCGGCTGACCTTGAGCCGGCTCGAGCGGCTGCTCGATGCGCCGGCGCCCGAGGCGCTGCTCGACACGCCGGCGCCCGCTCCCACCGAGGTCAGCGTCTATGCGCCGCCCGCAGTCACGGTGCAGCGCAACTGGACGCGTGTGCACGACCGCTCGCCCGAGACGACCAAGCCTTGGCACCTGCGGCGCGCACTCGAGGCGCCGATGAGCGGCGTGCGCTTTTCTGCGCTGCATCTGGTCGC
>DASXQQ010000131.1:0-4667 GCA_036507085.1 Piscinibacter sp. | reverse complement strand
TCCTGCGCCGCGCGCAATTGCAATGGCGCGATGTCGGAGGCGGGTTGGTCGAAGGCGGTGTCGGGGTCGAGAATCATCTCGAGCAATTGACGGCGGACTGAACTCATTGAATATCCTCACTGCGGCTTGTAGGGTGGGCTTCAGCCCACGGGCTTGTCACTGCGCCGCGAAGGCCGTGCCCTGCGACACCGCCTCCCACTGCGCAAGCAACTGCAGCGAGCCATCGATCTTGCGACGCACCATGTCCAACGCATCGGCGCCGAGCACCAGGCGCAGCGGCGCCTGTGGCGCTTCCAGCGCGGCGATGATGGCGGCGGCCGCCTTGCCCGGGTCCCCGGGCTCGTGGCCGTTGTAGCGGCCGATGGAGTTGCGCGTCCGTGCCGAGGGCGTGCCGGCGTAGGCCTCCAGCACCTGCTCGGCCTGGCGCAGCGAGCCGCCGCTGAAGTTGGTGCGAAAGCCGCCGGGCTCGACGATGGTCACGCGCACGCCGAAGGGGGTCAATTCGGTGGCCAGCGCCTCGGTCACGCCTTCGAGCGCGAACTTCGACGCGGCATAGAGCCCGCAGCCCGGAAAGCCGATCACGCCGGCCACCGACGAGATGTTGAAGATGTGCCCCGAGCGCTGGTCGCGCAGGTGCGGCAGCAGCGCCCGCGTGACGGCCAGCGCGCCGAAGAAGTTGGTCTCCATCACCTGGCGCGCCTCGGCGTCGGAAATTTCCTCGACCGCGCCGAACAGGCCGTAGCCCGCGTTGTTGACCAGCACGTCGATGCGGCCGGCGCGTTCGAGCGCCTGCTGCACGGCGGGTTCGATGTCGGCGGCGCGCGTCACGTCGAGCAGCACGGCATGCGCGCGGCCGGGAGCGAGCTGCTCGAAGCTGTCGGCCTGCGCGCGCTGTCGCAGGGTGCCGACCACGGTGTCGCCGCGGGCCAGCGCGGCGCGCGCGAGCTCGAGGCCGAAGCCGCTGGAAACGCCGGTGATGAGCCAGTTGGCCATGATGTTCGGTCCTTCGTTGGGTTGTGAGATCAGGCTTCGACGCCCTCTTCGGAGATCCAGCGCATGAAGCGATGGATCGGAAAGCCGGCGTCATGCGGCTTGCCGCCCACCCCGCCGAGCCCATTGACTTCGCCAAGCGTCACGATGCGCTGCACGCCCGCGCAGGCCAGCGCATCGCGCACGTCGCGCTTGCGGGCGGGCGGCCACACGCCGACGGTCTGCGTCGCGACCGTGATGTGCTTCAGCGCGTCGCCGAGCCTGTCGACCTGCACGACGTTGACGGTCTTGCAGTTCGGGTGGAAGTCGACCGGCTCATCCGATCGCACCACCAGCCCGCGGCCGTCGTAGCCGCCGTGGACGCCGTAGATCGGCTCGAGGTGGCGAAGCATGTCGACCGCCTCACGGATGTCCGGCGGCGTGGGTGCACCTTGCCCCGCGCCGTAGCGCACATCGTTCCCCAGTGCCTGTGCCAGCAGCTTCGCGTAGCTCTCGACCTGCTCCGCCGTGCCTTCGACGAACTGGTAGCGGCTGGCATTGCAGGCATCCTGGTCGAAGGACAGCACATCGGCGGCGCCGCGTTGGGCCACATCGGCGAGTGACACGCCGTCGTGGAACGCCTCGCGGCCGATCATCGACGCCGACACCTTGGGATCGAACGCGATCAGCTCGAAGCCCGGCCCGACGTATTTCAGCGCATGGCGAATCGCGCCTTCACCGCCCCAGGCCACCAGCTTGTCGAAGTATTGCGGGCGGAACAGCACCGACTCGACACTGGCATCGCCGCCCTTCCAGTACACGGCGGAGAACGAGCGTGTCACCGGATGATCGGGGTCGATCCCGGCCATCGTGCGCAGGATGGCCGTCGGCGTGAACAGGTCGTTCGACGCCATCTTCAGCAGGTTCACGCCCTTGCTCAGGGCACCGCGCATCACCGACAGCCCGGCCACCATCGGCGAATTGCCGGCCATGATGTGCACGATGCGGCCCGGGTAGGCGCGCAGCCGGGTCGGCAGGCCGAGGTGGTTGGTGGGCTGCCAGCCGTCGATGACAGCCAACGAGCCGACGCTCTGCGCGATCTCGGCCTCCAGCACCTCGCGGGTGAACATGTGGCCCATGTCGTTGTAGCAGTTGGTGAGGATCCGCCGGTCCAGCGTCGAGACCTGGACCATGCCTTCGAGCGACTCGCGCATCAACGGGTTGGCGAGGGTGAGCCTCGTTCCCAACTCGACCAGAAAGTCGATGATCTCGGCGATGGGCGTCTCGAACGCGGGCCCCGGCGCGTTGCGCAGCCAGACGGCGTCGTCCAGATCCAGCACGGGGGTGACGAAGCCCTGCCCGAGGTCGCGTGAGCGATGCAGCACATCGCGGCCGCTCAGCAGGCGGCCCTTGATCACGTGCGGCACGGCCAGCGGCTCGGCGCGCGGCATGGAGGCGATGGGGGTGTCGATGACGGCGCTCATTGGGTAACCTCCGCGCTACGCGCTGCGGTATTCGCCTTGGGAGCGGCCCGGCGGCTCATGCGGCTCTCCGGGTGCTCGTGAACATCAGGCCTCGACCACGCCGCGCACATACGCGTCGACGGTGCCGGCACAGCTCAGCTTCTCGTCGCCCTCGTCGAGGTCGCGGTAGCGCGCGAGCGAGCGCACCAGCGGCACCTTCAGCCCGTCGGCCCGGGGCGAGAAATCGACCACCACCTTGTCGCCGGTGATCACGCCGCCCCAGCGGCCGTCGGCCATCAGGTCGATGAAGGCCATCCGCCCTTCCGCCTCGCCGCGGCCGTCGGCCGGGTTGAGCAGCACTTCGCCCTTCTTGTCGAGCACCAGCGGAACCAGCCATGGCGGAACGACCCAGCCGCCGGTGGCGTGCGAGATGGGGCAGAAGCCGGAGATCTCGCCCATGCCGTAGCCGTCCATGTAGTTGGTGGGCCCAAGCTTGAAGAAGCGCTGGCACTGCGCTTCGAAGTCGGCCGGCAGGTCGGCGCCCTTGCGGCCGCCGCCGATGGAGACGACGGTGTCCGGATGGAACTCACCGTCCTCGATGCCGCGCGCCTTGCCCGCGGCGACGATGGCGTAGAGCATGGCCATCATGCCGGTGATGAACAGCGGCTCCTTGCGGCGCTCGAGCAGCTGGTCCATCCACACCGCGATGTCGCCCTGGATCTTCTTCGTGCGCGCTTCGGTCTCGGCCTGGAAGGCGGCGATCTCGGCCGGGCGCGCCGTGCCGTCGGCCATGGCGCGGCGCAGCCGGGCGGCCTTCAGCAACTGGTCGGCCGACTGCGGCACGTGCGACATCCAGTGCACGTCACCCGGCGTGCCCACCATCTCGACGAACTTCTGCACCCGCTCGGTGGCCGTGTAGGCGCCGCCCGAGGGCAGCGTGATGAAGGTGGGGTAGCTGCGCTCGCCGCGGTTGCGGAAGTTCGACGAGGCCCAGGTCAGGTTCTTGAGCGTGAAGTAGGCGCCGAGCTGGCGGTCGGCCTCGCTCTGGTCGATGAACGACTGCTTGCCCGAGGTGCCCGACGAGCTCATCACATAGTGGCCGACGCGGCGCAGCTCGGCGATCCAGGTGTCCATGCTCGACACCTTCGAATGGTCCAGGCCGCTGATCGGGAAGGTCGACAGCGTCTGCAGCCACAGCGTCATGCGGTCCCAGCGGCCCTGGTCGACGAAGGCCTCGGGGTAGCTCTTGTAGTTGGCGTCGGCGAACAGCAGGCCGACGGCGTCGTTCAGGCTGCGCAGCTCGTCGACGCCGGCCTCGCGCGCGCGGTGCTCGAGCACGCGGATCTGCTTGCGCCGCTGCGCGAAGCGCTCGCGCACCGCTTCGAGCTGCAGCGCCTGGAGATTGTCCGGCGCGTGGCGATACGGGTCGTCGTGGTGGACCAGCTCGGTCAAGGTCTGCAACGCGCTCATCGACACTCCAAGTCAGCATTTGCTTAACCCGGCTAATCATATGTGCGAGCCCCGGAAACGCTAATAGGGTAATCCCTCACCCTCTGATTCAAGACGTATCAACAAGCCCCGCAACAGCTTCGACAACGCCGCCAACTGCGCCGACGGCATCTCCAGCAGCGCCCGGTACACGCTCGCTTGCGGATGGGCGACGAGGTCGTTCAGCGCGTCGTGGCCGCGCGCCGTCAGGCGCACCACCAGGCCGCGCCGGTCCTGCGGATTGCTCACGCGCGTGACCATGCCGAGCGCCTCCAGGTTGTCCAGCCGCTTCTTCAGACCGGGCAGCGAGAGCCACAGCAACTGCTTCAGCCCGGTCGGTGTGCTCTCATACGGAGAACCCTTGCGGCGCAAGGCGCCCAGCACCATGATCTCGCCGGCGTTCATGCCGTGCAGCGCCGCGGTTCTCTCGGTGGCGGCCTCGACGTGGCGACCGGCGCGCGTGAGCCGCGCCAGCACCATGAACACCTGCGGATCGACCTGCGGCCAGGCCTGACGCCAGCTGTCGGAGCTGGCATCCACGACGTCGTGTTCGGCGTCTCCCGCAGCCGCGCCGCGCGCGGGCACCGGAGCCGCCGCGCAGGGCACCAGCGCCGGCGCCAGCCCGAGCGGCAGCGCCATGCGGGCGAGCACCGAGACCTGCATGTCCTCGCCGCTTTCGGCGCGTGCCACCTGCGGCTGGTGCACCCCCGCCCGCTCGGCCAGCTCGCGCTGCGACCAGCCGGCGGC
>DASXQQ010000130.1:0-6223 GCA_036507085.1 Piscinibacter sp. | reverse complement strand
GTGGAGTAGCGCGTGCGCAACCGTTGGGCTGCGCCGCCTTTCTCGACCAGGTCGCCGTCGGGAAGGTCGGAAACGCCGCCGGCGCCGTTCTCGTCGGTGGGGCGGTGGTTCCAGAAGCTCGAGCTCGCGGTCCAGAAGCTTTTCGCGTTCGGCGAGACGAAGCCGGTCGCCGCGTTCTCGGCCCGGTTGCCGTCGGTGTCGACCAGGAACGCATTGCCGCTGCTGTCCTGCCCGATCTTGTACATCTTCAGGTTGCCGAACCAGCGCGGGCTCCTCTGGCCGTCGGGCCGGAACTGCCCGATATAGACCTGGTTGAGGTTGGTGCCGCGCACGTTGACGCTGACCGGCAGCGCGACCGAGGCGAACACCGAGTTCACCGCCTGCACTTCCGAGAAGATGGTGCTCAGCACGTTCTCGAGCTGGCTCGTGTCGGCGACGCTGTTCACCGCGAAGTAGCGACCCTTGCCGTTGTCCGCCATGCTCTTCAGGAGCGCGGTGTGCGCCGGGCCCTGGCCGCTCGTCGGCGGCAGCACGTCGATCGTATAGGTGAAGACGTTCTGCACGCCGTCCACGCCCGGCGCGCAGTCGGTCGTCGCCATGAACTTGGCGTACTCGTCGGCCCACATGGGCTGCTCGCCATTGGGCGAGAGCGGGATGACCGGCGGCAGGACGTTGTTATTGTGAGCGGTGAGGAAGCCCTGGGCGGTGGACAGCGAGCTCGAGTTGTCGCCCGCCGGCCCGTTGCTGATGAAAATGATGAAGTTCTTCTGGCAGCCGCTGACGATCGGGCTGACGTAGGTGTCGCTCGTGCTGCTGGACAAGGCGTTGCCGGCGAGGGCCGCCGCCAGCGGGTTGTAGGCGGTGTTGCCGCCGTAGTCGCGCTTCGCCTTGCCGAAGCCCGAGTACGCCTGCTTGCCGCCGAAATAGCGGTACATCTCGTCCATCGCCAGCGAGTAGGTGGCGTTGTTGCCCTTGTCGCCCGTGATGTCGAGCGCGTTGATCATCGAGGTGAAGGCCGTCTTGTTGGTCGGCGTCATCTGGCGCACCCCGTAGCGGATGTAGCCGCCGTCGATGTTGTCGTTCGGGCTGCCGGTCTCGACGAACAGCGCCATGCCGACGTTGAACGCGTCGGTGATGAGGTTGTTCGTGGTGTTGATGAGCGCCGTCTTCTCGATCGAGAACGCGGTGTTCCAATTCGCCGTGTTGTCGACGAAGAACAGGATGTTCGGGCGCGTCGCCGTGATCAACGGGTTCGCGAGGAAGATGTCCGTGTCGTCGCCGACCGGGTCGAACTGCGGCAGGGCGGCGCCGGAAAAGGCGAGCGCGCCGGCGCCCGCGAGCGAGGCGAGGAATTTGCGTAGGATCATGAGGATCTCCGCACGGTCAGCAGGTAGTGGCAACGAACACCGAGGTCGGGCACGGCGTGCCGGCGGCAAGCGTCTTGACCGCCACGCCCTGCCGGATATAGGACTTCGCGCCCGTGAAACTATCGCGGATGCAGACATCGAATTCCCAGGTCGAGGTGCCGAGCTGGGGATCCAGCAGCTGCGGCGTGAACGCCTTGCAGTGCCGCTCGGTCACCTGGATGGTCATTCCCGCCGGCGTCCACGAGGGCGTGACCGGGACCTGACGCTTGTCGCCGAACAGTCCTTCGGAGATCACCTGGTCGACGACGCGCTGCGCGATCGCGTCGGTGGTCTTCTTCGCCTGCACGTTGCCGACGACCTTGCTGGTCGAGGCGCTCAGGGTGATCGCCGACACCGCGAACATCGTGAGCAGGACCAGCATCACCAGCGTGATGATCAGGGTCGCGCCGCGCTGGCGCGCGAAGAGCGGACGGGGGCGGGTCATTTTTCTCTCCAGCCGGCGACGTTCTGCAGCCGCACGACGGTGGTGAAGAGGTGGCGTTTGTACTGCGCTGTGGCGGCGACCAGGCCGGGCTCTACCGTGCCATACAGGCCCAGGTCGTAGGTCTTGGTGTCTTTGTAGCCGGCGCTCGGCTCCGTGGCGCGCGCGAGCAGGTAGAGGCGCACCGCCACCACCTGGCTGAATTCCGCGGCAGTCGGCGCTGCGATATAGGTGTCCGGCATGCCGTCGCCGGCGTACGGCGCGCCCGCCGGCAGTCCGCCCAGCACCGTGTCGATGCCGTACTCGACCTGCAGATTCTCGATGCCCTCGACCAGCGGCACGATCTGGAACGTCCCGGCCGGCCCGAGCTCGAGGCGCTTGAGCGTGGGGATCGGTCGCCCGCCGTCATCGTCCGCCCCAGTGCAGCTCGTGCCGCCGCCGGAGGGCACGCTGCACGGCGCCACGAAGTAAATATGCACGTGGAAGCGGCGGATCTCGCCGAGCTCGCCGGTCGTCGGGCTCGCCTGGTTGAACGCGCTCGACGGGTTGCCCTTGGCGATCACCGGCTTCATCGGCTGCAGCGTCGAGGGGTTGTAGGCCTCGGCGACCGATTGCAGGTAGAACGTGTTCGCCGCCAGCGACGCAAGAGCGGTGGCGCGCGATTCGGCGCGGCGCACCACCAGGATGTCGCTGGTCGCCACGAAGTCGTTCGCCGACAGGCACGTCAGCGCCGTGGGCACGCTGGCCGGGTCGTTATAGCCCTGCACGGCAAAGACCAGCGAGTTCTGCAACGGGGTCGGCGTGGCCGTGGCGGTGTCGGCGTTGGTCGAGCACGGGTCGGGCAGGGCCGTCGGCGCGGTCGTGGTGTAGGCGACGTGCCGGCCGTAGAACCCCGCGTGCCAGATGTCGTCCTGCAGCGTCTGGAGCGCGAAGCGGCCGTTCTCGATCTGCTGCGAGGCGCGCGCCAGCTCGGCCTGCGAGCGGCTCGAGTTGACGAACACCGTGGTGAGGGCGGCAAGCAGGCCGAGCCCGATCGTGATCGCGATCATCAGCTCGAGCAGCGAGAGTCCCTGCTGGGCGCGCCTGGTCACGGCACCACCGTGAGAACCGGCACGACCACCTCGGTGAACACGACGCGGCGCAGGGCGTCGTTCGCGCCGTAGTTCGTCGTGGCGCAGGTATCGGCCGAAGCGACCGTGGGCGCCATCCCCTGCCACGCGACGCTGACGCGGATCACGCCGGTCGTCGCATCACGGGTGATGCAGCCGCGCGCGCCGAGCAGCCCGCCCACCTTCGTGCCGCTGGCGGTCACGGTTTCCGCCGAGCCCTGCAGCAGGTTGTTCCACGCCGCGAGGTCGGCGTCGGCGCGCGTCTTCGGATCGCCGGCGATGGCGGCGTCCGCGCACACCGCGGCCACCGTGTTAGTCATGCCGAGGTATTTCTGGGGATCGGTGGTGTACGCATAGCAGCGCCAGCCGATCACGTAGCCGCTCGCGTCCATCGCGCGGTTGAACGCAATGCGGTCCGCCATGTCGTTGACGAGCACGAGCGCCTGGGCGCGTTGGTAGGACTCGAACTCCGTGATCTGCGCCTGCGCCTGCAAGCCGATGAGACCGAGCAGTCCGATTACGGTAATGAGGAGCGACACCAGTACTTCGAGCATGGTGAAGCCGGCGATACGTGCCCGGAACGATTGCGAGTGCAGTTTCAATCGCATGCTGCCTGGTCCGCGTTTCTGTCCACCCGCACGCTCGGGCGTCCGGTTACGTCGACCGTTACGCAGCGCATGCGCGCGTCGGCGTTGCCGGGAACCAGGACCCGGAAGGTGGTCGCCGAACTCGAGAGGCGGCCGTTGCCGCCGTAGGTCACGGTGCCCGCGGTGCTGGCGTTGATCGAGATGCGGGGGTAGCCGTCCTGCACGCGCAGCACCGTGCCGCCGGATTGCGTCCGGACGGTCCAGCCCTGCGCCCAGTCGGTCGCGGCTGGCACAACGTCGATGGCGGCGTTGCGCTTGATCGCTTCGCTACGCGCGAGCACCAGGCTTGAGTAGAGGTCCGACGCGGGCGTCTTGACGATCTGCGAATCCATGAAAGCGCGCATCGAAGGCGCGGTAATCGCAGCGAGCACTGCGAGGATCACCACGACCATCAGCACCTCGATGATCGTGAATCCGGCTGCGACGCGCAGGTCGTTGGTGGTCATCGCGGGGCGCCCTACCATCCGAGGTTGGGGCCGGTGCCGACCTGGCGCACCTTGGCCCCGGTCTGGTCGAGGGTCAGTTTTCCGTCCGAAGCCTGCTTGCCGGTCGCGTCCGCGGTGACGGTAAAGGTCGGAGGGGTCGCGGCGTTGTTCACCGCGATGGTCACGTTGTAGGCACCGTTCGAGCACGTCGTCGGTGCGGCCGTGGGCGTGCAGGTCCAGCGCTCGGTGTTGGCGTTCAGGCCGGTGGCGCCGATGACGTTCGTGTACATGCGCGAGTCGAGCAGGTATTGCGCCTCGCGGTTGGCGATCGCCGCGACCAGCTGCTGCGCCTCCGAGCGGCGCGAGCGTTTCATGTAGGCTTCGTACGAGGGATAGGCGATGCTCGCGAGAATCGTGACTACGGCGACCACGATCATCAATTCGATCAGCGTGAATCCCTTGGCCAGGCGCATGCTGCTTTCCCCTTTGTTATGTGCCGATGCTAAGGACTGCGCCGCCGGCTCGGCAATTGCCGGCGACCAACGGTGACGGGCGCAGATCGAACGGTGCGACGCAGCGCAGCACCGCGTGAATTTGTTCACGGCCGTCGACGGGGGCGTATAATCCGCGTCCCGCGCAGGATCCCGCTGGTGTAGCTCAGCTGGTAGAGCAACTGATTCGTAATCAGTAGGTCGCCCGTTCGAGTCGGGCCACCAGCACCACGCTCCCCGGAGATCGGGTTTACTTCTTCTGCGAGCCTCTGGCGCCGGGCGCGTAGGGACCGCTGGGCGCCGGTTCGGCCGCTGGCGCCTCGGCCTTGGGCGCGCCGCTGCGCGGCTCTTCCTGGGCGCGCGGCGGCAGGACACCGGTCTTGGGATAGCCCGCCGCGTCCAGGATGCCGTGGTACGCCGTTTCCTCGAAACCCTGCTGCACCGTGCTGCCGACAACGAGCGAGGGCACCGCGTTCCCGCCCACCGCCTTCATCAGCTCCTCGACCTGCTTTTCGCTGACCACGTTGATTTCCATGAACGGCACGCCGCGAGCGTTGAGCAATCCGCGCGCCTTGTTGCACGGTTCGCAGTTCGGCGTGGAATACAACGTCACCGGCGCGGTCTTGCGCGCGAGCTGAAGCGCATAAGGCTCGTTGGGCGCGTTCTGGGGCGCGCCCGCGGCGCCGGCCGGGGCCCGCTTCTCGACATTGCGCGCGCCGGGCGGCGGCGGCGTGTCGCTGATCTGCACGCGTCCTTTCTCGTCGGTCCAGCGATAGATCTGCGCGGGTGCGGCACCGGCGACGAGGACGAGGGCCAGGACGGTTGCGCAGCGCGCGAAGAGCATAAGGCGATCATACCTCGGCGCGAACTATAATTAGCCGCCGGCTCCATGTCCGCGACCATCCTGATCATCGACGACGACGAAAGCATCCGCGAGCTGCTGCGTCTGCACCTGAGCGCGGCCGGCTACGAGGTGCACGTCGCTCCCGACGCGATCGCCGCGGGCTATCTCGTGCTGCGCAGCCCGCCCGATCTCATCATCTCGGACATCAACATGCCGCACATGGACGGCTTCGAGTTCATCGCGGCGCTCAAGGCGGACACCACGCTGCCGCGCATCCCGGTGATTTTCCTGACCTCGTACGACGAAGGCGACGACCGCGGCAAGGAGCTCGGCGCGGTGGGCTATCTCACCAAGCCGGTGCGCGCGGACAAGCTCCTGCAGATGGTCGCCAAGCACGTGCCTGGCGGCGCGCTGCCGATCGGGTAGCTTCTCCTCAAGGGCAGTCCTTCAGCTCGCTGCCTTCGATCTGGCGCGCCATCTCTTTCAGCCGCGCCTGCAGCGGAGCGTCGACGCTTTTCACCTGCAGCCAGACCTTCGGCACGACGGTCTCGCGCGGGCCGACGCGCGCGCTGCGCACGCCCTGCGCGCGCAGCGCCGCGAGCCGCGCCTGCGCCGCGTCCTCGCTGCGGAACACCCCGAGCGACAGGGCCCAGCGATGCTCGCCTTCTTCCTGCACGATGAAGTACTCGTCGATGCCGAGATCCTTGAGCTCGCCGGCTTTCTTGAGCGCGCCCTGGCGGCTGCCCTGCGGCGGGATGAACACCCACCACCCGGCGACCTCTTCGGTGCGCCGCTGGGCGAGCCGCGCGCCCAGACCGAGCGGCGCGAGCGCCTGCTCGGCGCGCGGCGCGTCGGCGAC
>DASXQQ010000129.1:0-3370 GCA_036507085.1 Piscinibacter sp. | reverse complement strand
TGTTCACCGTGCCGCCGATCGGCGCCGGCGTGTGGATGGAGTTCGAGCGCGGCGACCCCGACTACCCGATCTGGGTCGGCGGCTACTGGGGCAGCGCGGCCGAGACGCCGCTGCTCGCGCACGCCGTGCCCCCGGGCCTGGCCGGCATCACGCTGCAGACGACGCTGAAGAACGGCATCGTCATCAGCGACACGCCGGGCCCCACCGGCGGCATCCTGATCCAGACCACCACCGGCGCGATGGTGTCGGTGAGCGACGTCGGCATCATCATTTCCAACGGCAAGGGCGCGGTCATCAACATGACCGGCCCGACGACCGACGTCAACCTCGGCGCGCTGACCATCATCTAGCGAGGAAGCGATGCCCGCCCCCATCCTCCACCTCGGCGCCACCGTGCTGTGCAGCCACGCGGGCCAGGCCACACCGGTGGCGCCGTTCCCGCGCGTGATGGTCTCGGCGCAACCGGTGGTCACGCTGACCAGCCCCTACGCGATCGCCGGCTGCGCGCTCACCGGCACGCCGACGCCGCCTTGCGTCACCGGCCAGTTCGTGATGGGTGCGGCGCGCGTGCTGGCCGGCGGCGCGCCGGTGGCCACGCTGATCGGCTCCTCGGTGTGCGTGCCCACCGGCACGCCGATGCTGCCGGTGATGGCGCAGACCCGCGTGCTGGCCACTTGAAATGAAACACGATCGAGCGTCATCTTTCGGTCCGGTGCGAACTTTCCGTTTCGTTCGCTGGATGACTGGTTCATGCCTTGCGTGCCGGGTCCCGCCCCGGCGGGCGGGTAACTTTCATTTGCTGGCCCAAATGAAAGTCACCAAAGCAAACGGCCTGAATACAACACCCATTTGGCCGTCTCGCTTCGGCCAGTCGGCCCAGCGGGCCACTTGCTACGCCGTGCTGCATCGAACCGGCGGCTCGCTCGGCGATTCGGCTCGCTACGCATCGCCTGAAGGCGCGGGACGTATCGCGAAGCCTCCAGAGTGCAGGCATGGCGGTGCCAAGCCGCCGAAGCGCTTGGGCCAAATCGGTGTTGTATTCAAGGCCCTTTGCTTTGGTGACTTTCATTTGGGCCCGCAAATGTTCGCGAAGCGGGGGGCCGCTCACTTCGCGCAGCGAAGTTATGCGGCCACCAAAGTTACCCGCCCGCCGGGGCGGGACCCGGCACGCAGGCACGAACCAGTCATCCAGCGAACGAAAAGGAACGTTCGCAACGGGCCGAAGGACGACCTTCACAGCACACCGCGTTTCGTGCGCCGTGGGCCGGGCATCGCCCGATGGAGCAACTGAGAGGCATCCGATGCAAACCCTCGACCACCCCTACCACTTCGACGGCCGCGGCCGCACGGCGACCACCGCCGAGGCCGACCACATCCGCGACCTGATCGAACAGGTGCTGTTCACCGCGCCCGGCGAGCGCGTGATGCGACCCGACTTCGGTGCCGGGCTGCTCGCGCTGGTGTTCGAGCCGAACAGCAGCACGCTCGCGAGCACGACGCAGTTCCTGGTGCAAAGCGGCCTGCAACGGCACCTGTCCGACCTGATCGCGGTGAACGCGGTGACGGTGGAGAACGTCGATGCGGCATTGCAGGTGAGCGTCGCGTACACCGTGCTCGCCGACGGCACGGCGCAACAGGCCAGCTTCTCGGTGCCCACATGAAGTACTTCTGCTGCGACCTGCGCCGGCTCGAAGTCATCAAGCTCGCGGGCAGCGCCAATGCCATCGAGTACCTCGAGGTGCGCGACCACCTCGAGCCCGACCTCGCGCTGCGCCAGCGCACGCTGTTCGTCCGCTTGCTGCGGCCGGGCTTCACGCTGACGCCCGACAACGTGCTGATCGACGGCGACGAGCGCCTCGCCACCGTCCCCGTCGAGTGGGTCGCTGCGGCCGACAACCTGCCGGCGGGCACCGACCCCGCCCTCGTCGACGGCATCGCCGACCTGGCGACGATGCTGGTGGTTCGCACCACGGTGTTCGGCGACTTCTCGCGCTATACGCTGCACCTGCGTGCCAGCTCGGGCAGCGACCAGCCGCCCGGCGGCTTCGACCCGAAGCTGTCGGACATCGAGTTCTCGTTCAAGGTCGAATGCCCGTCCGACTTCGACTGCGCGGCCACCACGCCGTGCCCGACCCAGGCCGCGACCCCGCCCGACATCGACTACCTGGCTAAGGATTACACCGGCTTTCGCCGCCTGATGCTCGACCGGCTCAACCTGCTCGCGCCCGGCTGGAGCGAGCGCTCCGCCGCCGACGTCGGCGTGACGCTGGTCGAGTTGCTGGCCTATGCGGCCGACAACCTGTCGTACCGACAGGACGCGATCGCCAACGAAGCCTATCTCGCGACCGCCCACAAGCGCGTTTCGGTGCGCCGCCACGTGCGGCTGGTCGACTACGCCTTGCACGACGGCTGCAACGCGCGCGCCTGGGTGCATGTGAACGTGTCGATCGACCAGCCGCTGGCGCGCGGCACCACCCTGCTCACCAACGTCGTCGATCTGCCGGTGCAGATCGTGCCGAACAGCAAGGAGTGGCGCGACGCGCTGGCGGCCGGCGCCACCGTGTTCGAGACCGCGCACGATGCCACGCTCTTTGCCGACCTGAACACGCTGTCGATCTACACCTGGGGCGACATGGGCTGCTGCCTGCCGCGCGGCGCGACCCACGCCACGATGCGTGGCGCGCACCCGGACCTGCGGCCGAACGACGTGCTCGTGTTCCAGGAGGTGCTGAGCCCGACCACGTTCAACGCCGACGACGCCGACCCCGCCAAGCGCTGGGCGGTGCGGCTGACGGACGTGAAGGTGGGAGTCGACCCGTCGGGCCAGCTGTTCGACGAACCGCCGGTGGACGGGCCGCTGCCGGTCACCGAGATCTTCTGGGACCCGAGCGATGCGCTGCCGTTCGCGCTGTGCGTGTCGGTGAAGGAGCGGCCCCGCCTGGAGATCGGCGTGGCGCTGGGCAACATCGTGCTCGTCGATCAAGGGCAGACGGTGCGCGACGAGCCGCTGGGCACCGTGCTTGAGCCGAGGCTGCAGCGGGTGGCGGTGGCCGCTGGTGCGCAGTCGTGCCAGCGGCCGGTGGGTGAACCGATCCCGGTGCGCTTCCGCCCGGCCTTGGCGAATGCGCCGTTGACGCAGGGCTTCGACCTGGCCACCGAACTGCGCGTCGCGCCGACACCGGACGAAGGCTGGTGGTCGGCCACGGCCTTGATCGCGCGCGACCCGCATGACGCGCTGCCGCGGGTGAGCGAATTGAAAGGCCAGCTCGGCAGCGTGGCCAGCGCGTGGACGCCGCGGCGCGACCTGCTCGCGAGCGACGGCGACGCCACCGACTTCGTCGTCGAGACCGAGAACGATGGGCTTGCCTTG
>DASXQQ010000128.1:0-2301 GCA_036507085.1 Piscinibacter sp. | reverse complement strand
GTGGACGCTGCCCGCCGGCTTCATGGAGCTGGGCGAGACCACCGAGCAAGGGGCGATTCGCGAGACCGAGGAAGAAGCCGGCGCGCGCGTCGACCTGCTGGGCCTGTACACGGTGCTCAATGTGGTGAAGGTCGGGCAAGTCCACCTGTTCTACCGCGCCCAATTGCGCGACACCGATTTCGCGCCGGGGCCGGAAACCATCGAGGCCAAGCTGTTCCGCGAAGAAGAGATTCCCTGGGGCGAGCTCGCGTTCCGCACGATCCGCGAAACGCTGACCTGCTTCTTCGAGGACCGGCGCCGGGGTCAATTCGACGTGCACTGTGCCGATATCGGTTGAGCCCCGGCGACCATGACAGAAACCACGGCGACAACACCTCACCCGAGTGCCACCGTCCAGCGCTTGCGCGAAGACCTGGTCCATCCCGACCCGCTGCTCGATTGCCTGATCGAGGTGTGCCGGCTGCATGGCCAGGCGGCGTCGCGCGCCTCGCTGTCGGCCGGCCTGCCGATCGACGAGGCGAGCCACGGCCGCCTCACGCTCGAACTGGCCGAGCGCGCCGCGGCACGCGCCGGCATGTCGGCCAAGCTGCAGCGCGTGGCGCTGCCGCAGGTCGATTCCGCCGCGCTGCCGGCGATCCTCGTCCTGCGCGACAACCAGGCCTGCGTTCTGCTCGGCTGGGACGACGCCACCGCGCAAGCCCGCGTGCTGTTGCCGCAAACCGGCCAGGGCTCGGTCAGCCTGGCGCGCGCCGACCTGCTGCAGCGCTACAGCGGCGTCACGCTGTTCGTGCGGCCGCACTTTCGCTTCGATGCGCGCACGCCGGAAGTGCGCGCGACCACGGCCAAGCACTGGTTCTGGAGCGCGCTGCTGCAGCAGCGCTTCGTCTACCGCGACGTGCTGTGGGCGGCGCTGCTGATCAACCTGTTCGCCCTCGCCTTCCCGATGTTCGCGATGAACGTCTACGACCGCGTGGTGCCGAACAACGCGGTCGAGACCTTGTGGGCGCTGGCGATCGGCGTGCTGCTGGTGCTCGGCGCCGACCTCTTCATGCGATTGCTGCGCAGCCACTTCGTCGACGAGGCGAGCGCGCGCATCGACGTGCAGATTTCCGCCTCGCTGATGGAGAAGGTGCTGGGCATGCGGCTGGAACACCGGCCCGAGTCGGTCGGCTCGTTCGCGTCGAACCTGCGCGGCTTCGAGCAGGTGCGCGACTTCATCGCGTCGAGCACCGTGACCGCGCTGATCGACCTGCCGTTCGCGCTGCTGTTCGTCGCCGTGATGGCGTGGATCTCGCCCTGGCTCGCCGTGCCGGTGCTGCTCGCCTTCGTCATCATCCTCGGCGTCGGCTGGGTGCTGCAGCAGCGGCTGCATCAGCTCGCCGAGACGACCTACAAGGCGAGCGCCTTGCGCAACGCCACCCTGGTCGAGAGCCTCGCCGGCATCGAGACAATCAAGTCACAGGGCGCCGAGAGCGTGGTCCAGTCGAAGTGGGAGCGCGCCAACGCCTTTCTCGCGCGAACCAACGTGAAGATGCGGGCGCTATCGTCGTCGGCGATGTACAGCACCAGCACGCTGTCACAACTGGTGTCGGTGACGCTGATCGTGATCGGCGTCTACCTCATCGGCCAGAAGGAACTGACGATGGGCGCGCTGATCGCCGTGAGCATGCTGTCGTCGCGCGCGCTCGCGCCGGCCGGGCAGATCGTCGGGCTGTTGATGCAGTACCAGGGTGCGCGCACCGCGCTCGAGTCGCTCAACAAGATCATGGACAAGCCGGTCGAGCGGCCGGTGGGCGACACCTTCATCCACCGGCCGCAGCTGCGCGGCGACATCGAATTCCGCAACGTCAAGTTCGCCTACCCGAACCGGCAGGATGCGGCCATCGAGGGCATGAGCTTCAAGATCACGGCCGGCGAGCGGGTCGCACTGATCGGGCGCGTGGGCTCGGGCAAGTCGACGATCCAGCGGCTGATCATGGGCCTGTACCAGCCGAGCGACGGCGCGGTGCTGCTCGACGGCATCGACCTGCGCCAGCTCGACCCTGCCGACGTGCGGCGCAACTGCGGCTGCGTGTCGCAGGACGTGACGCTGTTCTACGGCACGCTGCGCGAGAACATCGCCTTCGGCCTGCCCTATGCCGACGACTCCGCGGTGGTGGCCGCCGCCGAGGTGGCCGGCATGACCGAGTTCGTCAACCGCCATCCGCGCGGCTTCGACATGACGGTGGGCGAGCGCGGCGAGTCGCTGTCGGGCGGGCAGCGCCAGGGCGTGGGCATCGCCCGCGCGGTGCTGCACAACGC
>DASXQQ010000127.1:0-11367 GCA_036507085.1 Piscinibacter sp. | reverse complement strand
GCAGAGACCACCGGCACCGTCGCATAGCGGATGCGCAGCATCGCGTCCTGCAGCTTCTTCTCTTCCGGCGCAATGCCCTTGGCGCCGCTCTTCATGAACACCGGCATCAGCGCCTCGAGGTTCGCGCCGGCGGAGAACACGTCGTCGGGCGACCAGATCACCAAGCCCTTGTACTGGCGCTCGGCGAGGTCGACCGCCTTCAGCAGACCTTCGGTCACCGTCGGGCTGATCAGGTGCAGCTTGGCGGTGATGCTCGCGATCAGCACCTCGCCGTCGAGCGTCCAGACGCGCACTTCGTCGTTCTTGAAGACCTCGGTGCCGGCCTTCAGCGGCGCGATGGCGCCCGAGCCCACCACGCTCTCGGGGAAGTACTGGCGCTGGTACACCGGCAGCGTGCTGCGCGGGAGGTACTTGTTCTGCGAGGCGCTCCACGAGCCTTCGGGCGTGTGCACGCCGTCGCGGCCGTCGAACACCCAGGCCGGCAGCGGCGCACTGCAGAGCGCCTTGCCGGCGTCGATGTCGGCCTTGACCCACTCGGCCACCTGCTTCCAGCCGGCTTCCTGCCACAGCTCGAACGGGCCCTGGTTGCTGCCGAAACCCCAGCGCATCGCGAAGTCGATCTCGCGCGCGCTGTCGGCGATGTCCGCGAGGTGCACCGCGCAGTAGTGGAAGCTGTCGCGCAGGATCGCCCAGAGGAACTGCGCCTGCGGGTTGGTCGATTCGCGCAGCAGCTTCAGCCGTTCCGGCGCCGGCTTCTTCAGCATGCGCGCGACGATCTCGTCAGCCTTGCCGCCCGCGGGAACGTACTGTGCTGAAGCCGGGTCGAGCCGCAGGATGTCCTTGCCGACCTTCTTGAAGAAGCCCGCGCCGCTCTTCTGCCCGAGCGCGCCTTGTTCGATCAGTTTCGTGACCACCCCCGGCGTCGCGTACGAGGGGAAAAACGGATCGTCGGCGAGGTTGTCCTGCAGCGTCTTGATGACATGCGCCATCGTGTCCAGACCGACGACGTCGGCAGTGCGGAAGGTGCCCGAGCTCGCGCGGCCGAGCTTCTTGCCGGTCAGGTCGTCGACGACGTCGTAGCTCAGACCATAGGTCTCGGCCTCCTTCATCGTCGCCAGCATGCCGGCGATGCCGACCCGGTTGGCGACGAAGTTCGGCGTGTCCTTGGCGCGCACGACACCCTTGCCGACGGCGCTGGTCACGAAGGCTTCGAGTTGGTCGAGGATCTCCGGCTGCGTCGTCGGCGTCGGGATCAACTCGACGAGAGCCATGTAGCGCGGCGGGTTGAAGAAATGGATGCCGCAGAAACGCGGCTTGATCTCTTCGGGCAGCACTTCGGCGAGCTTGGTGATCGACAACCCCGAGGTGTTCGACGCGACGATCGCATGCGGCGCGATCGCCGGGGCGATCTTCTGGTACAGCGCGAGCTTCCAGTCCATGCGCTCGGCGATCGCCTCGATGATCAGGTCGCAGTCGCGCAGCTTGTCGAGGTGCTCCTCGTAGTTCGCCTGCTCGATCAGCGCCGCGTCCTCGGGCACGCCCAGCGGCGACGGCTTGAGCTTCTTCAGACCGTCGACCGCCTTCGTCACGATGCCGTTCTTCGGGCCTTCCTTAGCAGGCAGGTCGAACAGCACGACCGGCACCTTGACGTTGACCAGGTGGGCGGCGATCTGCGCGCCCATCACGCCGGCGCCGAGCACGGCCACCTTGCGCACAGGGAATCGATTCATGGTCTTTCCTTCGTTGAAATCAGGGGGCGTCACTCGACGCGAATCCAGGTCTGGGTCCGGTAGAACGGGCCGATGTAGCCGCGCATCTGCAGCTTGGCGCCGCTCTCGATCGTCCGCACGCGGGCGCGGTAGGTCTTGCCGTTCTTCGGGTCGGTGATGTCGCCGCCGTCCCACCAGTCGGGGTCGTCGCCGCTGTGCTTGAGGTTGCGCAGGATCACGAGGCCCATGAGGGGCTTGTCCTTGCGCTCGTCGCTGCACTTGTCGCAGACCGCGTCGGGCTTGGTCGCCGGGTCGAGCAGCTTCTCGATCCGGCCGCTGAGCACGCCGGCGTTGTCGGTGATGCGAACCAGCGACTTCTCATTCTTGGTGTCGTCGTCGATCGTCTTCCACAGCCCCACCGGCGTCGCCTGCGCAAACGCGCCGACATGCGCCACCAGGGCGGCCACTGCAAGAATCGTCTTCAGCATGGGTGCGTCCTTGAGATCGTTGTGCTCAGCATGGCATCAGAACAGCGCTTCTTCAATGTCCATCAGCGGCTTGGCGCCGGCCCGCGCGGTGCGGATCAGCGACGCCGTCTCGGGCAGCAGCTTGGCGAAGTAGAAGCGGGCGGTCGCGAGCTTGGCCTTGTAGAACGGGTCGCCCGCGCCCTGCTTCTCGAGCGCGACCTTGGCCATGCGGGCCCAGAAGTAGGCAAACACCAGGTGGCCGCAGACGCGCAGATAGTCCACCGCCGCGGCACCGACCTCGTCGGGGTTCTGGAACGCCTTCATGCCGAGCTCGGTGGTCAGCTTGGTGACCTTGTCGCCCAGCTCCGCGAGCGGGTTGACGAACTCCTGCATCGCCTCGTTGGTGCCCTCGTCCTCGATGAAGGCCTGCACGATCTTGCCGAACTTCTTCAGCTTGGCGCCGTTGTCGGCCAGCACCTTGCGGCCCAGAAGGTCGAGCGACTGGATGGTGTTGGTGCCTTCGTAGATCATGTTGATGCGCGAGTCGCGCACGAACTGCTCCATGCCCCATTCGGCGATGTAACCGTGGCCGCCGTAGACCTGCATGCAGTGCGAGGTCGCGATCCAGGCGTTGTCGGTCAGGAAGGCCTTCACGATCGGTGTCACCAGCGCCACCATGTCGGCGGCGTCCCTCTTCACGTCCTCGTCGGGCGAGGTGAGTTCCTTGTCGATCATCAGCGCGGTCCAGATCGACAATGCCCGCCCGCCCTCGGCGTAAGCACGCGCGGTCAGCAGCATCTTGCGCACGTCGGGGTGGACGATGATCGGGTCGGCCGGCTTGTCAGGCGCCTTCGGGCCCGACAGCGAACGCATCTGGATGCGGTCCTTCGCGTAGCTCACCGCGTTCTGATAGGCCACTTCGGTCAGCCCCAGGCCCTGCATGCCGACACCCAGTCGCGCAGCGTTCATCATCACGAACATCGCGGCCAAGCCCTTGTGCGGCTGGCCGACCAGCGTGCCGATCGCGCCGTCGATGTTGATCTGGGCGGTGGCGTTGCCGTGGATGCCCATCTTGTGCTCGAGCGCACCGCAGAAGATCGGGTTGCGCGCGCCCAGGCTGCCGTCGGCGTTGACCAGGAACTTCGGCACCACGAACAGCGAGATTCCCTTGCTTCCCTGCGGCGCCTCGGGCAGGCGCGCCAGCACCAGGTGGACGATGTTCGACGCCATGTCGTGCTCGCCCGAGCTGATAAAGATCTTGTTGCCGGTGATGCGGTAGGTCCCGTCGGGCAGCGGCTCGGCCTTGCTGCGCAACATGCCCAGGTCGGTGCCGCAATGGGCTTCGGTCAGGCACATCGTGCCGGTCCATTCGCCGCTGGTCAGCTTGGGCAGATAGGTCTGCTGCTGCTCGGGCGTGCCGTGTTCGTGCAGGCATTCGTAGGCGCCGTGCGTCAAGCCCGGGTACATCGCCCAGGCTTGGTTGGCCGAGTTCAGCATTTCGAAGATGCACTGGTTCACCGTGATCGGCAGGCCCTGGCCGCCAAAGACGGGGTCGCAGCTCAGCGCCGGCCAGCCGCCTGCGACGTACTTTGCATAGGCGTCCTTGAAGCCGGTCGGCGTCTTGACCTCGTGCGTTTCGCGGTCGAGCGTGCAGCCCTCTTCGTCGCCGCGCTGGTTCAATGGGGCCAGCACCTCGGAGGCGAACTTGCCGCCCTCTTCGAGCACCGCGTTGACGGTGTCGGCGTCGACCTCGGCGTGCGCCGGCAGCGCCTTGAATTCCTCGGTGACGCCGAGCAGCTCGTGCAGCACGAACTGCATGTCGCGCAAGGGTGGGGTGTAGTGGGCCATCGCAGAGACTCCTTGAGGAAGCGAAGAGTGGTTGTTCAGCCGCGCGACTTGCGCTGCGGCCGCGCGGCGGCGCGGGTCGCCCCGCCGCTGAGGGACTGCATGCCCGCCGGGGTGGCGTAGTAGTCGATCACCCGCTCGAAGCCGATGCGCACGCGCTCGGTCGCGACCGGGTTGCGCAGGAAGCGCGCATCGTGGTGCAGCGCGAGGATCAGGCCGTGCACCTCGAACATCATTTGCTGCGGGTCGGTGTCGGGGCGCAGGTGGCCCTCGGCGACAGCCATCGCGATCGCGCGCGACAGCGCGTCCTGCCAGGCCTGGACCATGGTCGCGAGCGCATCGCGCACAGGCCCCGGCCGGTCGTCGAACTCGACTGCGCCGCTGATGTAGATGCAGCCCGAATCGATTTCCATCGACACCCGCCGCATCCAGCGGTCGAACAGCGCCTTCAGCCGCGGCAGGCCGCGCGGCTCGCGCATCGCCGGGTAGAACACGTCTTCCTCGAACTTCGCGTGGTACTCGCGGATCACCGAAATCTGCAACTCCTCGCGCGAGCCGAAATGGGCGAACACGCCCGACTTGCTCATTCGCGTGACTTCGGCCAGCGCGCCGATCGACAGGCCTTCGAGCCCCATGTTCGCGGCCAGCGCCAGTGCCGCGTCGAGGATGGTGGCGCGCGTTTGCTGGCCCTTCATCAGCGTGCGCTGCGGGCTGGCGGATTCGCGAACGGTGTGGGCAGTGGTGTCGGTCACGGCTTCAAATGGCGAACTGCGAGAGGCGCAGTGTCGCCCATAAATCGAACGATCGTTCTATTTTGCAGAAAAGCACGCGTGCAGGGTGGGTGGCCGGCAGGTTTTTCTAGGCATTCGTGCCTAGATCGGCGCCGAAATGTCGCGGCCCTCGCGGGTTAACCCGATCGAAGGGGTCGCGCGTGAAACGTGAACTGCTTCATGGCGGCGGAGTTCGGCAGCACGATGACGCCGATTCGGGTGTTGTCCGACCGCTGCGCACGCCGCGCGCCTATTGAGCACGCCGGGTGGATTGGATTACTCTCCAACCAAGGAGTATCGCGCGTGGAAGTGCTGCAACTCGATGTCTCGGGACGACCGCAGGCCTGGATCTCCGCCAAGGAAGCGGCGGTGATCTACGCGAGCGACGGCGTCGCCTGGACACTGGGTGACACGTTCTATGTGCTGCGCGGCGGTACCCAGCGGCGCACCGGCCTGCAGTCGCGAATCGAGGTGCATCCGATCATCGCGGTGCGTGGCACGGTCCCGAGCCGCGCCTGGCGGCAGACCCCGGCGCTGTCAAACCCGAAGCTGTTCGTGCGCGACCGCCACATCTGCGCCTACTGCGGCGGCCACTTCCATGTCGATGACCTGACGCGCGAGCACATCATCCCGACCTCGCGCGGCGGCCACGACACCTGGATGAACTGCATCACCGCGTGCCGCCCCTGCAACGGCCGCAAGGGCAACCGCCTGCCCGAAGAGTCGCACATGTCGCTGCTGTACCTGCCCTATGTGCCGAGCCTGCACGAAGACATGATCCTGCGCGGCCGGCGCATCCTTGCCGACCAGATGGAATTCCTGCTGGCCAGCGTGCCGCGCCACAGCCGCTTGCACGGCTGAGCGATCCACACTTGAAACCATCTTTACACCTGGCGGTGGAACTTCCACGCGGCAGCGACATTCAATCGCCCGTGTCCGCGTCAACCCGGCCCGGGTCGACTGCGTTGGCTCGGGACGTCTGTCGGAGAACACCATGACCAAACTGCTCATCGCCCTGGCCGCGGCCGCTGCCCTCTCCGCCTGCTCGACCACCAGCCCCGACGTGATCCAACGCGGTGACGCGCAGCGCCTGTCCCAGGTGCAGGACGCCACCGTGCTGTCGATCCGCCCGGTCGTCGTCGAAGGCAACCAAAGCGGCATCGGCGCCGTGACGGGCGGTGTCGTCGGTGGCGTGGCGGGGTCGAGTGTCGGCGGGCATCGCGAGGCCGCCGTCGTCGGCGTGCTCGGCGCGGTCGCCGGCGCGGTGGTCGGCAACGCGGTCGAGCGCATGGGCACCCGCGAAGACGCGGTCGAGGTGCTGGTGCAACTGAGGAACGGCGAGCGCCGCGCGATCGTGCAGGCCAAGGGCAATGAAGCGCTGGTGACCGGCGACGCGGTCATCCTCGTCACCACCGGCGGCAAGACGCGCGTGATGCGTGCGCCGGCCGTGACGCCGGCAGCTTCGAAGAGCTGACCGCCCAGTCTGCTGCGCCGCGGCGGCGCAGATCAGTGGGCGGGAGCCTCGGCGACGACGATTTCGACCACGTCGCTGCGGGCGGGCGTCAGTGCTGAAAAGCGTGTCGCGGCAATCCCGTGCGCGACCATGTAGTCGCGGGTACTCGCCGCCCGGTCGCGGGCGAGCAGCGGGTTGTGGGCGCCAGCGTCGCCGGGAGCGGCCACCTGCAAGCGCGTCGCCTGGCTGCGCTGGCTCTTCGCGATGCGGTCGAGCACCGCGGCCAGCGGCGGCTTGACCGCACTGCCCCCGGTGTCGAAGGAATAGCGCAGCGGCACCTCAACTCGCAGGCTGCCGTCGGACTGCATCTGGAACACCACCGGCGTGCCGTGGAACAGGTCGGCGAGGCGCCGTTGCTCGGCGGCGAGCGAGACCTTCTGTCCCGGCGCGCCGGGCCCGGAGGGCGTCGTGGCGCAGCCCGCGAGCAGCGCGAGCAGCAGGGCGGCAATCGAGATGGGTCGCATCATGCGATTACACACCCTACAAGGCCTGAAGATCGGCGCCACGCAGACCGACGAGCAGCGCGCGACCATCGGCGCCGACGCGGAACTCGCCGAACTTCGCCCGCTCCCAGCGTCGGGCGTCGCCTTCGGCAAAGAACCAGGCGTCGCTGACGAGGATCCAGCGCCCGTCCTTCGGCGTGAGCTCGACGCGCAACTCGTCGGCGGCGATCGGCGAGCCGTCGTCGAGCCGCAGCAATGTCGCCACGCCGCGCGCGTCGCGTCGCGCGACCACGCGCGGACGCTCGATGATTCGCGTGCCGTCGAGCGTGTGCATCACCCCGCCCGGCACGCGAAAGTTCAGCCGCATGAAATCGCCCTGCATCAGCGAGCGCGGGTCCGCCGGCGCCAGCTCCACATAGACCGGCTGGCCGTGCGCGATCAGGTCTTCCTTCTGCCAGATGCCGATGTTGGCCACTGCCAGCACGGCCAGCGCGCTGAACGCAATGGCCACCGAGCCGGTGCCCGGCCGCGGTGCCGGCGCTGCCACGCCCGCCGCCTTGTCGCGCGGCGCAAACCACGCCAGCGCGCCGAGCACGGCGCCGCTCGTCACCAGCACCAGCGACTTGGTGGAAAGCGGCCAGGCGAGCTGGTAGTAGAAGCTGCCAATGATCCAGGCCGCCGCCAGCGCGGCCGCGGCGGCCAGACGCCAGCGCGCACCGGCAGCACAAAGCGCCAGCGCCAGCAGCACACCGCCGAGGGCCGGCATGAACCCTGCGAGCGCGAGCAGCACCGCCGCGACGCCGGCACACCACGGCGCGCGCAGCGCCGGCCAGCGGCGCGCGAGCCATCCCGCGGCGACAAGCGCGAGCAGCAGCGAGACCCCTCGCAGCACGGCCACATGCCATGGCGACGCGGAGCGCGCGCCGAGTTCACGGGCGATGTCGGCCGCCATGCCGGCGCCGAGCGTGCCTCCAACGAGAAAACTCATGCCGGACCACCAGGCGAGCCCGGCCAGCGTCGCGAGCAACCAGCCGGCGCCGATTGACTCGAGTGCCGCCGCCACGCGCCCCCGAGGACCATCGTTGAGGCGATGGCCTCGCAGCCAGCCAGCGGCCAGCCACAGCGCCAGCACCCCGTGCAGTGCGAACCACACACGCGTCAGTCCGCCGCGATCGAAACCCAGCCAGCGCTCGGGCAGGCAGGCGACGCTCGCGAGCATCGCCGCGGCGGCGCCGAGCAGCACGCGCAGCCACGGCCGCTCGATCGCCATCGCCAGCCCCACCGCGACGATGGCCAACACGGCCGCAGCGGCTTGCGACGGCAGGTCGCGAAAGAGTCCGAAGCCGAGCGAGCCGCCGCCGACCAGCAGTGCCGGCACCGCGAGCTGCTCGACGAAGAGGACGACGTCGCGCGCCCGTAGCACCACCACGGCGGCGGCCAGAACCAGCACACCGATGATGTAGGGCCCGGCGCTGCGGCTGATCAAATCGCCGAGAAGCATGCCGACGACGCCGAGCAAGGGGATGGCCGCGAACCATGCCCCGAGGCCCGTCAGCAGCACGACCGGCCAGGGCCGGGCCTCCTGTGCCGGACGCGTCGCCGTGGCGGGCAACACGCCTGACGCGATCGCGGCGCACAGGGTTTGGTCGATCCGCGCGGCGCTCATGCTGCCTCTCCTTGCACCGCCGCGCGCGCCAGTCGCAACACGCCGCTCACCGTCGCGGCGAGCAAGCCGGCGGCGGCGAGGCCGATCACGAACAGCGAGCCGATGGGTTCACCGCCGTGATGGTTCTCGAGCAGTGCGCGCGCCAGGCCCGCCACGACCAGCGCGTTCAGCCCCAGCGCCACTGCGCTCAAGCCATAGACCTCGAAACTGCGCGGCAGGGCCAGCCCCGCAGCGGCGGCCGCCAGGACCAGCAGACCGAGCCAGTAGTGCGCCGCGACATCGCGCGCGAAAAGGCCGCCGATCGCCGTCGCGGTGATCATCACGACCGCCAAGGTCAGTGCCGTGCGCATCGCCCAGACCCCCGCGCCGGTGATCGAGCGCAGCAGCGGGCTCAGCGCCGCGACGAGCGCGAGCACCGCGACCCAGCCGATCGCATGGACCCGCAGGTCGCGCGGCTCGACAGCCCAGCGGTGGCCCGCGT
Organism: Piscinibacter sp.; assembly: GCA_036507085.1. GTDB lineage: Bacteria > Pseudomonadota > Gammaproteobacteria > Burkholderiales > Burkholderiaceae_C > Albitalea. Next base: position 2,473 of record DASXQQ010000127.1, on the reverse strand, counting down.
GGGCATGCACCCACAGCGCGACCGCCGTCGTCGCGACCAGCGACCACGGCGTCCACAGCACGTCGCTGCGCGCGCCGAGGCACAGCGGCAGCGCGAGCGCGGCCCACAGCGCGAACAGCTGCCACGGGTCGGCGCCGGTCTGGTAGGTCTGGCCGAAGTAGGCGAACAGCCCGCCGATCGCCAGCAGTGCGATCAGGCCGAGCGGCGCGCGCGCGGCCGGCCGCCCGATCGCGCCGGCGCACATCGCGAGCAAGACGCCTTGCAGCAAGGCGAAGCGGCCGAAGCGGCCAAGCGAATCCCAGTTCGCGGCGATCCAGAAGATGACGCCCAGCCCGACCAGCGCGGCGCCGAGCACCGCGACGCCGCGCCGCAGGTGCGATGCAAGCCGTGCCGGCTCGTCATGCAGCCCGGCGAGCCGCTCGAGTTCGCGCGTGCCGGCGGCGTCGAGCCGGTGCTGCGCCGCCAGTTCGTACAGCGCCAATCGCAAGTCCATGCGCACCTCCGTCGGGGGATCGGGATGGCGCGCATCGTAGCGGCGACCCGCGCGGCGCGGAATGCTCGCGTGCGCGATGTCGCCACGCGACACCGGCGGGCGCAGCGGCTGCTACCCAGACGCGCCATGTTCGGCAGCGGGAAACTCGGTCGGCGCCTGCAGCTATTGCGCCATCTTGAGGAAGAGGTCCCGGTCCGGCGCGTAGTTGGCGTACAGCGGGAGCAGCGCGCCGCCGATGGCGCGCGCATCGCTGCCGATGGTTCCCGGCATGACCTCGGGGCGCGAGACGCCCTCCCAGCTGTACTGGTCGAGCGCAGCCGCGAGATCGACCAGCAAGGCGTCGAGCAGGGACCGGCCGAAGGACCCGTCGATGATGACCCCTTCGAGGTCCAGCAAGCAGGCTGCGCTGTTGACAGCGAGCGCCATACCGCCGGACGCTTCCTGCAGCCACGCCCGCGTGTGGACAAGCCAAGGCGGCTGCAAAGCCCGTTCGTCGGCCCACGCCTGCGCATCGAGGCCGGCGCCGACGTAGAGCGTCTCCAGGTTCCACAGGCTCGCGGTGCTGAGCAGTTGCGACGGAGCGCGCCGGCGGCTGTTGCTCAAGCCCAAAGGCAAGGAACCCACCGCCCCCGCATTGCCGGTGACGCCGCTTCGCAACTGGCTGTCCAGAACCAGGCCGCCGCCGATGAAAGTGTCGACGAAGATGTAGAGAAAGCTGCGGATGCTGCGCCCGCGCCCGGCGACCAACTCGGCCACGCAGGCGGCCGCGGTGTCTTTCACGAACTCCACCCGCATGTCGGCAACCGCGCGCAGCGACGAGATGCGTTGACGAATGTCGATGTCCTGCCACTGCCGGGCGAGTTCCGGCTCGATTCCCAGCAACTGCCTCCACCCGCCGAGGGACAAGGGAGCGGCGACGCCGATGCCGTTCAGGCGCTCGCGCACGGCGGGCTTGAGCGACTTGCGCAACTGCCGGATCTGGCCGTCGATCTCGCCGAACAAGCTGTCCGGGTCGGGGAAGGGATAGTGCAAAGACAGTCGTTCGCGCACCTTGCCGGTGAAGTCCACCAGCAGCGAGTCGAGGCTCTGCCGCCCGATCTTGACGCCGATGGAGAAGGCGCCATCCGGATTCAAGGCGATCGGCACCGAGGGCTGGCCCACCTTGCCGCGGATGGGAGCCAGCCGCAGCACCAGGCCTTCGGTTTCCAGCCGCGCCAGGATCAGCGAGACCGTCTGCGCGGTCAGGTGGGTCAGCCGCGCGATCTCGGCCTGGGGGAGTGCTCCGTGCAAGCGAATGGCCTGCAGGACGACACGTTCGTTGAACTGTCCCATGCCGACCTGGTTGGAGCCGCGCGGTCGCAGCCGCTGCGCTGCGTGGTCGGCAAGGGCCGACACGAAAGGGGCCGACTTCGTCATCGGCATCGCCCTGGAGTGGTCATCGCTGGTTCCGTGGAAATGGCATGGACGCTCCAGAGCGATCTTCACGATCAATCGGAGTGATTTAGTCTGTCATCTTACTTCCCAGCGACGGCCGGCTCAGCCTCACGTGCGAGTGGGTCCTCGCACGTTCCCTTCGACTTCTCAGAACCAGATTTCGGCCTGAGCGCCGACGCTGGTGCCGCGGGTCTTGCCGTTGCTCAGGCCGGTCAGGCCGGTCGGGCCTGCGCCGGCGTTGGCCGCGCTGTTCCACTTGGCCGTGGTCACGTACAAGCGCAGTTCCGGCCGGCTCCAGAAGCCCGGGCCGGTCGACAGCGTGGGCGCGAAGGTGAACTTGGCCAGCTTCTGCGTGGGCGAGCCCTCAGGCTTCTTCTCCGAATAGCCCGCCTCGGCGACCAGCTTGAAGTTCTTGCCCACCGCATACGAGGCGCGCCCACCCACCGAGATCAGGTCCGTCTTCAGACCGGTGGTGCCATCCTTGTTGGTCTCCCACAGCGCAACGCCCTGGCCGCCCAACGCACCCTTTTGCCACGTCAGGCTCTC
>DASXQQ010000126.1:0-1956 GCA_036507085.1 Piscinibacter sp. | reverse complement strand
GCTGTTTCGCTGGCCGCTGACGGAGACGCTGATCTCGCACATCGCCGAGCCGGCCAACGTGCCCGATGCGATCGACCTGCCGCTGATGGCGCGCGCGCTGAAGGCGGCCGCCACCGACCCGACGATCTTCGACGACTACGGCCCGGGCGAGAGCCTCGTGCTCGCGCGGCCGAACGCGAACCCGGCCCTGCCGCCGGTGCCGATCGCGAGCAGCGCCATCTGCATCTGCGACCTGCGCGACGTGCCCGGCGGCTGGGCGCATGAAGCGACGCTCGCGGCCGACAAGATCGCGATCGACCCGCGGCTCGCGCGCGTGCTGCTCGGCGCGAGCGTCAACGGCCCGATCGTCGCCACCTTCCACAGCGGCTTCTCGCGGCCGATCGGCGGCGGGGAATACGAGCGCAGCCTGTCCGGCGAGGCGCTCGCGACGCAGCGCAGCGCGCATGAGGGCGAGGCCTTGCAGGCGCACCTGGACGCCATCGCCTCGGGTGGCCGGCTCGTCATCGGCGACAGCGTCACCTACGCGCAGACGCCGCTGTTCAAGGTCGATGGCGTGATCGCGGCCGGGGCGCCCGGCCTCGAAGTCGTGGTGACGGCGCGCAACGGCGCGCGGCCGCTGATCGCGGCCAGCGGCTCGGTCACGCTCGCCATCGGCGCGCGCGGCCGGCTGGTGCTCGACGGCCTGGTGATCAGCGGCGCGGCGCTGCAGCTCGCCGCCGCGGCCGACGACGAGCCGCGCGAGCTGGTGCTGCGCCACTGCACGCTGGTGCCCGGCCTCGCGCTGAATGCCGACGGCAGTGCGCTGTCGCCGGGGTCGCCCAGCCTCACGATCGCGCACCCGTTCGCCCGCGTCACGCTCGAGCAATGCATCGTCGGCGCGCTGCGCGTGGTGGGCGACGCGAAGCTCGATCTGGTGGACTGCATCGTCGACGCCGGCTCGCCCGAGGCGGTGGCCCATGAAGACGTCACGGCGGGTGGTGCCGGCGCCGAAATGACGATTCGCGACAGCACCGTGATCGGCAAGCTGCATTCGAAGCTGATGCGGCTCGCGTCAAACACGATCTTCGTTGCACGGCTCGCGGCGGGCGACCCCTGGAAGGCGCCGCTGTGGGTCGAGCGCAAGCAGGAAGGCTGCGTGCGCTTTTGCTTCGTGCCGGACGGTTCGCTCGTGCCCAAGCGCTTCCGCTGCGTGCCCGACGACAAGCACCCCGATGCACTGCCGCATTTCACCTCGCTGCGCTACGGCGACCCGGGCTATGCGCAGCTGCGCCGTGCGACCGGGACCTCGATTCGCGAAGGCGCCGACGACGGCGGCGAGATCGGTGTGATGCACCCGCTGCACCAGCCGCAGCGCGAAACCAACCTGCGCATCCGCCTCGACGAGTACCTGCGATTCGGCTTGCACGCGGGCATCTTCTACGTGACTTGAAGCGATCTTCGAACCGACAGGGGAACCACCATGGGTGCCGACCTTTCCAGAATCCGCAGCAACCCGCTGCTCGACTTTGCCGGCGTGGAGCTGCAGCAAGGCAAGGTCGTGCTCGATGCCGACTTCAACGAACTGGTGGCGGTGATCGACCGCCGCCTGCGCGCGGCGGCGAGCGACATCCTCGGCCGCAGCACGGTGTCGTCGACCACGCCCGACGCGTTCAAGCTCAGTGTCGTGGCCGGCGCCCTGCAGATCGGCAAGGGCCGCCTGTACGTGGACGGGCTGCTGGCCGAGAACCACGGTGCGATGTCGGCCGACCCGGCGAAGAAGCTGTTCGATCCGCTGCTCGCCGAAGCGAGCTTCGCCGACCCGATCGCCTACGCCGCGCAGCCCTACCTGCCAAGCCCGCCGGCGCTGCCGACCGCGGGCCGCCACCTGGTCTACCTCGACGTGTGGGACCGCGAGCTGACCCACCTCGAGCGGCCCGATCTGGTCGAACCGGCGCTCGGCGTCGAGACCAGTTCGCG
>DASXQQ010000125.1:0-10200 GCA_036507085.1 Piscinibacter sp. | reverse complement strand
TAGACATCGTCGCCGTCCACTTCCACTGGGCGTCCCGCGCCCGCTGGCACCAGGCATCAGGTGCTTGCCGGGGACACCGCTATCGTTGAAGGGCAGCTTCGCGGCGGTCGAGTCCGAGCATCTTCCGTCAGCAATGGGTCGGGATGGTGAACTCGCGCCGTGCTAGAGCGGTCGTCCAGACCGCGCCGAATCGAGAGGCCGCTTCATGGCGCGGCACCGACCTCACGGTCGCGGCCAAGAGCGGACATCACGAGATGCCGTGTTCCCGCCGAAGTTGCCCTTCGAGTTGCTTCAGAAGCTTGTCTCCCCCCTGCACGAGTTGCACGGCTTCGGGCCGACGCGTCTTGGGAAAATGTCTCTGTGTCCACGCGCTCATCGCCACCAGGACTGGTAGGAGTTCCAGCCCCTTCTCGGTGAGGCTATAGACGGCCTTCTGGGCGTGTGTGGGGTCGTCGCTTTTCGTCACGATGCGGCTCTCGACCAGCGAGTTGAGCCGGTCTGCCAGCACATTGCTCGAGATCGCCTCTTCGGACTGCAGGAACTCGCGGAAATGGCGCTTGCCCGCGAACATCAGGTCACGGATGACAAGCAGTGTCCAGCGATCACCCAAGAGCTCCAGCCCAGTGCTGATGGGGCATGTCGATCGGCGGTCCTGTCTCATGAAATCGATTTTATACCGGTTGCAATTTGCAAGCAGTCTGACCAAAATACCGATCCTGAAATACAACCAGTCGAGGAACCCGATGACCTACCGGCGATACCATGGCAGCTGCCACTGTCAGGCGGTGCAGTACGAAGCGGAGTTCGACCTGGCCGCGGGGAGCAACCGTTGCAATTGCTCCCTTTGCAGCAAGGCACGTGCATGGTTTCTTTTCGTTCGCGGCGACAAGTTCAAGCTGCTCGCAGGCGACGACGTGCTCAGCACCTACCAGTGGGTGCCGCCCGGGCGGGCCGAGTCTGGCCTCACATACCGCTTCTGTTCACGTTGCGGTATCCGCCTGTACGCCACGGGCGAACTGGCGCAACTGGGCGGGCGCTTCTATGCGATTCATGTGCCCACCTTGGACGATGTGGACAGGGAAGAACTGGTGCGCGCGCCATTGAACTTCGTCGACAACGCACATGACCGGCCCGATCGCGCACCGGCCGATGCCCGGTTGATGTAAGAGGCAGGACAAAGAAGGCGGGCTCGAAGGTCAGCTCCGGGTCGACAGTTCCAGTTCGCAGCCTGTGACTGTGACAGCAGTCATTGGCCTGCCCTCGTCGTGGCGGAGCATGATCGTCTTCCATGCGATCGCCGTTGAACGGCCGGTTCGGAAGTACAGCGGACAGCCGACCCGCGGATCGCTCAATGTCCGGTGTCGGCGACAGCTGTTATCGGGCCGCCGGACTTGAAAGGCAGCAGCCAGTCTTGAGCCGTCCATCGCTCGGCTTCAGCGAAGGACCGTCGATGGCCGGCCACGGACCGCTGTGATCGACCGGCTCCATGCCGCTCAGTTTGACGGTCAGGTTTCGGCATACACATCAAGAGGCGCGACAGGTTCACTCCGACCCCTTCCGGTCGTCCGAGTCCGCTCACCAGCGCTGCCTGGTAGCGGTCGCTCCAGTTTTCTCGGTGCCCGTGCGATGCGCTTGCGACGCCTAAGGCGACGGGCGGCTCCCAGCCGCAGCACGGGACGACGTTGACGCCTTAGCGTGCTACGAAGCGATGCTCTTTGTCGTCCCAAACAAAAGAAGCCTTCACGGACTCGAACGCGGTCACGATCGCAGCCTCGCGACTGGCCGAGGTGTAGTCGACTCCGGCGGTGACCTTGGCGTCGATGTCGCTGGCCGCGGTATACGCCGCGTTGCTGACAACTCGGCCCGCCGCGCCACCCAGCAATCCGGCGACCAACCGGGCAGCGCCGTAGATGATCTCCGATGCGATGCTGCGCTTGACGCTCGCCTGAACCCTGGCCGCAAGGGCAGAATCGGCAGACATGGTCGCAGAAGACTGTCCGACCTCACGTCCGGTCACGGGACACTTCCAGCTCACCTGAACCAGAGAGCCATTCACATCGACGTGCGCAATGTTCGGCACGATCGCGTCGTATCGGACGGGGTCCGTGTTGCCTCCGTTTGATCGAAGTCTAGCGTCCGCCGGCTTGCGAGGCGCGGATAGAGGCACCTCAAGTTCAGCAAGTGGCGCCCGCGGTCCAAATCAAATGACCTGCGCCTGGAGGCCCTTCGGGCGTAGAGCGATCAGAAGACTGCGCCGAAGAGGGCCCCCGCCGCGGCGGTAGTAGCCATCGACAGGCCGGGCACGCACTTCGTTGCCGTCAGTCCACACGTTGCAGGTGCCAGACGAACCGGACCATGTCCGTGTTCGTGTCGATGCCCGCGACCGTCCTCGTCATGCAAGCCGGAAAGCTCGTTGTCGGTGGGCTTCATGCGGCCCTTCATTTCGATCGTGTGGAGCGCCGCGATGTGCGAATCGATCGGCGGCGAATCGGAGACCGGTGTGTTGAAAGGCTGGCAGCCGCCGTGGAGCGGTTGTAGCCCGACATCTTCACTTTGGCCGTCACCTCCGGCACCTGCACGCTCAGCGTGTAGTACAGCTTGCCGACGTTGAAGTCGAGCGACACGACGGGGGGATCGCCGCGCTGGTGCATGCCTTCTTCACCGAACACTTGACGCAGCAGCGCGCCGTGAGCCCGCGCACGGTGGCGACCTACCGCGATGGGTTCGTGTTGTTCCTGGACTTCGCTGTGGGGCGCCTGCACAAGCAGCCCACGTTCATTAGAGCTGGAGGACATCACGCCGGCGCTGATCCTGGCGTTCCTCGACCATCTGGAGCACGAGCGCAGTAACGCGGTGCGCACGCGCAATGCCCGGCTGGCGGCACTGCGCGCCTTCCTGAAGTTCGCCGGCCACCGTGACGTCGATGCGCCGCTTGTCGTCGAGCAGGCGCTGGGCGGTCCGATGAAGCGCTTCGAGCGGCCGATGCTCGGGTTCCTGTCGCGCGAGGAGATGCTGGCGATCATCGGCAAGCCCGGTTCGAGCTGGACCAGCCAGCGCGATCACCTGCTGCTGCACATGCTCTACAACACCGGCGCGCGGGTGTTGGAGATCACCGGTGTGCGCTTGGCCGATGTCGTGCTCGATGGCGCCGCCTGCGTTCACCTGCACGGCAAGGGACGCAAGCAGCGGACGATGCCGCTGTGGCGATCGACGGTCAAAGCGGTGCGATCGGCGAAGGCGCCGCGGCCGTGGCGCAGATCCACCAGTACCTGGCGACGGTGGGCACTGCCGCCTGAGCTTCACTTCTGTAGGGAGAACCGTCAGAAGCTTTCGATGTCCATGAAGCCTTGCGACCATGTTCCCGCCTCATCGCACCCCCGCCACGTCGAAGGGCTGCGACGAGTGTCTGGCCATGGGCGTGGTTGGCCGCCGCTTTCCTTGCCCGGATGGAGGCTGATCGAGCCGCCTGCGTCGTTCTGACAAGCCTGTACGTCGACTGGCTCGCATGCTCCGGGCAGAGGCGAAGAAGATCTTTCGTCAATGGCAGGGGGCCGCTCGAAACCATGCCCCGGGACGGCCCGGACACCGCCGCGCCGAAACGGCGGTCGTCTCCACCGCCCGGACCCGACGCTGCCGGCGACATGTTCGGGTAGCGTGCGTGCCGTGCGTGTGGCTCAAGCCCTGAGCCGCCAAGCGTCCGCCCGGCGGAACGTCATTAGCGTTCGAGGCCGAGCGTCGAGAGAACCCTGCGAAGGAATGACGAGTGTGTCGGGAGCACGGAAGGCAAGCGCGATGGCGCTCGCATCTTGCGATGGACGGGCCACTGCCGACCGGCGGGCGCTACTTTGACGGTGATGGGTGGTACGACTCGCATGCGGCAATTGGAAAGGGCGCGCTGGTCTCCGTCGATCCACCATTTGGGGGGATGTCGATGCCATGCAACACCTTGGCGTGACGGCCTGCGCATCGCGTGAGGCTCGTCGGACGCGCGTTGCAATTGATCGAGCAGCGATCGACCCCGAGGAGGCCGAGCGATCACACGGGCGGTCGGGTCGTTCAGCCATGGGATGAGCGACGGGGGTACATCACCCTTTCGGGGGCCTGCTCTTGGAGGATTTCCGCACCCGTCCTGCGCCGTGATGATTCGGCCAGCACAACTACACCGAGGACATGATGGGGCACGACAGAGAGGAAGAGATTCAAGACGCGATCGACGCGGTACTGGCGAAGGTGCGAGTACTGGAGTTCGGCCTGGTGGAGCTACTGCACGCCCTGCCCAAGGAAGATGCGACGGTGCTGGCGAATGGGCTGCGAGCGCGCGTGAACGAATGGGCTTTGGAGGGAGGCCGGTCCGCGGTTCACCGCCAGAGTCGACGAGATGGCGTCGGAGCAATTGGCGTCGCTGCTGGGCGCGTTGGACGACGCGCCCACGATGCCGGCGCAGTTGCAGCTCGATATTCGGGAGTCCTGAGCGAGCGCTGCAGGCAGCATCAACTTTGATGACGGCTTGCACGCAGCGAACTTGGAGGGTCGACCGGCAAGGTCCGACCCAAACCCGAAGTTCACCACGGTGATAGGAGTGCCGCAAAGCCGACTCCGGCATTGCCGATGTCGATGGGCCCACCAGGCACCCTTCAGGTTTCGCGACGGTGACGCTCAAGCGCCAGCCCGCGCACCGGCCAGCAAGGCCTTCAGTGCCGCCCGCAACACGCCGGTGGCTTCCTCGGCGCCGAGCAGGCCCGAACTGACAAAGGCGCCGTTCACCAACACGGCGAGCTGCGCGGCGAGTTGCTTGGGCCGGGGTACGTTCAGCCGCTTGGCGATGTCCAGCAAGCGGCCTCGCAGCGCCTGCATGTGTCGCCGCGAGACTTGGCGAGCCGGGTGGTCCTGTTCGGCAAACTCGGCAGCCACGTTGATCTGGGGGCAGCCGCGGTAGTTCGAGCGGGCGAGGCGTTCGCCGATCCAGCGCATATGTGCGTCCAGTTCACCGGCGGGATCGTCGGGGAATTGCATGGCCACGCCGTCCCATTGCGCCCAGAACTCGAGATCCTCTCGCTCCAGGAAGGCGACGATGAGATCGTCCTTGGTGGGGAAGTAGCGGTACAGGCTCGTCTTCGCCACCGCCGCCTCCAGCACGACCAGATCGACACCGACCGCGCGCACGCCGCGCTCATAGAACAGCCTGGAAGCGGTGTCGAGGATGCGGTCTCGGACCTCGGGTGCCGGTTCGACTGCCGCAGCGCCCACCGTGCGGGCAGTTGCCGTCGCTGAGCGTTTCGACGCCGGGCCGGAGCGGCCAGTGGGTGAAGGATCTCGCGGTGAGCGGGGGGCAGTTGGGGTGCGCATGCTTGACATGATACAGACCTGTCTGTAATACTTAAAGAACAGACAGGTCTGTATCTTCGGAAAGGACTCATATGAATTCCACAAGCAAGTGCATCGCCGTGTATGGCGCCACGGGTCACACCGGTCAATTTGTCGTCCATGAAGCGCAGCACCGTGGGCTGCCGGTGGTGGCTGTCGGGCGCAGCGCCGCCCGGCTCGACGAGACGATTCTTCCGGCAGTTCCCCGGCGCATTGCCGAGCTCGACGATCCGGTCAGCCTCGAACAGGCCTTCGCCGGCTGCGCGGTGGTCATCAACTGCGCAGGTCCGTTTCTCGACACCGCGGCGCCCGTGGCGCGAGGGGCGCTGCGTGCCGGCTGCCACTACATCGACGTGACGGCAGAGCAGGCCAGCGCGCAAGCCAGCTTCGCCGAGCTCGATGCATCGGCGCGTGCAGCCGGCCGGGTCGTGATCCCGGCGGCGGCCTTTTATGGTGGCCTCGCTGATCTTCTTGCCAGCGCACTGGCATCTGACGGCGACATTGACGAGATCACGGTTGCTATCGCGCTCGACCGCTGGTGGCCCACTGTCGGTACGCGCAAGACAGGCGAGCGCAACAATGTGCCGCGGGTGGTCGTGACGAACGGGCGCCTTGCGCCGCTGGTGCCATCGGCTGAGGTGCCGGACTGGGTCTTCTCCGCGCCGCTGGGCAATCAAGCCATGATCGAACTTCCATTCAGCGAAATCATCACTCTGGCCCATCACTTGAAGGTCGGCGAGATCCGCTCGCTACTCAACCGCTCGGCGCTTGACGACGTCCGCGATGCCTCGACACCGCCGCCCACTGCGGCGGACGACAGCGGGCGCTCGGCGCAGCGTTTCGAGCTGGTGGTGCGCCTCGTACAGGACGGCATGACCAAGACGGCCGGCGTGCGTGGGCAGGACATCTATGCAGTGACGGCGCCCATCGTGACCGAAGCCGCCCTGCGTTTGCTGGCGCCCTCGTACCGGCGCAGCGGCGCACTCGCACTGGCGGAGGCGGTCGATCCGATTGAACTGATACGTTCACTGCACGGCTCGGCGCTGGACCTCTTCGGAGACACCTTGCCCGGGTGAGGCGCAAACCTCCCTCACGCGCTCCGGCAGCCCACCGGTGTGCCGCCTCCTCGGCAGTGCACGAGTACAGAATCTCAGTGGACAACCCGAATGATGCCCTTGGCGAACGGCCGCTCGTGGCCGACTCCGGTAGCCACGACCGGCGGCTCACTGGCAGCCTGATCTCGATGCCGACGCTGGCAACTGCGACCGCGTGATCACCTTGCGCCCGACATCCGCTGCGAACCGAGAACCGAGGTGCTCCGAACCTGCCGTCCACCGGTACCGGCCGTCGGCCAAGGTGACCACGGCCGCCATGACCTCCGCCCGGGTGGACCAGATCCGGCATTGGCGCTCGCCACGGCGCCGTGGGTCAGGCCGGCGAACCCTGTGATGCGATCGCACGCTCGACGGCCTCGATCGCGCGGCGGCGCAACGCGTCGTCGATCATGCGCGCCGATCGCTCGCGCAGGACCATACGCTTGCGTGTCGTCGGCCTTTCAACTTTCGGCAGCGGCGCCGGCACACTGTCCAAGTACGCCACGAGTTGCCGTTCTGCGCGCAAGCCCGGCGACAGCTCGGGGGCGATACCCGAACGCGGCAGGCTCATCGCAAGCACTGCCGCCGCTGCGATCATGCCGGTCGATGCCAGGCGCAGGCCGCGGCGCGGCGCGGGCACGCGGTGTTCCATCCCGAGCCGGGGCACCGGTGCCGACGCGGGTATCAGATCGTCAAACGCACTGCACTCGGCGGCTCGCATCAGCGGCCGCGGTCGCTCCCGCTCCTCGGGCGTGCGCAGCAGGCCCAGCCGCTCCACGAAGCGGCCCGCGCGCGGATGGCCGGTGAGCACGACGAACGGCACGGCCATTGACAGCGGTAGCAACATCGGCGCGAGCGCCATCGTCCCCGCGCGCCGCATCAGGTCGAAGCCAGTCACAAGCGGCAGCAACACCAGGCTGCCGACGCGGCGAGTGGCGTCGCCCCAGGCGGGCGCCTCTGCCGCGCGCGGTGGCGACTTCCACTCCAGCTTCAAGCCGGTCAACGCGCCCAGCACGTACACACAATGCCCCAGCATGCGCAGCGGCGCCTGCAGCGACGACAGCAACAGCTCGAGCAGCGCGCCCAGCACGAGCCGCACCACGCCACCGAAGGCCGCGGTCTCGCCGCGCGCGACGATGGTGGTTGCGCTCAACACGCGGGGCAACAACAACAAGACCAGCGTCAGCAGCCACAACGGCGCGTCGCTCGCGGTGCGGCCGCCGCCGCTCAGGCCCAGCGAAATGAACGCCAGCCACAGCGGCGCCACGCCATACGACAGCGCACCGATCGCGAACATTGCGCGGTGCGCGCCGCGCCAGCCCGGCTCGGCCACCAGGCGCAGGTTCTGCAGGTTGCCCTGGCACCAGCGGCGGTCGCGCTGCAACTCGTCGAGCAGATTCGATGGAGCTTGCTCCCAGCTGCCGCCCAGTTGGGGCACGAGCCACACCTCGTAGCCCATGCGGCCCATCAGCGCCGCCTCGACGAAATCGTGCGACAGGATTTCGCCGGCCAGCCCGCCGCGACCCGGCAGACGCGCCAGCCCACAGTGCCGCATGAACGGCTCGACGCGCAGGATCGCGTTGTGGCCCCAATAGTGCGCATCGCCAAGCTGCCACCACGCCATGCCGAGTGCAAACAGCCGACCGGTCACGCGGCTGGCGAACTGCTGCGCGCGCGCGTGCAACGTGGTCGGGTTGGCCACCTGCGGAACCGTCTGGATGATGCCGGCGCGCGGCTGCTCTTCCATCAGTCGGACCAGCTGCACCAGCGTGTCGCCGCTCATCGTGCTGTCGGCGTCGAGCACCACCATGTAGCGGTAGTTGCGGCCCCAGCGGCGGCAGAAGTCGGCCACGTTGCCGGCCTTGCGCTTCACGCGGCGCTTGCGCCAGCGGTAGAAAAGACGTCCCGTGCCGTCGGCCGGCTCGCCGAGCATCGCGCACAGGCGCTGCCAGGCCCGCTGCTCGGCCGCACGCAGCGCCGGATCGGCGGTGTCGGACAGCAGGAACACGTCGAACAGTTGCAGCGCGCCGGTGGCGGCCAGCGATTCGCACGTGGCACGCAGACCGGCAAAGACCGCGGTGATGTCTTCATTGCAGATCGGCATCACGATCGCGGTGCGCGCCCGCGGGTCGATCGGAGCACGCGGCGCGCGCAATGCCGGCACGAAGCGGTCGCCGCGCCAGGCGGCCCATGCCCCCATCACTGCCGTGGCGCATCCCGAACCGACCCAGGCGAACAACAGCGTCATCAGTGCGGTGGTGGCCCACCACAGCGTATCGGGCTGCGTCGGGCCGGCCTCGATGCGCAGGGCCGCCGCGCCGGCGGCCATTGCCGCAACCGACATCAGCAGCACCGCGCGGCGCCGCCGTGCGGCGGCATGCCATGGCACCACCGTCCGCGCCGATGGCGGCAAGCGCTGGCCGGGCCACAGCGCGAACAGAAGCCCGCGCCAGAACCCGAACCACGGCGATGGCGTCATGGCACCACGATGCAGCCGCGGGGCAGTGATCGCGCGGGGAGAGGATGCTCGGTTCATGTCTTTATTTCACTCGGGTGCCGACGCGTGGGACCAGGTTTCGGAGAGGATGCGGGACCCGCTGCGCAGGAACACGCGCAGTTCCACCGCTTGTTGGGGGTCGATGCGCTCGAAATCCAGCGTGACCCGCCACCCTTGCAACGCGGTGTTCGGATAGGCGATCGCACGCAGACCGCGGACGTTGGTGTTGGCGCTGGCCACCGCTTCGACGTCGCCTTCGGTCAAACCCTCGAGCGCCGGGCCCGTGAAGTCGAGGTGGTACTGCGAGTAGCCTGCGGGAACGGCAGCCGCGCGGTACCCGTGGCCGCGGCGGCTTTGCATCACCCAGGCACCGGGCGGCAGCGGTTGGCGATCGGACACCGTCACGCGCCAGGCGAATTCGATCGGCTCTCCCGGCGGCGGCAGCCGCTCGGGGAACCACCAGGCGCCGATGTTGTCGTGGGTCTCGTCGGGCGTGTTGAACTGCAGCAGCTCGACCCGGCCCGCGCCCCACTCGCCCAGCGGCTCGACCCACGCGCTGGGCCGCATCTCGTAGCGAGCCTCGAGATCGTGGTAGCTGCTGAACGCGCGGTCGCGCTGCATCAGGCCGAAGCCGCGCAACGACGACATCGCAAAGCTGGTGACGAAGACGCCGCGGGGGTTGGTCAAAGGGCGCCATACCCACTCGCCGCTGCCGCTGGCCAGCTGCAGGCCGTCGGAATCGTGCACTTCGGGACGATAGTCGTCGGTCATGGGTTGAATCTCACCCGCAAGAAACATGCTCGTCAGCGGCGCGATGCCCAGACGCGCCACCGGCTCGCGCAGCGTCAGCCGTGCGCGCACTTCGACCGTGGTGGTCGAGGTGCCCGGCCGCAACACGAAGCCGTAGGCGCCGGTCACGCGCGCAGATTCCAGCAATGCGAAGAACCGCACCTCGTTGTCACCCGGTTTGGGGCGCTGCACCCAGAAGGTGGTAAAGGCTGGAAACTCCTCGCCGCTGCCGCCGACAGTGTCGACCGCCAGCCCGCGTGCCGACACGCCGTAGCGCAGTGCCGGGGCCACCAGCCGAAAGTAGCTGGCGCCGAGGAAGGCGGCCACTTCGTCGCTGCGCCGCGACTGATCGAGCCAGCGGTTCAGGCGCCAGCCGGCGATGCCGGCACTGGCACCGTTTTCAAAAGCAGCAGCCGGCAAGCGCATCGGGCGCACCTCGTCGCCCACCACTTCGAA
>DASXQQ010000124.1:0-26145 GCA_036507085.1 Piscinibacter sp. | reverse complement strand
ACTACGTCGGCCCGATCGACGGCCATGACCTCGATTCGCTGATCCCGACGCTCGAAAACCTGCGCGACAAGAAGGGTCCGCAGTTCCTCCATGTCGTCACCAAGAAGGGCTTCGGCTACAAGCTCGCCGAGGCCGACCCGGTCAACTACCACGGTCCCGGCAAGTTCGACCCGGCGGTCGGCCTGCAAAAGCCGGCAACGCCGCCGAAGACCACCTTCACCCAGGTGTTCGGCCAGTGGCTGTGCGACATGGCCGAGAAAGACCAGCGCCTGGTCGGCATCACGCCGGCGATGCGCGAAGGCTCCGGCATGGTCGAGTTCGAGAAGCGCTTTCCGAACCGCTACCACGACGTGGGCATCGCCGAGCAGCACGCGGTGACCTTCGCCGCGGGTCTTGCCTGCGAGGGCCTGAAGCCGGTGGTCGCGATCTACTCGACCTTTCTGCAGCGCGCCTACGACCAGCTGATCCACGACGTGGCGATCCAGAACCTGCCGGTGGTGTTTGCGCTCGACCGCGCCGGCATCGTCGGCGCCGACGGCGCCACCCACGCGGGCGCCTACGACATCGCCTACCTGCGCTGCATTCCGAACCTGAGCGTGCTCACGCCGGCCGACGAGAACGAGTGCCGCCAGCTGCTCTACACCGCGTTTCTGCAGGACCACCCGGTGGCGGTGCGCTACCCGCGCGGCGCCGGTGCCGGCGTCGCGGTCCAGTGTGAAATGACGGCGATTCCGTTTGGCCGCGGCGAGCTGAGGCGCGAATCGGCGAAGGCGGCGGGCCAACCAGGCAGGCGCATCGCGATCCTCGCCTTCGGCACGCTGCTCTACCCGGCGCTCGTTGCCGCCGAGCGGCTCGATGCGACGGTGGCGAACATGCGCTTCGCCAAGCCGCTCGATGTCGCGCTGGTGACTGACCTGGCGCGCAGTCATGATGCAATCGTCACCGTGGAAGAGGGCTGCGTGCTGGGCGGCGCCGGCAGCGCGGTGACCGAGGCGCTCCAGGCGGCGGGCATCGAGACCCCGGTGCTCACGCTCGGTCTGCCGGAC
Source organism: Piscinibacter sp. (assembly GCA_036507085.1). Lineage (GTDB taxonomy): Bacteria > Pseudomonadota > Gammaproteobacteria > Burkholderiales > Burkholderiaceae_C > Albitalea. The sequence goes on along the minus strand of DASXQQ010000124.1, from coordinate 25,099 downwards.
GAGTTCGTCGAGCATGGTGACCCGGCCAAGCTGTTGGCGCTGTGCGGGCTCGACGCCGCGGGCATCGAGCTCGCGGTGGTCAAGCGCTTCGGCGCGCGGCCCGCGCTGGTTCGCCCGGCCGTGAACCACTGAGCTGCGCTGCCGCGTCCATGCCCTTGGGGCCACAGGGTTGGGCGAATGATGCGATGCTTCGGCCCAATCGATGAATCACATGAGCAATCTGATCGACGCCCTGCACATCCCCGACACGCAAAGCGAGCGTGACGAGCGCCACCTCGCGATCCAGCGCGTGGGGGTGAAAGACGTGCGCTATCCGCTGCAGTTGCGCATCGGCAAGGCGGTGCTGCCCACGGTGGCGCAATGGGACCTCGACGTGGCCCTGCCCGCCGAGCAAAAGGGCACCCACATGTCGCGCTTCGTCGCCTGGCTCGACGCCATCGATGCGCCCGTCGACGCAGCGGCGCTGCGCAGCGGGCTCGCGGCGATGCTCGACAAGCTGCATGCGGTCGAGGGCCGCATCGAGGCGCGCTTTCCGTTCTTCCTGCGCAAGCGCGCGCCGGTCTCGGGGCTGGAAAGCCTGCTCGAATACCAGGGCCGCTGGATCGCCGAATCGCGCGGCGGTGCAACGGCGGTGTGGGCCGAGGTGGTGGTGCCGGTCAAGTCACTGTGCCCGTGCTCGAAAGAAATCTCCGACTACGGCGCGCACAACCAGCGTTCGCACGTGACGATTCGCGCCGAGCTGAAGCAGGACATCGGCTGGACCGAACTGGTCCGCTTCGCCGAAGACAGCGCATCGAGCGAGATCTGGCCGATGCTCAAGCGCGCCGACGAGAAGTGGATCACCGAGCGCGCCTACGAGAACCCGAAGTTCGTCGAAGACATGGTGCGCGACGTCGCGCTGCGGCTGAACGCCGACGCGCGCATCGGCCGCTACAGCGTGGACGTCGAGAACTTCGAGTCGATCCACGCGCATTCGGCGTACGCCCGCATCGAGCGGGCGTAGCGTATTACGCGACGGCGACCGGCACCTTGCCGATCTTGGCCTGCCACTCCTTCGGCCCCGTGTCGTGCACGGAAGTGCCCGCGGAGTCGACCGCCACCGTCACCGGCATGTCCTTGACCTCGAATTCGTAGATCGCTTCCATGCCGAGGTCGGCGAAGCCGACGACCTTGGATTGCTTGATCGCCTTGGCCACCAGGTAGGCCGCGCCGCCCACCGCCATCAGGTAGGCGCTCTTGTGCTTCTTGATCGCCTCGATGCCCGTCGGGCCGCGCTCGGCCTTGCCGATCATGCCGATGAGGCCTGTTTGCGCGAGCATCATCTCGGTGAACTTGTCCATCCGCGTCGCGGTGGTGGGGCCGGCCGGGCCGACCACCTCGTCGCGCACCGGATCGACCGGGCCGACGTAGTAGATGACGCGGTTGGTGAAGTCCACCGGCAATTTCTCGCCCTTGGCCAGCATGTCCTGGATGCGCTTGTGCGCGGCGTCGCGGCCGGTCAGCATCTTGCCGTTGAGCAGCAGCGTGTCGCCCGGCAGCCAGCTCGCCACTTCCTCGCGCGTCAGGGTGTCGAGGTTGACCCGCCTGCTCTTGTTGTAGTCGGGTGCCCAGTGCACATCGGGCCAGAGGTCCAAGCTCGGCGGCTCGAGGTAGGCCGCACCGGAGCCGTCGAGCACGAAGTGCGCATGGCGCGTCGCGGCGCAGTTCGGAATCATCGCGACCGGCTTGCTCGCCGCATGCGTCGGGTAGGTCGCGATCTTCACGTCGAGCACGGTGGTCAGGCCGCCCAGGCCCTGCGCACCGATGCCCAGCGCATTGATCTTGTCGCACAGCTCGATGCGCAGTTCCTCGACCTTGTTCTGCGGGCCGCGTGCCTTCAGCTCGAACATGTCGATGTCCTGCATCAGGCTTTCTTTCGCCAGCAGCATCGCCTTCTCGGCCGTGCCGCCGATGCCGATGCCGAGCATGCCCGGCGGGCACCAGCCCGCGCCCATCGTCGGCACCGTCTTCAGAACCCAGTCGACCAGGCTGTCGCTCGGATTCATCATCACGAACTTGCTCTTGTTCTCGCTGCCGCCGCCCTTGGCGGCGATCTGCACGTCGACCGTGTTGCCGGGGACCAGCGTCATGTGGATCACCGCCGGCGTGTTGTCCTTGGTGTTCTTGCGCTCGAAATGCGGGTCGGCGACGATGCTCGCCCGCAGCTTGTTGTCGGGGTCGAGGTAGCCGCGTCGCACGCCTTCGTTCACCGCATCTTCGATGCCGTCCGGAAAGCCTTCGAAGCGAACGTCCATGCCGATCTTCAGGAACACGTTGACGATGCCGGTGTCCTGGCAGATCGGCCGGCGCCCCTCGGCGCACATTTTCGAGTTGGTGAGGATCTGCGCGATGGCGTCCTTCGCGGCCGGGCTTTGCTCGCGCTCGTAGGCGCGCGCGAGGTGCGAGATGTAGTCGGCAGGGTGGTAGTAGCTGATGTACTGCAAGGCGGCGGCGACGCTGTCAACCAGGTCGGCGTAGCGGATGGTGGTCATGGCGGGTCTCGGGGTGAAGAAGGCGCAGGCAAGCCCTGATCCTGCGGCATGCTGCTTGCCCGAAGTTTACTGAAGCGCACTTGCGCGGGCCGCCACGCAACGGGAAGCCCCTGCCGCCGGGGCGCCGCGGAAGCTGCCAGAATCGAGCCGGCGGGGCTGCCGATGCACCCCGCATCCGCACAGAGTAAGCCGTTCGTAAGAGCACCTCCCTATGGTGCGAGCAGTGAAACAGAGACCCGGCCAGGAGATCAGAGCATGAGCGACCACGCGACCAAGTTGTATCCGCCCCCCGAGGCCCTCGCCAAGACGGCCCACGTGTCCGGCATGGCCGCGTACCAGAAGTTGTGCGCCGAGGCCGAGGCCGACTACGCCGGCTATTGGAGTCGCCTGGCGCGCGACCTGGTGAGCTGGAAGAAGCCCTTCACCAAGGTGCTCGACGAGAGCAACGCACCGTTCTTCAAGTGGTTCGAGGATGGCAGCCTCAACGTCTCGTACAACTGCCTGGACAGGCAGGTCGAGGCAGGGCTCGGAACCAAGACCGCGATCATCTTCGAGGCCGATGACGGCAAGGTCACCAAGGTCAGCTACAGCGAGCTGCTGGCCAAGACCTGCCAGATGGCCAATGCGCTGAAGGCGCACGGCGTCAAGAAGGGCGATCGCGTCGTCATCTACATGTCGATGTCGGTCGAGGGCGTGGTCGCGATGCAGGCCTGCGCCCGCATCGGTGCGACGCACTCGGTGGTGTTCGGCGGTTTCTCGGCGCAATCGCTGCGCGACCGCATCCAGGACGCCGGTGCGGTGATGGTGATCACCGCCGACGAGCAGCTGCGCGGCGGCAAGCAGCTGCCGCTGAAAGCGATCGTCGACGAAGCCATCGCGCTCGGCGGTTGCGAGAGCGTCAAGGACGTGATCGTCTACCGGCGCACCGGCGGCAAGATCGCCTGGAACGCGCCGCGCGATCGGTGGCTGCACGAGGTCACCGCCGACAAGCCGACCCACTGCGAGCCCGAATGGGTTGGTGCGGAGCACCCGCTGTTCCTGCTCTACACCTCGGGCTCCACCGGCAAGCCCAAGGGCGTGCAGCACTCGACCGGCGGCTACCTGCTGTTTGCGGCGCTGACGACCAAGTGGACCTTCGACCTCAAGCCCGACGACGTGTTCTGGTGCACCGCCGACATCGGCTGGGTCACCGGCCACACCTACATCGCCTACGGTCCGCTGGCGCTCGGCGGCACCGAGATCGTCTTCGAGGGCGTGCCCACCTATCCGGACGCCGGCCGCTTCTGGAAGATGATCCAGGACCACAAGGTCACGATCTTCTACACCGCGCCGACAGCGATCCGCTCGCTGATCAAGGCCGCCGAGACCAACCCCGCCGCGCATCCGCGCAACTACGACCTGACGAGCCTGCGCCTCCTCGGCACCGTCGGCGAGCCGATCAACCCGGCCGCCTGGGAGTGGTACCACGCGAACATCGGCGGCGGCCGCTGCCCGATCGTCGACACCTTCTGGCAGACCGAGACCGGCGGCCACATGATCACCCCGCTGCCGGGCGCGACGCCGCTGGTGCCGGGCTCGTGCACGCTGCCGTTCCCCGGCATCGCCGCGGCGGTGGTCGACGAAACCGGCAAGGAGGTGCCCTGGGGCCAGGGCGGCATCCTCGTCGTCAAGAAGCCGTGGCCGGCGATGATCCGCACGATCTGGGGCGACCCCGAGCGCTACCAGAAGAGCTACTACCCGGCCGACTTCCAGGGCAAGTACTACCTGGCCGGCGACGGCGCCATCCGCGACGAGAAGACCGGCTACTTCACCATCACCGGCCGCATCGACGACGTGCTCAATGTGTCCGGGCACCGCATGGGCACGATGGAAATCGAATCGGCGCTGGTGGCCAATCCGGTCGTCGCCGAGGCCGCCGTGGTCGGCCGGCCCGACGACACCACCGGCGAAGCGATCTGCGCCTTCGTCGTGCTCAAGCGGGCCCGTCCGACCGGCGACGAAGCCAAGGCGCTGGCCAAGGAACTGCGCGACTGGGTCGGCAAGGAGATCGGCCCGATCGCCAAGCCGAAGGACATCCGCTTCGGCGACAACCTGCCGAAGACGCGCTCGGGCAAGATCATGCGGCGCCTGCTGCGCTCGGTCGCCAAGGGGGAGGCCGTGACGCAGGACACCAGCACGTTGGAGAACCCGGCGATCCTCGACCAGCTCGGCCAGGCCTACTAGCGCTGCGCCAGACGGAAAAAGGCCCCGCAAGCGGGGCCTTTCTGTTGATGGGGATCCTATTTCTGTGACAGCACCCATTGCACCAGCTGCCGGGCTTCGGCCTCGGTGACCTGGGAATTGGCAGGCATCGGCACCGCGCCCCAGACGCCGGAACCGCCTTTGAGTACCTTCTGGGTGAGTTTGTCGACGGCGTCCTTCTGGCCGGCGTACTTGGCGGCGACCTCCTTGTAGGCGGGGCCGACCAGTTTCTTGTCGACGGCGTGGCACGCCATGCAGTTCTTTTTCTGCGCCAGGTCGGCGTTGGCGAAGGCCGGGCCGGCGGCCAGGGCGATGATCAGCACGGAGAGTGACTTCATGAGGTCCTTTCGCACGAACGCGGCGTTTTCAGTGAGCTACAGTCACGACAACGGATTGTAGAGTGCCCTCGTTGACGTGACGATTGCGTCGACGGCACCGGACAGTGAGGTCGCACCATGGTGTTCATCGTACTTGGCGTATTGCTGCTTGGCATGAAAGTCGCCGAATTCGGCCCGGTGGCCGCTTGGTCGTGGTGGCTGGTGTTGCTGCCCTTCGGCTGCGCGGTCATCTGGTGGTGGTGGGCCGATTCGACCGGCTACACGAAGCGCCGCGAGATGGACAAGATGCAAGAGCGCAAGGACGCCCGCCGGGTCAAGGCGATGGAAGCGCTGGGCATCGACCCCCGACTGAAGATCAAGGACACCAAGAAGGCCGAACGCTTCCGCAAGTCGCGCGACTTCCAGGTCTCGCGGATCGAAGGCAAGCGCGAGGAAGTCCGGCGCCGCCAGAAGGAAATCGTCACCCACGGCAGCCGTTTCGACAGCTCGATGGACACCCACCCCGGCGACAACATGCCGGACCTGCCGAAGCCGAAGCGCTGAACTCGGTCCTTCGACAGGCTCAGTCCTTCGACAAGCTCAGGATAATCGGCGCCTCCCTTCGACTTGCCTTTAGTCCTGAGCTTGTCGAAGGGTCAGGGCGATCGGGGATTCAAGCTCAGTCGAACTTGTCGAGCACCGCGCCCGAACTGGCGCTCGACGCGTTCATCGCGAACTTCGCCAGCACCCCGCGCGTGTAGCGCGGCGCCGGCGCCTTCCACACCGCGCGACGGCGCGCCAATTCTTCGTCGCTCACGTTGAGCTGCAAGCTGAGGGTGTGCGCGTCGATGGTGATCGAGTCGCCTTCGCGCACGAGCGCGATGTTGCCGCCGGCGTAGGCTTCCGGTGAGACGTGCCCGACCACCATGCCCCAGGTGCCGCCGGAGAAGCGGCCGTCGGTGACCAGGCCGACGGTTTCGCCGAGGCCCTGGCCGATCAGCGCGCTCGTCGGCGCCAGCATTTCGGGCATGCCGGGCGCGCCCTTGGGGCCGAGGTAGCGCAGCACCATCACGTCGCCGGGAACGATGTGGCGCGCCATGATCGCGGCCAGGGCCGACTGCTCGTCGTCGAACACGCGTGCCGGGCCGGTCATCACCGGGTTCTTCAGGCCGGTGATCTTCGCGACGCAGCCCTCGGGCGACAGGTTGCCCTTCAGGATTGCGAGGTGGCCCTGCTCGTACATCGGGTCGTCGATGGGGCGGATCACGTCCTGGTCGGCGCGCGGCGCATCGGGCACATCGGCCAGGTTCTCGGCCACCGTCTTGCCGGTGATGGTCATGCAGTCGCCGTGCATGAGTCCGGCCTTCAGCAAGATCTTCATCACTTGCGGAATCCCACCGGCCTGGTGCAGGTCGACCGCGAGGTATTGGCCCGAGGGCTTGAGGTCGCACAGCACCGGCACGCGCGTGCGCATGCGCTCGAAGTCGTCGATGCCCCACTCGACCTGCGCGGCGTGCGCGATCGCGAGGAAGTGCAGCACCGCGTTGGTGGACCCGCCGGTGGCCATGATCACCGCGACCGCGTTCTCGATCGCCTTTCGGGTGACGATGTCGCGCGGCTTCAGGTCGGCCTTCACCGCCTCGATCAGCACCCGCGCGGATTCCTTGGCCGAGGCGACCTTCTCGTCGTGCGGGTTGGCCATCGTCGACGAATACGGCAGGCTCATACCGAGCGCCTCGAAGGCCGAGCTCATCGTGTTGGCGGTGTACATGCCGCCGCAGGAGCCGCTACCGGGGATCGCGCGGCGCTCGATCTGGCAGAAGTCCTCTTCGTTCATCCGCCCGGCGCTGAACTCGCCCACCGCCTCGAACACGCTGACGATATTCAGGTCGCGGCCCTTGTAGTGGCCCGGCAGGATGGTGCCGCCGTAGACGTAGATCGCCGGCACGTTGGCGCGCAGCATGCCCATCATGCCGCCGGGCATGTTCTTGTCGCAGCCGCCGACGACAAGCACGCCGTCCATCCACTGGCCCTGCACGCAGGTCTCGACGCAGTCGGCGATCACCTCGCGCGACACCAGGCTGTACTTCATGCCCTCGGTGCCCATCGCCATGCCGTCCGAAATGGTCGGCGTGCCGAAGACCTGCGCGTTGCCGCCGGCTTCCTCGATGCCGGCAACCGCCGCGTCGGCGAGCTTTTGCAAACCCGAATTGCAGGGCGTGATCGTCGAGTGCGCATTGGCCACGCCGATCATCGGCTTCTTGAAGTCGCCTTCCTCGTAGCCGAGGGCGTAGTACATCGAGCGGTTGGGCGCGCGCGCGACGCCTTCGGTGATGTTCCTCGAGCGGCGATTGATGCTCATGACAACACCCCGCTCGCCGAGTACGGCGATCGACCCTCAGGGGCCACGAAGGGGCCCCCTCGTGGCCCCTTGAGGGTCGGGCCTTGCTTGGGGCGGCCCGGCGCGGCGGCCCGCGGAGAACAGCTTGGATGTCTCATGATCGGTCTCTTGATGCGGTGTGTGGGCAGCCGTCAATGATATCCGGGCGCTTATGATCGCGAGTCCAAGGAGCCACCGGCGCATGCTTGTCCACCCGCAGTTCAACCCGATCGCCCTCAAGCTCGGGCCCGTCGCCATCCACTGGTACGGGCTGACCTACCTGGTCGCCTTCGGCCTCTTCCTGTGGCTCGCGTCGCTGCGCGTCAAGCAGCCCCATTTCGCCGAGCGCGGCTGGTCGCGCCGCGACGTCGAGGACCTGTTGTTCTACGGCGTGCTCGGGGTGGTGATCGGCGGGCGCCTCGGCTATGTGCTGTTCTACAAGCCGGGTTTCTACGCCGCGAACCCGCTTGAGATCTTCGCCGTCTGGAAAGGCGGCATGGCGTTTCATGGCGGACTGCTCGGTGTGATGGGCGCGGTCGCCTTGTTCGCCCACCATCGCCAGCGCCACTTCCTCGAAATCACCGACCTCATCGCGCCGTGCGTGCCCACCGGCCTCGCGTTGGGGCGGCTCGGCAACTTCATCAACGGCGAATTGTGGGGACGCGAGGCGCCGCCGAACCTTCCCTGGGGCATGGTGTTCCCGCAGTCTGGCAGCGATATCCCTCGCCATCCGTCGCAGCTCTATCAGTTTGCGCTCGAAGGCCTGCTGTTGTTCGTCATCCTCTGGCTGGTCGCGCGCAAGCCGCGCCGGCTCGGGCAGGTCTCGGGTGCGTTCCTGATCGGCTACGGCATGCTGCGCTTCGTCGCCGAATACTTCCGCGAGCCCGACAGCTTCCTCGGCCTGCTCGCGCTGAACATGAGCATGGGGCAGTGGCTGTGCGTGCCGATGGTGCTGGCGGGCATTGCGCTGTGGCTGTTCGGTGACCGCCTCGTGAAGCGGGCCCAGCCGGCCGAGCCGCCGGCGGACGCGGAGGCGGAGCACTGATGCGGCAGATCTTCCTCGACACCGAAACGACCGGCCTGAGCCCCGAGTCGGGCGACCGCATCATCGAGATCGGTTGCGTCGAAATGCTGAACCGGCGCCTTTCGGGGCGCAATCTGCACTTCTACCTGAACCCCGAGCGGCCCAACAGCGAGGACGCGGTGAAGGTGCACGGCTTGACCGACGAGTTCCTCGCCGACAAGCCGCTGTTCGCGGCCATCGCCGACGAGTTGCTCGAATACCTGTCGGGCGCCGAGATCGTGATCCACAACGCGGGCTTCGATGTGGGTTTTCTCAACGAGGAACTCAAGCGCATCGGGCGTCCGCGCTTCGCCGAGTTCGTCATCGGCGTGAGCGACAGCCTGACGATGGCGCGCGAGATGTTCCCCGGCAAGTCGAACTCGCTCGACGCGCTGTGCAAGCGCCTCGAGGTCGACAACTCCAACCGCGCCCTGCACGGCGCGCTGCTCGACGCGGGGCTGCTCGCCGAGGTCTACATCCGCATGACGCGAGGCCAGAATTCGCTGGTCATCGACGCGGGCGTTGTGGCGACGCACGATTTCGCGATGGCGGCCGTCGATCTGAGCGCCTTCGAACTGCCGGTGCTCCTCGCGACCGCCGACGAGGCCGACGCTCACGAACAGCTGCTCGCCGCACTCGACAAGGCCTCGGGTGGCAAGACGGTGTGGAGGGCCCTTGTGGCATAATCCAAGGCTTTTCCGGCTCGGCCGGAAGCCCGATTTCGGGTGGTTAGCTCAGCGGTAGAGCACTGCCTTCACACGGCAGGGGTCACAGGTTCAAACCCTGTACCACCCACCAGACGCAAGAAGGACCTGGCAGCGATGCCGGGTCCTTTTTTCTTGGGTGCGCCCGCCAGTGCAATTGTGACGTCACGCAACTTTTTGCACGCAGCGGGGTCGCATGTCGGGTGTTGCGGCCTTGTCGCCAGGAGGTGCCCACCATGATTCGTTCAAGCCATTCTCGAGTCCTGTTGGCCGCGCTCGGCGTCGCGACACTGGTGGGCGCTTGCGCGAGTTACGGTCCCGCCGGGTTGAGCGCCGGAAGCGCCATCGCCGACGTGCGCCAGCGCATGGGCGCGCCCACCGGCGAATACAAGTTGTCCGACGGCCGAACGCGCCTCGAATTCGCTCGGGGTCCTCTGGGCATGCACACCTTCATGCTCGACTTCGACGCCAGCGGCCGGCTCGTGTCGTGGGAGCAGGTGCTGTCTGAACAGCGCTTCGGCACGGTGCACAACGGCATGACCCGCGACGAGGTGCTGATGAGCATCGGTCACCCGTCGGAGCAGCGCCGCATCACCTGGCAAGACCGCGCGCTGTGGTCCTACCGCTTCGAGGGACGACCGTTCTGTCGCTGGTTCCAGGTCGGCATCGACAACCGCGGCCAGGTGGTCGACGCCAGTTACGGACCCGACCCTGCATGCCCGGACAATTTCATCACCGACAGGATCTTGGAAATGGGACGATGACGACGACGTTGCCCGTTCTGCACGGCATTTCCAACTGCGACACGGTCAAGCGTGCCCGCGCCTGGCTGGAAGATCGCGGCTTCGAGCACCGCTTTCACGACTTCAAGAAAGACGGCGTTCCGGCCGCTGCGCTGGAACGCTGGGTCGCCGCCGCGGGCTGGGAGGCCTTGCTCAACCGCCAGGGAACCACGTGGCGCAAGATGGACGCGGCGAGCAAGTCGGCCGTGGTCGACGCCGCCTCGGCTCGCGCCGCGATGCTGGCCCATTCGAGCCTGATCCGCCGTCCGGTGGTCGAATGGCCGAACGGTGACACGACGATCGGCTTCTCGCCCGAGTTGTTCAGGCAGCACGCGGTCGACCTGACCGCGGCCTGAATCTCGGGATGCGTCTCAAGCTGCCAGCAACTGCCTCAGCACGAACGGCAGGATGCCACCGTGCTTGTAGTAGTCGACCTCGATCGGCGTGTCGATGCGCAGCGTCAGCGGCACGCGCCGCGGCTCGCCATCGTTGCTGCGAATCACGAGCGTCGCGTCCTGTTGCGGCTTGATGTCGGCGGCGAGCTCGATGTCGAACCATTCGTCGCCTCGGATGCCGAGCGACTGCCAGCTGTCGCTGCCCTTGAACTGCAGCGGCAGCACGCCCATGCCGACCAGGTTGCTGCGGTGGATGCGCTCGAAGCTGCGTGCGATCACGGCCTTGACGCCCAGCAGCTGCGTGCCCTTGGCGGCCCAGTCGCGCGACGATCCGGTGCCGTACTCCTCGCCGCCGAAGATCACCGTCGGCGTGCCTTCGGCGATGTACTTCATCGCGGCGTCGTAGATGAACATCTTTTCACCGCCCGGCTGGAACAGCGTGAGTCCTCCTTCCTCGCGGCCGCCGTCGGGCAGCGGCGGGATCATCAGGTTCTTGATCCGCACGTTGGCGAAGGTTCCGCGCATCATCACGTCGTGGTTGCCGCGGCGTGAGCCGTAGGAATTGAAATCGGCCTTGCCGACGTTGTGCGCCTTCAGCCAGCTTCCCGCCGGCGACGTTTCCTTGATCGACCCCGCCGGCGAGATGTGGTCGGTGGTGATGGAGTCGCCGAACAGCGCCATCGCGCGCGCCCCGGTGACGCCGCCGGCAGCGGCCGCCGGCTCCATCGTGAAACCATCGAAGAACGGCGGCTTGGCGATGTAAGTGGAACTGGGCCAGGTGTAGACCTGACCCGTGACGCCGTTGATCTGCTTCCACAGCTTGCCCGGGTCGGTGGCCACCTTGTCGTAGTTCTTCTTGAACGCCTTGCCGTTCATCGCGTACTTCATCAGCGCGTAGATTTCGTCGCTCGACGGCCAGATGTCGCCGAGGTAGACCGCCGTGCCGTTCTTGCCGGTGCCCACCGGTTCGGTCATCAGATCGCGGTTCACCGTGCCGGCGATCGCGTAGGCGACCACCAGCGGCGGGCTGGCGAGAAAGTTCGCCTTCAGGTTGGGGTGGATGCGCGCCTCGAAATTGCGGTTGCCCGACAGCACGGCCGCGCACACCAGGTCGTTCCTCGTGATGACCTCGTTGATCTCGGGCGTGAGGTCGCCGGCGTTGCCGATGCAGGTGGTGCAGCCATAGGCCGCGACGCTGAAGCCGAGCTTTTCCAGATACGGCAGCAGCCCGGCCTTTTCGAGGTACTCGGTGACGATGCGCGAGCCCGGCGCGAGCGAGGTCTTGATGTGCGGCTTGACCGTGAGCCCGGCTTGCACCGCTTTCTTCGCGAGCAACCCTGCGGCCAAAAGCACCCCCGGGTTCGAGGTGTTGGTGCAGGAGGTGATCGCAGCGATCAGCACGTCGCCGTTGCCGATGGTCACGCCGTCGCGGGTGTGGGCCTCGACGCCGGCCGTCGCCTTGGTGGAGGCCAGTGTCGAGCGGTTGGCGACCATCTCGACGACATCGCGCGCGGCGCCGTTGTGCTCCGGCACGCTCTGCGTGCTGCCGCTGGCCGCGCGCGCGTCGGTCCAGTGCACCGGGTGGCGAAGGCCCAGCTTGTCGGCGCTCTGGTTGAAGCCGTTCTCGCCCGGCGGCTTGGAGAACAGCGCGGCGAACTGCTGTTTCACGTTGCCGAGTTCGATCCGGTCCTGCGGCCGCTTCGGACCGGCGAGGCTGGGGGCGACGCTGCCGAGGTCGAGCTTGACCACCGCGGAGTAGTCGATCTCGCCGGCCTTGGGAATGCCGAACAGCTTCTGCGCCTTGAAATAGGCCTCGAAGGCTTCGATTTCCTTGGCGCTGCGGCCCGTGCCTTTGAAGTACTCGATGGTGCGCGCGTCGACCGGGAAGAAGCCCATCGTCGCGCCATACTCGGGCGCCATGTTGGCGATGGTCGCGCGGTCGGGGAGCGCGAGCGTCTCGGTGCCGACGCCAAAGAATTCGACAAACTTGCCGACGACCTTTTGCTGGCGCAGGATTTCAGTCACCGTGAGCACGAGGTCGGTCGCGGTCACGCCCTCGCGCAAGCGGCCACTGAGCTCGAAACCGACGACGTCGGGCGTCAGGAAGTACACCGGCTGGCCGAGCATGCCGGCTTCGGCCTCGATGCCGCCGACGCCCCAGCCGACCACGCCGATGCCGTTGATCATCGTCGTGTGGCTGTCGGTGCCGACCAGCGAGTCGGGGTAGTAGACCTTGTCGGGTGTCCTATGCACGCCGCGCGCCAGGTACTCGAGGTTCACCTGGTGCACGATGCCGAAGCCGGGCGGCACCACGCCGAAGGTGTCGAAAGCCTGCATGCCCCACTTCATGAACTCGTAGCGCTCGCGGTTGCGCTGGAACTCGAGCTTCATGTTCAGGTCGAGTGACTGCTTGGTGCCGTAGTGGTCGACCATCACAGAGTGGTCGACCACCAGGTCCACCGGGACCAGCGGTTCGATGGTCTTCGGGTTCTTGTTCATCGCCGCCGCCACGTTGCGCATCGCGGCCAGGTCGGCCAGCAAGGGCACGCCGGTGAAGTCCTGCAGCACGACGCGCGCGACGACGAAGGGGATCTCGTCCACGCGCTCGGCTTGCGGCTTCCAGCTCGCAAGCTCGGCCACGTGTTCGGGGATCACCTTCTTGCCGTCGCAGTTGCGCAGCACGCTTTCGAGCACGATGCGCAGCGAGACCGGCAAGCGGTTCACGTTCGGGTAGGTCTTGGCGAGCTCGGGCAGCGAGAAGAAGCGGCCCTCCCGGCCCGAGGCGGTCTTGAAGGTCTTGAGCGTCTTGGCGAAGGCATGGGCCGGTGGGTTGTTCGGCATGGCAGGACCTCGGTGAGTGGATCGGGAGAAGGTTCGGGAGTCAGTCGGCGTCATGCGGTGGCGACGAGCCGGTCGATTTCTTCGAGCACCGACGCCAGCTCGGCATTGACCCGCGCCAGCTGCGCGCTCGCGGCGCCCCTGTCGCGCGACACCACGGCGCTGTGCAGCGCCTGCGCGGCTTCGTGCAGGTTGCGTGCGCCGATGGTACCGGCCAGGCCCTTCATGTCGTGCGCGCGGCGCAGTGCCTCGTTCCAGTTCGACTGCGCGAGCGCCACCCGCATCGTCAGCGGGAAGTCGACGTTCGCATCGCGAAAGCCGTGCAGCACGCGGCGGTACAGGTGCGTCTGGCCGAGGCAGCGCGCCAGCCCGTCGGCGGTGTCGATCACGCCGGCGCCGTCTTCGGGCGCCCAGTCGGTGTGGTCAGGCTCGCCGCCCTCGGACGGCTCGTGCCGGGACGAAATCCACTCGGCCATCGTGTTGAGCATCGTCGTGACGTTCAGCGGCTTGGTGATGTGCGCATTCATGCCGCTGGCCAGCGCCCGCTCGCGGTCCTCGGCCAGCGCGCTGGCGGTCATCGCAATCACCGGCAGGCGTTTCCAGTCGGGGTTCTCGCGCAGCCGGCGGGTGGCGGTGTAGCCGTCCATCACCGGCATCTGGCAGTCCATCAGCACGCCGTCGAAGGGTCCCGAGTCGGCCAGCAACTGCAAGGCTTCCTGCCCGTCGTTGGCGACCACCACATCCATGCTCGCGCGGCGCAGCAGTTCGCAGGCCAGTTCCTGGTTCAGTGGATGGTCCTCGACGAGCAGGATGCGCGCGCCGGCGAGGCGATCGCGCACGCTGTCGCTGAGCTGCCAGGCGCCGTTGGCCGCGCGCGTCGCCGTCGGCATCGTGGCCTCGACCTGACGCGCCTTGACGATGCAGTCGTACAGGCTGGACGGCGTCACGGGCTTTTGCAGCACGCCGGCCAGCGGCAGGCCGGCGCTGGCGCGCAACGCGTCCTCGCGCGCGAAGGCGGTCACCAGCAGGATGCAGGGGCGCGAGCGCGGGTGGCGCTCGACGATGCGCCGGGCGCAGGTCACGCCGTCCATGCCGGGCATCTTCCAGTCGAGCAGGATGTAGGTGTAGGCGCCCGGGTCGTGGTCCAGCCGCTGCAGTGCCTGGGCGCCGTCTTCGACCCGATCGACGACCAGGCCCAGCGATTCGAGCATGCGAGCGAGCACCTCGCGCGCGCTCGCGTTGTCGTCGACGAGCAGCGCGCGCTGGCCCTGCAGTTCAGGCGCGGTCCAGGCGCGGCGCGGCGTGCGCGGCGAGCCGCGACCGAAGCGGGCACTGAAGTGGAAGGTCGATCCGTGACCGGGCCGGCTTTCCACCCACAGCCGTCCGCCCATGCGTTCGACCAGCTGGCGACAGATCACGAGGCCGAGACCGGTGCCGCCGAAGCGTCGCGTCGTCGAGGTGTCGACCTGAACGAAAGGCTGGAACAGGCGCGCGAGCTCGTCGTCGCTCATGCCCACGCCGGTGTCGCGCACCCAGCCGTGCAGCTCGATGCTGTCGGCATCTTCCGACAGCAGCTCCATGCCGACGGTGACCTCGCCGCGGTCGGTGAACTTGATCGCATTGCTGCCCAGGTTGACCAGCACCTGGCGCAGCCGCGTCGGGTCGCCCAGCAGGCTCGACGGCATGTCGGCCGTGGCGTTGAACAGCAGCTCCAACCCCTTCTCGTCGGCCTTCAGAGCGAGCACGTCGGCCATTTCGTGGATCACCGATTCGAGCTCGAATTCGACGGATTCGAGCTCCAGGTGACCCGCCTCGATCTTCGAAACGTCGAGAATGTCGTTGAGGATCTGCAGCAGGTTGCGCGCCGAGCCATGCGCCTTTTCGACGTAGTCGCGCTGCCGTTCGGGCAGGCCGTCTTCGAGGGCCAGGTGCGTCATGCCGATGATGGCGTTCATCGGCGTGCGCAATTCATGCGACATGTTGGCAAGGAAGCTCGACTTGGTCTGGCTGGCGGCCTCCGCGGCCTCGCGCGCCTGCTGCATCGCGACCTCGGCCTGCTTGCGCGCGGTGATGTCCTGGATCACCGCGCAGAACTGCGGCTCGCCTTCCGAGTCGAGCGCGATCACGCTGACGTCGGCGTCGAAGGGCTTGCCGTCGAGGCGACAGAAGCGCCATTCGAAGGCTTTGACTCGGCTGCCGCTGCGGGTGTGCTCGTGCATCAGTTCGAGCGCGCGTGCGCGGCTGGGCTGCCCGTTGGGCTGCAGCTCGGGCGACAAGTCCGGGAACCAGACCATGTGCCCGAGCAGGCGCTGCGCGTCGTCGGCGCCGAACAGCTCGAGTGTCGCCGGGTTGCAATGGGTGACGCCGCGCTTGCGATCGAAGAAGAGGTAGCCGTTGCGCGCATGCTCGAACACCGCGTCGAATCGCGCCTCGGCCTGGTGCCGAGCGGAGACGTTCAGCCAGTAGCCGTTGTAGACGATGCTGCCGTCGCTTTGCTGCATGGGCGTGCTGTCGGCCAGCACCCAGACCGCGCGAGCGCTGTGGCGCACCAGGAACTCCACCGCATGCGTGGGCGGGCGGTGCGACGGCTCGCCGGCCAGCCGCCAGGGCAGGGTGGGGTCGTCGTTCAGGGCCCGGGCGTCGACGCCGAACAACTCCTCGACGCCCCGGCCGAGGAAGGTGAACGTCCCGCCTTCGCCCACCGGGGGCTGAACGTAGCGAAACACGGTGAGCGGCAGCGCCTGCGCCATGTCGAGCAGCGCCTGGCGTGCCTGCAGCGCGGCGTCGAGCCATTGCAGGCGACGCCAGCCGGCACCGATCAGGAGGCAGCCGGCCAGCCACACGGCGGCCGCGCCGACCGCAATGCTGGCGACGATGCCGCTCTCGTCGTCCAGAGGCGCGAGAACCCACACTGTGAACTGCAGGTTGCCGATGGGCGCCGACAACGCCAGATGACGCACGCCGTCGAACTCGGCCGTCATCACATGGCGTCCGCCGACTTCCAGGTGCGACATGCGCCAGCCCAGGCGTTGCGGCGTGCGCTGGTAGATGGCTTCCCAGTTGGCCTGTCCGCGTGCCTGCGCATTCGGCATCAGCTGCAGCAGGTCGCCGGCCCGATTGCCGATGACGACGACGCCGTTGGCGTCGGTGATGTAGATCGAACTGCCCTCGGCATCGGCGAGCATGCGATTGAGCGCATCGGCCTCCTGCTTGATGACCGCGACGCCGAGCACCTGGCCGTCGCGTTCGACCCGGTGCGAGAAGTACACGCCCGGAACCTTGCTTCGCCGCCCGAGCAGGAACTGCGATGCCGAGCCGCGGGCGATCGCCTCGGTGAAGTATTCGCGGTTGCGCAGACTGCCGCTCGCGGCCGCCGGCGGGGCGCCGGCGTCGGACGCTGCGGATGCGAGCGGTACGCCGTCGCGGTCGAGCAGCAGCACGAGCGACAGGCCGAAGTCGTGCACGATGCCTTGCAGGCGTTGGTTCATCGCTTGCACCGGCGCATTGGCACGATAGGCGTCGAGCTGGCGCGTGCGTTCGTCGGCACCCAGCGTCGCCATGTCCGCGACATGCATCGTTGCAAGAAACTCCTGCACCGCAGCCTGGCGCGCGAGGTTCGCCGGAAGCGCCGCCAGTTGGCGGAAGGTGAGCTCCAGCGTGTCCTTGATGGCGCTGACCCGAACACCGGCGGTGGTCAGTACCTGTTCGCGGTGCCCGTGCAGCCGGTCATTGATCAGCCACCACGAGACGCCCACCGCCAGCGCGGTCCACAGCGCGGCAATGAGCCACAGCAGGCGAAGACGCTGAGTACGGTCCGACACTGCCGGAAGCCGCGAATTCGTTGGCAATCTGAGCCCCTTGCGAACGCTCTGCTGCGCTGGCCCTGCGGGCGACGCTTCAATGGCTTTTTACCAGAAACGCGCTGCACGCGGCATGGCGATTTGAGCGCTGGTGGCGCCGTGCGCCCAGCGTCACAACCGGTCGCAAAAGGCGCCATGGCGCTGGCCTGTCGCCTCCCTCCTTCGGGCCTGCGCCCCGCGGCACGCGTCAGGCGCCGACTTCGCTGAAGTCCTTGATCCGGTCGAAGTTCAGGTACTGGTAGACCTTGCTGCTGTGCGCGGTGAGTACGCCCATGTCGGCCATGTACTCGTCCTTGCTCGGGATGCGGCCGAGCTTGGAGCAGATCGAGGCGAGTTCGGCCGAGCCGAGGTAGACGTTGGAGTTCTTGCCGAGGCGGTTGGGGAAGTTGCGCGTCGAGGTGGAGAACACCGTTGCGCCTTCCTTCACCTGCGCCTGGTTGCCCATGCACAGGCTGCAGCCGGGCATTTCCATGCGCGCGCCGGCGGTGCCGAGCACGCCGTAGTGGCCTTCCTCGGTGAGCTGCTTGGCGTCCATCTTGGTGGGCGGTGCGACCCACAGCTTGACGGGAATGTCGCGCTTGCCTTCGAGCAGCTTGGACGCGGCGCGGAAGTGGCCGATGTTGGTCATGCACGAACCGATGAACACTTCGTCGATGGTGGCGCCGGCCACGTCCGACAACGTCTTCACGTCGTCGGGGTCGTTGGGGCAGGCGACGATCGGCTCATGGATGTCGGCCAGGTCGATCTCGATCACCGCGGCGTAGTCGGCGTCGGCATCGCCCTTCAGCAACTGCGGGTTCGCGAGCCACGCTTGCTGGGCCGCGATGCGTCGCTGCAGGGTGCGCGGGTCGGCGTAGCCGTTGGCGATCATCCATTTCATCAACGCGATGTTGCTGTTGATGTATTCGATGATCGGCTCCTGGTTCAGGTGCACCGTGCAGCCGGCGGCGCTGCGTTCGGCGGACGCGTCGCTCAACTCGAAGGCCTGCTCGACCTTCAGGTCGGGCAACCCTTCGATCTCCAGAATCCGGCCGGAGAAGATGTTCTTCTTGCCCTTTTTCTCGACCGTCAGCAGGCCTTGTTTGATGGCGTACAGCGGGATCGCGTTGACCAGGTCGCGCAGCGTCACGCCGGGCTGCATCCGGCCCTTGAAGCGCACCAGCACGCTCTCGGGCATGTCCAGCGGCATCACGCCGGTGGCGGCGGCGAACGCCACCAGGCCCGAGCCCGCGGGGAAGCTGATGCCGATCGGAAAGCGCGTGTGGCTGTCGCCACCGGTGCCCACGGTGTCGGGCAGCAGCAGGCGGTTGAGCCAGCTATGGATCACGCCGTCGCCGGGGCGCAGCGAGATGCCACCGCGGGTGCTGATGAAGTCGGGCAGCTCGTGGTGCATCTTCACGTCGACCGGCTTCGGATAGGCCGCCGTGTGGCAGAAGCTTTGCATCACCAGATCGGCGCTGAAGCCGAGGCAGGCCAGGTCCTTCAGCTCGTCGCGCGTCATCGGGCCGGTGGTGTCCTGCGAGCCGACCGAGGTCATGCGCGGTTCGCAGTAGGTGCCGGGGCGAACGCCCTGGCCCTCGGGCAGGCCGCAGGCACGCCCGACCATCTTCTGCGCGAGCGAGAAGCCCTTCTTCGTATCGGCGGGGTTCTGCGGCAGGCGGAACAGCGTGGAGGGCGGCAGGCCCAGCGCTTCGCGCGCCTTGGCGGTCAGCCCGCGGCCGATGATCAGCGGAATGCGGCCGCCGGCGCGCACTTCGTCGAACAGCACCTCGCTCTTGACCTTGAACTCGGCGATGACCGTGCCGTTCTTCAGCGCGCGGCCTTCGTAGGGACGCAGCTCGACCACGTCGCCCATGTTCATCTGGCTCACGTCGAGCTCGATCGGCAGCGCGCCGGCGTCTTCCATCGTGTTGTAGAAGATCGGGGCGATCTTGCTGCCCAGGCAGACTCCGCCGAAGCGCTTGTTCGGCACGAACGGAATGTCTTCGCCGGTGAACCACAGCACCGAATTGGTGGCGGATTTGCGCGACGAGCCGGTACCGACCACGTCGCCAACGTAGGCGACAAGGTTGCCATGGGCACGCAGCGATTCGATGAACTTCACCGGGCCGCGCTTGCCGTCTTCTTCCGGCGTGATGCCGGGGCGCGGGTTCTTCAGCATCGCCAGCGCATGGAGCGGGATGTCGGGGCGGCTCCAGGCATCGGGCGCCGGCGACAGGTCGTCGGTGTTGGTCTCGCCGCTGACCTTGAAGATCGTCACGGTGAGGCTTTGCGGTACCTCGGGACGCGACGTGAACCACTCGGCATCGGCCCAGCTTTGCAGCACCGCCTTTGCATTCACATTCCCCTGATCGGCCTTTTCCTGCACGTCATGGAACTGGTCGAACATCAGCAGCGTTTTCTTCAGGCCGCTGGCCGCGACCGCGCCGACAGCCGCATCGTCGAGCAGGTCGATCAACGGGTGGATGTTGTAGCCGCCGAGCATCGTGCCGAGCAACTCGGTCGCCTTCGCGCGGCTGATCAGCGCGCAGGTTTCGCTGCCATGGGCCAGCGCGGCGAGGTACGACGCCTTCACCTTCGCCGCGTCGTCGACGCCCGCCGGCACGCGGTGGGTGATCAGCTCGACCAGGAATGCCTCAACGCCCGCCGGCGGCGCCTTCAGCAGCTCGATCAGTTCAGCGGTTTGCTGCGCGGACAAGGGCAGCGGCGGAATGCCGAGCGCGGCGCGTTCGGCAACATGTTGGCGATAGGCTTGGAGCATCGTGAGCTTTCGTTGAAGAGGCGGATGAGAAGGGGAAGCAACGGTCAGGCCACCGTGGGGACGATGACCTTGAGACCTTTGAAGTAGTCGCGAAAGAAGCCGGCGTCCCGCGTGATCAGCGCGGTGCACTGAAGCAAGGCGTGGGCGCCGACGAGGAAGTCGGGGATGGTGCGCGGCGAGGTGGTCGGCAGGCCGGCGGCGCGCAAACGTTCCTTGTACTTGCGCTGCATTTCGCCGGCGCGCACGGCCGAACGCTGTTCGATGGCGGAGAACTCGAGACCCATTTCCTCGAGCGCGTCCATCACCTGCGAGCCGTGGCCGAGGCCGGCGGTCACCTCGCTGACGACGACGTCGCAGACGGCAACCGGTCCGCTGCCCAGCGCCATGCGCAGGCAGGCTTCGGCCGCGTCGGCGCGGGCATCTTCGCCGAGCAGGTCGATGAGAACGGAGGTGTCGACGGCGATCATCAGGGCTCAGGGCTCGATCGGGTCGCCTGGGGCGCGGCCGCGCAGCTCGCGCATGATGTCGTCGGTGGTCACCCCCTCAGGCAGCTTGAACCGGCCGCGTGCGCGCGAAATCGCGTCGTCGACGTTCTTGCGCAGGATGATGCGACTGCCGTCGAGTTCGACCTTCAGCAAGGTGCCCTTGGTCAGCCCGAGGGCATCACGCACGGCCTTGGGCAAGGTGATCTGGCCGCGTTCGGCCACGGTGGCTTCCATCGCATGCTCCTGAGGGTATGCACAGATTGTACATACCTGGAGCGTCATACTCAAGGGGCGCTGGCGGGCTTTTCCGGTGCCGCGGCGCTCGGCGCTGACGCGGCGGGAGCGCCCGACGCGGCAGCGGCGGGGGCGGGCGCTGCAGCAGCCTGCACCGCCGCTTCGACCGCGATCCGCTGCTCGGTCTGCGTGCACGCGTCGACCATGCGCTGGCCGAGCTTGTGGTTCATCAGCATCGACTTGACCGGAATCTGCAACCACACGACCCCGGCCTTCCTGTCTTCCAGGCGAACCGCGCCGGTCGTGGTCTCCTGCGGCACCATGGTGTAGCTGAGCTTGTTGAAAGCAAGCCTGAAGACCCCCGGTTTTCCTGCCATCGCTTCGATGTTGACCTGCTGGCCGAATTCGCATTGCGCGGTGCCGGTGAGCACGCGGGCGGCGATGTCGAGCTGGTTCGCCGTGATCTCCTCGACGGTCTCGGTCGCCAGTGCCAAGCCCTTGGCCTCGGAACTCGGCCGCTTGCGTGGCGTGGTTGTCTTCGCGGCCGGCTTGGATGCCTGCGCCTTCGGCGTGGGCGCGGCGGACTGCGCGCGTGCCGTCGTGGCGAGCAGGCACAGGCAGACGCTGGCAACGAGCGCGGCGGCGCAGCGGCGGATCATGGTTCGGCTCCGACATCGAAGAAGGCCTCGCGCACCTGCGCGGGCAAGGGCTGCCCGGTGCGGTGGGCTCGTTCCAGCACCTGCCAGAAGTAGCGGTAGCTGGCGCGGTCGTGCAGCGTGTCGCGGTGGCGAATCGGCGCCCAATCGGCGGCCTGCGCGGCCAGCAGGATTTCGATCGCCTGGTCGGCCTCGGCTGCGGTCGGCGCGAAGGCTTCGACGATCGGGCGGATCTGGTTCGGGTGGATGCTCCACATGCGCGTGTAGCCGAGCTGGCGGCACGCCTTGTCGGCCGCGCTCGCAATCGCCGAGCGGTCGCTGAACTCGGTGACCACGCTGTGCGACGGCGTCTTGCCATGCGCGTGGCAGGCGGCGGCGATCTCGAGCTTGGCGCGCAGCACCAGCGGGTGGCTGAACTGGCCGGCGGCACTCATGCCCACCGCCGGGATCGCGCCGCGGTGCGCCGAGACGAAATCCATCAGCCCGAACGACAGCGACTCGATGCGCGGGTGGGCGGCGATCACATCGACCTCGCGCAGCGCGCCATGGGTTTCGATCAGCGCATGCACCGGAATGCGCACGCCGTGGCCGTGCACGCGAATCGCGTGATCGATCGCGTCGCAGGCGCGCGCCACGTCGGCGAGGCCCCGCGGCTTGGGCACCATCAGGTAGGCTAGGCGCGCGCCGGCGACGCGGATCAGGGTGTCGATGTCCTGCGCGAACGACGCATGGTCGACCGGATGGACCCGCGCGCCGACACGGCCATGCAGATTCAGGCTCGACATCGCCAGTTCGGCTGCCATTTGCGCATGCGCGGCCTCGGCACCGACCGGCGCACCGTCTTCGCAGTCGAGCGTCACGTCGAACACCGGCCCGAGTTCGGCCTGCAGTTCGAGGCTCTTGCGCATCCGCAACTCGACGCCGGCGTAGTGGTCGCACACCGGCAGCATCGCGGGCGTTTCGCCGGCGTCGAACAGGGCCTCGCGAGGATGGAACTTGGCGGAGCTCATGGCAACTCGACGAAAAAAAAGCCGGCACATGCGGTGGGCCGGCTCGGGTGCGGGGCCTCACAGGCCCCGGCGGGTGACGGCCGGTCAGAGCAGGTGCTTGACGCCGTCCTGCTCTTCCTGCAGTTCCTTCAGCGTGAGGTTGATGCGCTCCTGGCTGAATCCGTCGATCGCCAGGCCCTCGACCAGCTTGTATTCGCCGCCGGCGCAGGTGACCGGGAAGCCGAACATCACGTCCTTCGGAATGCCGTACTGGCCGTCCGACGCGATGCCCATCGTGACCCACTTGCCGTTGGTGCCTAGCGCCCAGTCGTGCATGTGGTCGATCGCGGCATTCGCGGCCGACGCAGCCGACGACAGCCCGCGCGCCTCGATGATCGCGGCGCCGCGCTTGCCGACGGTGGGCAGGAAAGCGTCGCGGTTCCACGCGTCGTCGTTGATCATCGTCTTGACGCTCTGGCCGTCGATGGTGGCGAAGCGGTAGTCGGCGTACATGGTCGGCGAATGGTTGCCCCACACGGCGAGCTTTTCGATGCTCGACACCGGCTTGCCGGTCTTCGCCGCGATCTGGCTCAGCGCACGGTTGTGGTCCAGGCGCAGCATCGCGGTGAAGTTTTTGCGCGGCAGGTCGGGCGCGCTCTTCATCGCGATGTAGGCGTTGGTGTTGGCGGGGTTGCCGACGACGAGCACGCGCACATTGCGCGAGGCCACCGCGTTCAGCGCCTTGCCCTGGGCGGTGAAGATCTGCGCGTTGGCGGCCAGCAGGTCCTTGCGCTCCATGCCGGGGCCGCGCGGGCGGGCGCCGACGAGCAGCGCATAGTCGGTGTCCTTGAACGCGGTGTTCGCGTCGCCGTGCGCTTCCATGCCGGCGAGCAGCGGGAACGCGCAGTCCTCGAGCTCCATCATCACGCCCTTCAACGCCTTCTGAGCTTTCTCGTCGGGGATCTCGAGCAGTTGCAGGATGACTGGCTGGTCCTTGCCCAGCATTTCGCCGGAAGCGATGCGAAACAGCAGGGCGTAGCCGATCTGGCCGGCTGCGCCGGTGACGGCGACACGAACGGGCTTCTTGCTCATGGAAATCTCCGAAAGGGATGAAGAAGAGAGGGAACCTGTGAGGGCGCGCCGCGCGGGCGCCGCAGTGAGCCGAAGTGTAGGCCACCGATGCGGGAATTTGGCGCCGAGTCTAGGTGTGAACCCGTAGGTCGTCAAGAGTCTTATGTCTTACATAAGACATCAGTCAACATTCGTGGACGAGCGACCCGTCCTGTGCTGCAATTCGCGCCATGTCTGCCGCCGATCCGTCCTCGAACGCCGTCGCCACGCCGGCTCGCGCGGGCGAGGGCGACGCGCCCGCCTTCAGCCCGCTGTACCAGCAGATCAAGACGCTGATCACGCGCAGCTTGCAGGCCGGCGAGTGGCGCCCCGGTGAAGCGATCCCGAGCGAAATGGAGCTCGCCGCGCGCTACAAGGTGAGCCAGGGCACGGTGCGCAAGGCGGTCGATGAACTCGCCACCGAGAACCTGCTGGTGCGCCGCCAGGGCAAGGGCACCTTCGTCGCGACGCATGCTGAAGAAAAGGTGCAGTTCCGCTTCCTGCGCCTCGCGCCCGACGACGGCGAAGCCGGCGGCGCGCAGCGCCGCTTCATCGATTGCCGCCGCCTGCGCGCGCCGTCGGACATCGCGCGCGCGCTCAACCTGAAGTCGGGCGACGCGGTGGTGCAGGTGCGCCGCGTGCTGTCGTTTCGCGAAGCGCCGGTGGTGCTCGACGACATCTGGCTCAACGGCCAGCTGTTCAAGGGCCTGACTGCCGAGCGCCTGAGCGAATACCGCGGGCCGATGTACGGCCTGTTCGAGACCGAGTTCGGTGTGCGCATGATCCGTGCCGAAGAGAAGATTCGCGCCGTGGCCGCCGACGCGGCCGCCGCGGAATTGCTGGGGCTCGCGCCGGGCGCGCCGCTGCTCAGCGTCGAGCGCTTGTCGTTCACCTATGGCGACAGGCCGGTGGAACTGCGTCGCGGGCTGTACAACACGGTGGCACACCACTATCGCAATGAACTCAGTTGACCGGGACGGTCGCGCGCTGTTGCATTGCAATAAAATCCGCGGGTTTCATCCGATTACAAAAGGCTGGGTATGACAGAAACGACAAGACAAAGGCCGGGGACGATGCGTTTGGTGGATGCGCTTCAGTACCGGCTGCCGCTGGCAGGGGTGGTCTCCATCCTCCATCGTGTGAGCGGCGTGATCATGTTCCTGTTGATGCCGTTCATCATCTGGATGTTCGACACCAGCGTCAGCTCCGAAATCTCCTACAGCCAGTTCACCAGCGTGTTCAGCGGCGGCGCCGGCTTCGTGCCGGGCTGGTTCTTCAAGCTCGTCGCGCTGGTGCTGATCTGGTCGTACCTGCAGCACTTCATCGCCGGCCTGCGCCACCTGTGGATGGACGCGACGCACGCGGTCTCGCAGGAGTTCGGCCGCCAGTCGGCGGTCTTCACGCTGGCCGCGAGCGGGCTGCTGACGCTCGCGCTCGGCATCAAGCTGTTCTTCTTCTGACGGGCTGACCCGCTCATGGCACAACAAAACTACGGTTCGAAGCGCGTCGTCGTCGGCGCGCACTACGGTCTGCGCGACTGGCTGTCGCAACGCATCACCGCGGCGCTGATGGCGCTGTTCACCATCGTGCTGCTGCTGCAGGTGCTGCTCGGCGGCGAGATGGGCTACGACCGCTGGGCGGGGATCTTCTCCTCGCAGTGGATGAAGGTGCTGACCTTCGTCGTGATCGTTTCGCTGCTGTACCACGTGTGGGTCGGCATGCGCGACGTGTGGATGGACTATGTGAAGCCGGT
>DASXQQ010000123.1:0-4479 GCA_036507085.1 Piscinibacter sp. | reverse complement strand
TCCTCGACGATCCAGCGCACCGCGCGCGGATACAGCACATGCTCGCGCACGAGCACGCGCGCCGCCAGCGTGGCCTCGGTGTCGTCGGGCAACACCGGCACCGTCGACTGGGCAATGATCGGACCGTGGTCGAGATCGGGGGTGACGAAGTGCACCGTCACGCCGGCGACCTTGCAGCCGGCTTCGATCGCGCGGCGGTGGGTGTGCAGGCCGGTGAACGCCGGCAGCAGCGACGGGTGCACGTTGATGATCCGCCCCTCGAAGCGACGCACAAAGGCCGGCGACAGGATGCGCATGAAGCCGGCGAGCACCACCAGGTCGGGTTCGAAGCCCTCGACCACCGCGGCCAGCGCCGCATCGAATTCGTCCCGTTCGGCGAAGGCCTTGTGGTCCACGACCGCGGTTGCGATGCCATGCGATTGCGCGAACGCGAGCCCCGCGGCATCGGGCCGATTGCTGACCACCGCCGCAATGCGCGCGTTCCAGCCCTCGGCGGCGCAGGCCTGCACGATGGCCTCCATGTTGGAGCCGCGGCCGGAGATGAGGATGACGATGTTCTTCATGGACGGGTCTTGCGGTCGGCAGTGTAGCGGCGTGGTCCTCGCCACCTACAATCGTGGCCCTCGACACCGAACCCGCCATGAACACCGAACCCCTTCCCCCCGGGCAGCAGAAACAACGGGTGCTCTCGGGCATGCGCCCGACCGGCGCCCTGCACCTGGGCCACTACCACGGCGCACTGAAGAACTGGGTTCGCCTGCAGGCCGATTACGATTGCTTCTACTTCGTCGCTGACTGGCACGCGCTGACCACGCACTACGAAGACCGCGAGATCATCGAGAAGAACGTCTACGACATGGTGATCGACTGGCTGGCTGCCGGCATCGACCCCGAGCGCGCGACGATCTTCATCCAGAGCCGGCTGCCCGAACACGCCGAGCTGTTCACGCTGCTCGCAATGGGCACGCCGCTGTCGTGGCTCGAGCGCGTGCCGACCTACAAGGACCAGATCGAGAAGCTGAAGGACCGCGACCTCGCGACCTTCGGCTTTCTTGGCTATCCGCTGCTGCAGGCGGCCGACATCCTCATCTACAAGGCGGGCTTCGTGCCGGTCGGCGAAGACCAGGCGCCGCATGTCGAGATCACCCGCGAGGTGGCGCGCCGCTTCAACCACCTGTACGGCCGCGAGCACGACTTCAACGAGCGCGCGCAAGCCGTCGTCAAGAAGATGGGCAAGGAGCGCGGCAAGGCCTATGAGGCCGCGCGCAAGGCCTACCAGCAGACCGGCACCGACGAGGCGCTCGCCCAGGCGCGCGCGCTCATCGCGGCCAGCGGGGCGCTGAGCGCGGCCGACCGCGAGCGGCTCGACGCCTACCTGCGCGGCACCGGCAAGACCATCCTGCCCGAGCCCGCGGTGCTGCTCACCGAAGTGAGCAAGCTGCCCGGCCTCGATGGCGAGAAGATGAGCAAGAGCTACGGCAACACCATCGCGATGCGCGAGGAGCCGGCCGAGGTCGAGCGCAAGATCCGGCGCATGCCCACTGACCCGAAGCGGGTTCGTCGCAGCGACCCCGGCAACCCCGAAGACTGTCCGGTGTGGCAGTTCCATCAGGTCTACTCGACGCCCGAGACGCGAGCCTGGGTGGTCAAGGGCTGCACCACCGCCGGCATCGGCTGCCTCGAGTGCAAGCAGCCGGTGATCGACGCGATCAAGAAGGAACAGGAGCCATGGCGCGAACGCGCCGAGCCCTATCTGACGAATCCGAAGCATGTGCACTGGATCGTCGAGGTCGGCACCGAGCGCGCCCGCACGGTCGCGCGCGAGACGATGCGCGACGTGCGCGAGGCGATGGGGCTGCGCTACTGACGCTCAGTGCGGGCGCGCCGGCGCGCTGCCGCGCTCGCGCCGCGCCTGCTTGACCAGCGCCTCCTGCGCCTGGCAGCGCGGACCCGAAAACTCCGCCTGCAAGGCGTCCAGAAACACCCGCGTGCGCGCCGGCATCAGGCGCCGACCGGGGAACACCGCCCAGGCCGACGACGGCGGCAGGGTCCAGTCCTCCAGCACCGGCACCAGCTCGCCGCTGCGCACATAGGGCACGGCAAAGTGGTCGGCGACCACAGTGATCCCTGCCCCCGAGCGGGCGAGGCGGATCAGCAGCTCGGGCGAGTTCGCTGTGGCGCGACCGGGCGGGATGCCTTCCCAGCGCGCCTCGCCGCGGCTCAACACCCAAGCCGCGGGCTCGCCGCTGCGCTTGAGCAGGCGCAGCGCGTCGTGCTCCATCAAGGCCTCCGGCTCGGGCGGCACACCGCGGCGCTGCAGGTAGGCGGGCGACGCATACAGCCCGGCTGAAAACACCGCCACCCGGCGCGCCGCCAGCGACGCGTCGTCGGGCAGGTCGCCCATGCGCAGCGCGAGGTCGAAGTTCTCGCCGATCAGGTCGACGCGCCGCGGCGACAGGTCCAACTCCAACGAGATCGCCGGGTGGGCGGCGATGAACTCCGCGAGCAGCGGGCCCAGCACGTTGCTCGCGAAATCGGCCGGCATCGACACGCGCAATCGGCCGCTCGGCTCGACCTGCCGGTGCTGGGCGAGCGAGGCCGCGGCTTCGACTTCGGTGGCGACCTGGCGTGCGTGCTCGAGCACGCTGTGACCGAAGTCGGTGACGGTGAGCTTGCGCGTCGTGCGCAGCAGCAGCCGCTCGCCGAGCTGCGACTCGAGCATTGCGACCCGCCGCGACACGGTCGACTTCGGCAAGCCCGCCCGCGCGGCGGCGCGGCTGAAGCTGCCTTCGTCCACCACGCGGGCAAACAGCAGCAAATCATTGGGTTCGATGTTCATCCAACTGTCTCATCAACGGAACAATGTTATCCGTTTAACGGTCTTCCGGATTGATTCCGGGACAACTACATTGGTTTCATCGCAACCGCCCTCACCCCGGAGATTCCATGAACATCCTGCAAATCAACTCCAGCGCCCGCCTCGACGCCTCGCACTCGAGCCGCCTCGCCACTTCGATCGTCGACCGCCTGCGCGCCGCGCAACCCGACGCGACGCTGACCGTGCGCGACCTCGGCCGCACGCCGCACCCCGCGCTCGACGAATCCGCCCTTCAGGCCCTGTTCACGCCGGCCGAACTGCGCACGCCGCAGCAGGCCGAACGCGTCGCGCTCGACGACGCGCTGATCGCCGAAATCCAGGCCGCCGATGTGGTCGTGCTGGGCGTGCCGATGTACAACTTCGGTGTGCCGTCTGCCCTGAAGAACTGGATCGACGCGATCGCCCGCGCCAAGGTGACCTTCACCTACACCGACAAGGGACCCGTCGGGCTGCTGACGAACAAGAAGGTCTATGTGGCGCTGACGCGTGGTGGTCTGTACCGCAACACGCCGGCCGACACCCAGGTGCCTTACCTGAAGACCATCTTCAGCTTCCTCGGCATGACCGACGTGCAGTTCGTCTACGCCGAAGGCCTGGCGATGGGACCGGAGGCCGAGCAGAAGGCCCTCGCGTCGGCGCAGAGCCAGATCGAAGAGGCGGTGCTCGCCTGAGCGTGACCCGCCATTGACATGAAGAAGGAGTTCGCCATGACCGCCACCACCCTGACCCCGCGCAGCGAGACCGTCTCGAGAGAGCGCACTGTCGAGCGGCTGGTGGCCGGCACGGCCACCTCCGACGGCGCGGGCGTCAAGCTCACCCGGGTGCTGACGCAGCCGCTGCAGCGCCGGCTCGACCCGTTCCTGATGCTCGACGCCTTCGGCACCGACAACCCCGACGACTACATCGGCGGCTTCCCGGATCACCCGCACCGCGGCTTCGAAACTGTCACCTACGTGATCGCCGGGCGGATGCGCCACCGCGACAGCGCGGGCCACGAAGGCCTGCTGCAAAACGGCGGCGTTCAATGGATGACCGCCGGTCGCGGCGTGGTCCATTCCGAGTTGCCCGAGCAGGAAGACGGCCGCATGGAAGGCTTCCAGCTGTGGCTCAACCTCGGCGCGAAGGACAAGATGAACGCGCCTTGGTACCGCGACATCCAGAGCGACACCATCCCCGAATTCCGCACGCCCGCAGGCGTGACCGCGCGCGTGATCGCCGGCGCGAGCCACGGCGTGCTCGGCGCCGTGCAGCGCGACACGACGCAGCCGCTCTTCCTCGACCTGCACTTCGACGCCGGCGCGAGCTTCGCGCAGACCTTACCGAGCACGCAAAACGCCTTCGTCTACGTCTACCGCGGCGAGCTGCGCATTGGCGAGACGCGCGTGCCCGAGCAGCGCATGGCGATCCTGAAGAACGACGCCGGCAGCGACGGCGTGGTCCTGCAGGCCGATGCACCGGCGCGCGCGCTGCTCATCGCCGGGCGGCCGCTGCACGAG
Organism: Piscinibacter sp.; assembly: GCA_036507085.1. Classification (GTDB taxonomy): domain Bacteria; phylum Pseudomonadota; class Gammaproteobacteria; order Burkholderiales; family Burkholderiaceae_C; genus Albitalea. The sequence goes on along the minus strand of DASXQQ010000123.1, from coordinate 105 downwards.
CCGATCGTGCAGTACGGGCCGTTCGTGATGAACACCCAGGAAGAAATCTTCCAGGCGGTGCAGGACTTCCAGGCCGGCCGCTTCGCGCAGACTTGAGCTTCACCA
>DASXQQ010000122.1:0-13752 GCA_036507085.1 Piscinibacter sp. | reverse complement strand
CCCCCGCGCCCCCTCCGAGAGGGGGCTCTAGCAGGTTCGACGACACCACCCCGCCCTCCTCCACGAGGAGGGCTCCAGTTTGTTTGACAAGGCCTTGGCGAAGCCGGTCGCGGCGAACACGCGGTGCGACATGCGAGGTGTTGCCGGCCACAGGGCCGGCCCCGTCGTTCATGCTGGAGCCCCTCTCGCGGAGAGGGGCTGGGGAGAGCCGTCGAACATGCTAGAGCCCCCTCTCGGAGGGGGCGCGGGGGAGCTGTGTGATAAGCCGTGCGTAGAGTGCCGTCCAAAGGACGGCACTCTACGCACGCAACGCCGGCAGCCAGCGCTCCAGCTCGCTTCGCAGCGTGGCCATCATGATCGGCTTGCTGAGGAAGGCGTCCATGCCGGCGGCGGCCGACTCGGCCTCGTCGCTGCCCATGGCGTGCGCCGTCAGCGCAATGATCGGGAACGGCGGCAGCCGCCCCGCCTGCTGCAAGGCGCGCAGGCGGCGGGTCGCTTCGAGGCCGTCCATGCCGGGCATCTGAAGGTCCATCAGCACCAGCGACGGCGGCTCGGCCAGGCAGGCGGCCAGCGCCGCCTCGCCGCTGTCGACGGCGCGCGCCGGCAGCCCCATCGCACGCAGGAACTCCTCGCCGATCAGGCGGTTGACCTCGTTGTCCTCGACCAGCAGCACCGGTGCGAGCGCGGCCACGGCCGGCGCCACGGCGGCCGCCTCGGGCGCTTCGAGCGGGCGGTGGCCGCCGGTCAGCAGCGTCAGGTCACGCGGCGTCAGCGGCAGCAGCGCGAGCGGCATGTCGAGCTCGAGCGCGATGCGCTCGAAATGGGGATCGTGCCAATCGGCGCGGATCAGCAGTGCGATGCGCGCCGCCGGCAGCGCCGCACGCAGCGCGCGCAGGTCCACATCGGGCTCGCCGAGCACATGCTCCGCCACCAGCACCAGGTCGGGTCGCTCGGCGGCGTCGAGCATCGTCGCGTGGGTCACGGCCTGCGCCACGCTCGGCAGCGGCGTTGCGGTCCAGCCCAGGCGCGCCAGGCGCTGCTGCATCAGGCGGGTCGACGTGCCGCGCAGGTACACCAGCCAGGCATGGCCGGGCGGCGGCGGCGGCAACGGCCGCGGGTCGCGCGCCACGCGCAGCGGCAGCGTCAGCGTGAACACCGCGCCGGCGCCGGGCGCGGCGTCGGCGACGATCTCGCCACCCATCGCGCGCGCCAGGCCGCGTGCGATCGACAGCCCGAGGCCGGTGCCGCCGTGGCGCCGCGTGGTGCTGCTGTCGCCCTGCTCGAAGGCGTCGAACAAGCGCGCCAGGTCGGCCGGGTCGACGCCGGGGCCGGTGTCCTCGACGCGCAGCGTCGCGCTGCAGGTGTCGCTGGCGCGGTGGCGCCGCACGTCGGCGCTCAGCTTCACATGGCCTTGTTCGGTGAACTTGGCGGCGTTGCCGATCAGGTTGGTGACAATCTGCCGCACCCGCGCGGCGTCGCCGCGCACCCAGGTGACGTCGCCCACATAGTCGTAGAGCATCGACAGGCCCTTGCTCCGTACCAGCGGGACGACCGCGCGCAGCGCTTCGGCCATCGCGTCGGAGAGGTCGAAGGGTTCGTCGTTGAGCGGCAGCCGGCCGGCCTCGAGGCGCGAGAAATCGAGCACGCTGTTGATCAGCTGCAGCAGCGCCTGGCCCGACTGCAGCGACACCTCGAGGTAGCGCCGCAGCGACGGCGCCTGCGCGACGCGCAGCGCGAGCTCGGTCAGGCCGAGGATGCCGTTCAGCGGCGTGCGGATCTCATGGCTCATGTGGGCGAGGAAGCGCGACTTCGCCTCGTTCGCTGCGTCGGCCTCGCGCTGGCGCTGCTCGGCCTGCGCCAAGGCGGCGCTCAGGCGGGCGGTGCGTTCCTGCACCTGCTGCTCGAGCTGTTCGCGCTGTTCCTCGAGCGCGAGCCGAGCTTCCTTTTCCGCGGTCACGTCGCTGACCGCGCCGGCGATCATCTCCGGCCGCCCGTCCGCGCCGGGCCACACCCGCCCGCGCCCGCGCACCCAGCGCCAGTGATCGTCGCGGTCGCGAAAGCGTGCCTCATAGTCGAAGCGGCCCAGGGTGCGGATCGCCTCTTCGTAGTGGGCGAGAAAGCCGGGCAGGTCGTCCGGGTGGATGCGCTGGTTGACGACGTTGCGATCGTTCGGCAGCTCCCCGGCGCTGAAGCCGAACATCGCGCGAAAGCTCGGCGAATACCAGCTGACGTTGGTGCGCAGGTTGCGTTCCCAGAAACCGTCGCTCGAGCCGATCAGCGCGCGCTCCATGCGGGCAAGGCGCGCCGCATCCGTCGTGGCCTCGGAATCACCGAAAAACGGCGGTTCACGCTCGGGGACGGGAACAGCATCGTCCATCGACGTACTGTAGCGCCGGGCATGGGGCCGGTGACACTTTGTTTCAACCGTTCCGGCGGCGGCTCAAGCCCCGCTGCAGATTTCTACCGGCGGAACTTGCCGTCGGGGCCGATGATGGACAGGTCGGCGTAGTCCAGCCCGCTGTGGTCGGCCGGGCCGTAGGTGAGTTCGAGGCCACCGATGTCGAGCTTGCGAAAGCTCTCCAGCGCCTGTTGCAACCGGGCGCGCGTCGGGTTCGGGCCGGCCCGGCGCAGGCCCTCGACCAACACCTTCGCGCCCGCGTAGCCTTCGAGCATCGCCGGCGTCACCTCGGGAATGCCTTGGGCCTTGGCGAGGTCGCTCGCCTCCTTGACGATCGGCGCCGACAGCGAGCGCTCGTAGGGGAAGATCTGCGTGACGATGGTGCCGCGCGCGTACTCGCCCATCTGCTTGATGAAGCCGCCCGAGGCGTTGTTCGACACGGTGACGATCTGCGCGCGCGAGCCGGCGCCGCGGATCGCCTTGGTGCCGTCGGCCACCGCGCCGGCCGAGCCGATCAGGAACACCGCCTGGGCATCGGTCTTCGCCGCCTTTTGCGCGATGTCCTTGAAGTCCGGCTTGACGCGGTCGAACTTCTCGATGAACAGCGGCTTGATGCTGGCGCGCTCGAAGCCCTTTTGCGCACCGATCGCACAGTCGGCGCCGAAGCTGTCGTCCACGTGGACCAGCGCGATGCGGGCGAGGCCGATCGTGGCCAGGTGGTTGACGGCTTTCTCCGCCTCGCGCTGGTAGGTGGCGCGCACGTTGAAGATCCACGGGTGGACCGGCTTGTGCAGGATCATCGCGCCGGTCGATGGCGCCACCAGCGGCACCTTGAACTCGTCGAGCAGCGGCTTGATCGCTTCGGTGTGCGGCGTGCCGCGGTTGAGGAACAGCGCAATCACGTTGCGCTCGGTGATCAGCGTGCGCGCATTCGCGGCCGCCAGCTTGGGATCGAACTTGTCGTCGAGCGAGACCAGCTCGATGCGCTGGCCGTTGACGCCGCCGACGGCGTTGACGTGGTCGATGTAAAGCTTGGCGCCATCGGTGTTCTCCTTCACGCCCGAGGCCACCGGCCCGGTGAACCCCGAGGTCTGCCCGACCACGATTTGCGCCCACAGCGCGGGGGTGCCGGACAGCGCGATCAGTCCGAGGGCCAGTGCGCGGAACTTGCTTGCCAGGGTCGCCATGTGTGTCTCCAGTGACGTTGCGGGCGGTGAGGCAGTGTTGCCAGTGGAATGCGGCCGCGCATTGTGGAAAACCGAAGGCCCAAACCCGCAAAGTGTGGCAAAGGCCCGCCTCCAGCAGGATTCGGGGGCGTCCCTAGAATGTTCCGCTTCCTCCCCACTGACCCCTCCTCATGACCTCCGGCAGTACCCGCGAGCCCCCTCTCGCCTTCGGCTCATGTCCCCCCGAGGGGGACGGCGCCCGGTCTAGGGGCGGCCCGTCGACCGGGCTCATACGCATTCGCGGCGCCCGCCAGCACAACCTGAAGAACCTCGACCTGGACATCCGCACCGGGGAGATGACGGTCGTGACCGGGCCGAGCGGTTCGGGCAAGTCGAGCCTGGTGTTCGACACGCTGTACGCCGAGGGCCAGCGGCGCTACGTCGAGACCTTCAGCGCCTACGCGCGCCAGTTTCTCGACCGCATGGACCGCCCGGCGGTCGACCGGGTCGACGGCGTGCCCCCGGCGATCGCGATCGACCAGACGAATCCGGTGCGCACCTCGCGCTCGACCGTCGGCACGATGACCGAGCTGAACGACCACCTGAAGCTGCTCTACGCGCGCGCCGCCGAGCTGATCGACAAGCAGACCGCGCAGCGGGTGCGGCACGACTCGCCGGAGACGATTTATGCGGAGCTGATGGAGCGCACCCGCGACGCCGACGTCGCCGGGCCGCCCCAAGACGGCGAGCCCCCTCGGGGGGTCGGCGCGCAGCGCCTGGGGGGCAACACAGATCCGCGGCTGGTGGTGACTTTTCCAGTCGAGCTGCCGGCCAACACCAGTGCCGAGGAAGTCGAGCAATGGCTGTCGGCGAGCGGCTTCACCCGCGTGCAGGCGCAGCGCGAGGTCGCGTCGCCGACCGGGCCGCGCAAGCTGCTCGATGTGGTGGCGGACCGGTTCCGCATCCAGGGCGTGGAGAAGGTGCGGGCGGTCGAGGCGATCGAGCTGGCGCTCAAGCGCGGCAGCGGGCGGGTCAATGTGTATGTATTGGCCGAGGAGGGCGAGCCCGCTCTGTGGCGCTTCTCCACCGGCCTGCACTGCCCCGACAGCGACCTGCGCTACAGCGATCCGCAGCCGGCGCTGTTCTCCTTCAACTCGGCGATGGGCGCCTGCGAGACCTGCCGCGGCTTCGGCCGGGTCATCGGCGTCGACTATGGCCTCGTCATTCCCGACCACCGCAAGACCCTGCGCGCCGGCGCCATCAAGCCGATGCAGACGCCGGCCTGGAAGGAATGCCAGGACGACCTGATGAAGTACGGCGGCGAGGCCGGCATCCCGCGCGACACCGCGTGGGCGCAGCTCACCGACGCGCAGCGCGACTGGGTCATCCATGGCTCGCCGCACTGGAACGGCAACTGGAACAAGCAGTGGTACGGCGTCAAGCGCTTCTTCGAGTACCTCGAATCGAAGGCCTACAAGATGCACATCCGCGTGCTCTTGTCGAAGTACCGCAGCTACACGCCCTGCGAAACCTGCGGCGGCGCGCGGCTGAAGACCGAGGCGCTGCTGTGGCGCCTCGGCATGCAGGCCGACGCCGACGCGGTGCTGCCCGCAGCGCAGCGCTTCCTGCCGCGCGGCGTGCACTGGTCGCGCGCGCAGCTGGAGGCGATGCCCGGACTCACGGTGCACGACCTGATGCTGATGCCGATCGATCGCATCCGGCGTTTCTTCGACACGCTGTCGCTGCCGAGCACGATGCTCGACGAGGCGCTGAAGCTCTTGCTCGACGAGATCCGCACCCGGCTCAAATACCTGTGCGACGTCGGCCTCGGCTACCTCACGCTCGACCGGCAGAGCCGCACGCTGTCCGGCGGCGAGGTGCAGCGCATCAACCTCACCACCGCGCTCGGCACCTCGCTGGTCAACACGATGTTCGTGCTCGACGAGCCGAGCATCGGCCTGCACCCGCGCGACATGAACCGCATCGTCGAGGCGATGCACCGGCTGCGCGATGCCGGCAACACGCTGGTGGTGGTGGAGCACGACCCGGCGGTGATGCTGGCGGCCGACCGGCTGATCGACATGGGCCCCGGCCCCGGCGAGCGCGGCGGCACCATCGTTTTCGACGGCACGCCGGAGGCGATCCGCCAGGCCGACACGCTGACCGGCGCCTACCTCGGCGGGCGCAAGCATGTCGGCATGGGCATCAAGCGGCTGGTCGGCGAGGCCACGCCCCGGCTCATCGTCGAAGGCGCGCGCGAACACAACCTGAAGAGCCTCACGGTCGAATTTCCGCTGCACCACCTGGTGTGCGTGACCGGCGTCTCGGGCTCGGGCAAGAGCACGCTGATGCAGGACGTGCTCTACCCCGCGCTGGAGCGCCATTTCGGCAAGCCGACCGAAACACCGGGCGCGCACGACCGCCTGCTCGGCGCCGACTGGCTGAGCGGCGCGGTGTTCGTCGACCAGTCGCCGATCGGCAAGACGGCGCGCTCCAACCCGGCGAGCTATGTCGGCGCCTTCGACGAGATCCGCAAGCTGTTCGCCGAATCGCCGCTCGCGCAGCAGCGCGGCTACGGCGCCGGGATGTTCAGCTTCAACGCCGGCGACGGACGCTGCCCGACCTGCGGCGGTTCGGGCTTCGAGCATGTGGAGATGCAGTTCCTCTCCGACGTCTACCTGCGCTGCCCCGACTGCGACGGCCGCCGCTACCGGCCCGAGCTGCTCGACGTGAAGATCGCGCGGCGAGTGCCGGGCGACAGCGTGCGCGACCTCAGCGTCGCCGACGTGCTCGACCTCACCGTCAGCGAAGCGGTGGCGCTGTTCGCCAACGACCGCGAGGTGTTGCGCGTGCTGCAGCCGATCGTCGACGTCGGTCTCGAATACGTGAAGCTCGGCCAGCCGGTGCCCACCCTGAGCGGCGGCGAAGCGCAGCGGCTGAAGCTCGCCGCCTTCCTCGCCGAGACGGCGCAGAACGGGTCGGCAAGCCGCCAGCCGCTGGCGAAGAAGGGCACGCTGTTCATGTTCGACGAGCCCACGACGGGGCTCCATTTCGACGACATCGCCAAGCTGATGCGCGCGTTTCGCAAGCTGCTCGATGCCGGGCATTCGATCGTCATCATCGAACATAACCTCGACGTGATTCGCGCGTCCGACTGGCTGATCGACCTCGGGCCCGAGGGCGGCGAGGCCGGTGGGCAGCTGATGTGCACCGGCACGCCGGAACAGATCAAGCGCCACCCGAGCTCGCACACCGGGAAGGCGCTCGCCGACTACGACGTGGCGATGGGAATCGACGGCCATCGCGTCGAGGAAGGGCTGCCGCTGCAGCTGCTGGTCAAGCGCTCGCGCGACGAGCGGCGGGCCAGTGACGAGGTGATTCGCATCGTCAACGCCCGCGAGCACAACCTGAAGTCACTCGACGTCAGCATTCCGCGCGGCAAGTTCAGCGTGATCACCGGCGTCTCGGGCTCGGGCAAGAGCACGCTCGCCTTCGACATCCTGTTCAACGAAGGACAGCGCCGCTACCTCGAATCGCTGAACGCCTATGCGCGCAGCATCGTGCAGCCGGCCGGCCGGCCCGAGGTCGACGCGGTCTACGGCATTCCGCCGACGGTCGCGATCGAGCAGCGGCTCAGTCGCGGCGGGCGCAAGAGCACGGTCGCCACCACCACCGAGGTGTGGCACTTCCTGCGCCTGCTCTATGTCAAGCTAGGCCTGCAGCATTGCGTGAAGGACGGTGCGCCGGTCAAGCCGCAAAGCGCCGAGAGCATCGCCGCGCAATTGCTGCGCGATCACAAGGGCGAGCATGTGGGGTTGCTCGCACCGCTGGTCGTCGCTCGCAAGGGTGTCTACACCGACCTCGCCAAATGGGCCAAGGCGCGCGGCCACACCCACTTGCGCGTCGACGGCGAATTCGTGAAGGTCGATCCGTGGCCGCGGCTCGACCGCTTCAAGGAGCACACCCTCGAGCTGCCGGTCGGTGACATCGTGGTCAGCGCCGACGCCGAGGCCGAGCTGCGCGCGCTGCTGGCGAAGACGCTCGAGCTCGGCAAGGGTGTGATGCACTTGCTCGCACCGCTCGACGGCCTGAAGGGGGCGATGCTCACCGACGGCCCGACCGCGGGCATCGGCGCGGTGAAGGTGTTCTCGACCAAGCGCGCCTGCCCGGTCTGCGGCACCAGCTACCCCGAGCTCGACCCGCGCATGTTCAGCTACAACAGCAAGCACGGCTGGTGCACGACCTGCGTCGGCACCGGCCTCGCGCTGACGCGCGAGCAGCGCAAGGCCTACGACGATTCGATCAAGGACGACGACAACAAGGGCCGCGAGCAGAGCTTTCCGTCGGAGGAGATGGAGGTCGAAGGCGTGGTCGACGCGCCGTGCCCCGACTGCGGCGGCACGCGACTCAACCCCACCTCGCGCGGCGTCACCTTCGAAGGCCATTCGATCGCGGGGATCGCCCAGTGGTCGGTCGGCGATGCGCGCCGCTGGGTCGAGTCGCTGAGGCTCGCCGGCCGCGACGCCGACATCGCACGCGACGTGATCACCGAGATCAAGAGCCGCCTCGAGTTCCTCGAAGAAGTGGGCCTCGGCTACCTGACGCTGGACCGCGCCGCCCCGACCCTGAGCGGCGGCGAGGCCCAGCGCATTCGCCTCGCGGCCCAGCTGGGCAGCAACCTGCAGGGCGTGTGTTATGTGCTCGACGAGCCGACCATCGGCCTGCATCCGCGCGACAACCAGATCCTGCTCGACGCGCTGCACAAGCTCGGCGAGAAGGGCAACACGCTGGTGGTGGTGGAGCACGACGAGGACACGATCCGCCGCGCCGACCACATCATCGACATCGGGCCGGGCGCCGGCAAGCGTGGCGGCACGCTGGTGGCCGAAGGCAGCGTGGCCGATCTCGCATCGCACGCCGCATCGGTGACCGGGCGCTTCCTGGCGCAGCCGCTGGTTCACCCGGTGCAGCCGCGGCGCGAAATGAACGGCACGCCGCAGATGGAACTGCTCGGCGCATCGCTGCACAACCTGCAGCAGATCAGCGTCAAGCTGCCGTTGAAGCGCCTCGTCGCGGTCACCGGCGTCAGCGGCTCGGGCAAGTCGACGCTGGCGCGCGACGTGCTGCTGGCCAACCTGCAGTTCATCAACTCGCGTGGCGCGAAGCCGAACTGGCAGGGCTGCGACGGCATCGCCGGCTGGCAGCAGATCGACCGCGTGCTCGAGGTCGACCAGACACCGATCGGCAAGACGCCGCGCTCCTGCCCCGCGACCTACATCGGTTTCTGGGACACGATCCGCAAGCTGTTCGCCGACACGCTCGAAGCGCGCGCGCGCGGCTATACGCCGGCGCGCTTCAGTTTCAACACCGGCGAGGGCCGCTGCCCGGCCTGCGAAGGGCAGGGCGTGCGCACCATCGAGATGAGCTTCCTGCCCGACGTGAAGGTGCCCTGCGACGTCTGCCACGGCCAGCGCTTCAACGCCGAGACGCTGGCGGTGAGCTGGCGCGGCAAGAGCATCGGCGACGTGCTGCGCATGGAGATCGACGAGGCGGTCGAGTTCTTCGCCTCGATGCCGAACATCGCGCACCCGCTGCAGCTGCTGAAGGACGTGGGCCTCGGTTACCTGACGCTCGGCCAGCCGTCGCCGACGCTGTCGGGCGGCGAAGCGCAGCGCATCAAGCTCGTCACCGAGCTGACCAAGGTGCGCGACGACGTCACCCGCCGCGGCAACAAGGCGCCGCACACGCTGTACGTGCTCGACGAGCCGACGGTCGGCCTGCACATGGCCGACGTGGAGAAGCTGATCCGCGTGCTGCACCGCCTCGTCAACGGCGGCCACAGCGTGGTGGTGATCGAGCACGACCTCGACGTGATCGCCGAAGCCGACTGGGTCATCGACCTCGGCCCCGAGGGCGGGGTGCGCGGCGGTGCGGTGGTGGCCGAGACGACGCCGGAGGGTCTGGTGAAGTGCAGGCCGAGCCACACCGGCGCAGCCTTGAAAGCCGTGCTCGAGCGGGGTTCGGTGTCGCCCGTCGAGAGCGAGGAACGGCGGAGTGACAGAATCGCCACGTGATCCACAACGCCATCACGCTGCGACCCGCCCGCCCCGACGACGCACGGGCGATGGCGGCGATGTCGCGCGACTTCGTCGAGGCGGGCCTGGGTTGGCGCTACTCGCCCGAACGCATCGCACGGATCATCGCTGAGCGCGAAACGATCGCGCTGGTGGCCTGCGACGCCGCAGGCGTCCAGGGCTTCGCCATCATGCAGTTCGGCGACGAGCGCTCGCACCTCATCCTGATGTGCGTGCAGCCGGCCCACCGGCATCTGGGGATCGGGCGGCGCCTGATCGAATGGCTGGTTGACTCGGCCCGTGTCGCCGGCATCGCGTCGATTCACCTGGAACTGCGCGCCGACAACGCGAGCGCCCAAGCCTTTTATCGCGCGCTGGGCTTCAGCGAAACCATCGTCGTGCCCGGCTATTACGAGGGCCGGGTGTCGGCGCGTCGCATGTTGCGAATGCTGCGGACGCCTCGCCCCGAAGATTGATTTTTCCTCAGTCCAACGCGGTCGGATCGAGCAGCAGCATCCAGAGCAGCGCGAAGATCGCGAACGTGACGAAGGTGCGCCAGTCGCGACCGGGCTCGAGACGGAGCGCGGCGGCTCCCGGCCCCTGCGGAAACCAGAAGGCAAGGTCCGCTCGCCGGCGCCACAAGCACGCGAGCAGGACGACGAGGCCCGTCGCCCCGAGGAGGGCGCGCCACCATGCGCCGGGCAGTGCACTCAACCAGCCCAGGGACGCGAGGCCCAGCAGCGTGCCCGCCGGCACCAGGGGGACCAGCCAGCGCGCGATGGTCCGCAGCGGCATGCTGCGCCGGAGCAGACCGCGCGCGGGCACCGCGAGCAGCAGGCCGCAGATGGCGGCCGCCATGCCGATCGCCTCGGCGGCAGAGAGGATGTCGGTCTGCGCCGACTGCTTGGGTTGCAGGGTGCCGCCGACGGCGAACAGCATCGCCCCGAAGGCGCACAGCAGCCGGTGCGTCCGCGCCACGCTGGCCGGCAGTTGCGGCGAGCCGACGGCCTCGGGAACGGCAGGCAGCCCGCGTTCCTTTGCGGGCCGCTGCAGGTCCCAGCGGCGGAAGTCGACCCACTGCCGCTTCCACAGCCAGGCCAGCGTCTCGGGTGTCGCGATCGCGCTGCCGACGACCACGAGCAGCGGCCGATTCGCCAGCGCCTCCGACTGCTGCACGAGCCAGCCGACGCCGGTGTTGTTGGTGATGAGCAGCACCGTCGTCGCCTCGCCATCGTTCGGCGCCGCCGCCGTGGCCCCCGCCTGCGCGAGTTCGGCCCGCAAGCGCGCGGCGGCGGGGCCGTCCGCCGCGTCGTGCACCAGCCGGTAGGCCCCGAGCCGAGCGAACGCACGCCGTGCGTCGACCAGCTCGGTGCCGGCGTGTGCGGCCAACGCGTTGCGATAAGCGGGCCAGACCTTTCCGGTGGGCATCCATCGCAGCAGATCGCCCGGCCGCGCGAGCATCACCAGTGCGATGCCGGCGAGCGGGAAGGCCAGGAACACCAGGCCGATGCGCCAGTGCGCGGTGACCGTTTGCACGGTGCCCGGGTCCATGCCGGTGAGCCCGCCCGGACCCGAGAGATGGAGCTTGGCGAGCGCCAGCACGTACGGCATCGCGACGAAGGCGAGGCAGACCACGAGTCGCGTCATGCCCATGCGCCGCTGCACCAGGCTCAGGCACAAGGCCCACACGAGTCCGAAGGCGAATGCCAGCAACACGGCGCCCTGCCCGAGCGGGCCCAGTCCCCAGCTTGCCATCTCGGCGTCGTCCAGACGCAGTTGCGGCGCGGTGACCAGCGCGTAGCCGACGATCGGCATCGCGAGCGCGGCCAGCGTCGCGAGGATGGCCGGCGGCCATCGCGGCATGAACCCGGGCCGGCCGGCGGCTGCGCCCGGCTGGGGCGCGGCTGCATCGAGTCGCGACAGCAGGCGCGACAGTGCCGCGCCGAAGCGGCCGCGAAAGTCCACCGCCTCGCAGTGCTGCAGTTCGGCGGGCAGGCGCGTCCGCCGAAACCAGTGCAGCACGACGATCCGCTTGCCCTGGCTCAATGCCCTCTGCCACTCCTGCCGCACGTTGGGCGAGCCCATCGCGGCGGGTGACGCGACCAGCAGCACGGTGCTCGCGTCGTCGACTGCGCGGGTCAGGTCGCGCTCCCAGTCGACGCCGGGCGTCAGGTCCTTCACGTCGAGCCAGGCCGCCACGCCGTGCTTCAGCAAATGAAACGCCAGCGATTCCGCGAAGTAGTAGTCCTTGCGGGAATAGCTGATGAAGACGTGGGCGAGCGAGGCAGACATGTCCGGTGCGGCGAGCGGCGCTCGCTCGGCGGCAATGTGCGCTTGTTTGCCGGCCAACTCAACTGCGAGCACGAACGTCGTTGAAAACTAAATCGGAATGATTCGCACTCGTGTTAGAGTTCGAACGAATTCGAACCCGCACGACTGATGACACCCGCCGCTCACTTCGCCCCTGCCTCGGCCTGCGCGCCGCCGCGTCTTGCGCGGCATGGTGCGCGACGCGAGGCGCTGACGCCCCTGCAGCGGCGCGCGATGGTCGGCGTGATCGTGGCGGCACATGGCGTCTTGGCCTATGGGCTGATGCAGGTTCGCGAGCTGCGTGGTGCGATCGCCGGCGTGGCGCCGGTGTTCGTCAGCATGGTCACGCCCGCGCCCAAGGCAGCACCACCGCCGGTCACCCCGCCCGCGCCCAGGATGGCGCCACCCGCGGCAAAGCGGGTCATCACCGCCGAGCCGACGCCCCCACCGTCACCCGCCCCATTCACCGCCGCCGCGCCGCCGCCGGAGCCGGTGTCGACAGCCGCGGCGGCGCAAGCCGGGCCCGCGCCGACCGCGCCGCCGCCAAGGCTCATCCCCGCCTCCGCCGTCCGGTACCTCGAAGCACCGGTCCTCGTCTACCCGCGCGCCTCCCGCCGCGCGGGCGAAGCGGGCCACGTCGTGCTGCGCGTCCTCATCGATGAAGCGGGCCTGCCGCGCCAGGTGCTGGTGAACCAGTCGTCCGGCTTCGCGCGCCTCGACGAAGCCGCCACCACCGCCGTGCAGAAGGCCCGCTTCAAACCGTACAGCGACAACGGCCAGGCCCTGGCCGCTTGGGCGCTCGTCCCTTTGTCATTCGATCTGGAGAAATGAGATGAACAACGACACGGGCTTGGGGCTAGGCCACTTCATCGCGCAAAGCGATGCGGTGGGCAAGACGCTGCTCGCGATGCTGCTCGCGATGTCGGTGCTGTCGTGGGCCATCCTCGCGCTGAAGGGGCTCACGCTGGTCGTGCGCCGCGGCCGCAGCGAGAAGTTCCTGAACCTGTTCTGGAACGCGCGCTCGCTCGATGCCGTGGCCGGCGAGATCGCCACGCATGGCGCCAGCGACCCCTTCTCGCACCTCACCAGCCACGCGATGCACGCCCAGGCACACCACGCCAGGTACGGCGCAGCCAAGCTGGAGGAGGCAGGCAGCGCGAGCGAGTTCGTCACCCGCACGATCAAGAAGGTGCTCGACGAGGAGACGATGCGGCTGGAGAACGGGCTCACGCTGCTCGCCACCGTCGGCGCTACCGCGCCCTTCGTCGGCCTGTTCGGCACCGTCTGGGGCGTGTACCACGCGCTGGTCGCCATCGGCATGAGCGGCGCCGGCACGCTCGACAAGGTGGCCGGCCCGGTGGGCGAGGCGCTGATCATGACCGGCCTCGGCCTCGCCGTCGCGATCCCCGCGGTGATGGGCTACAACTGGCTCACGCGCGCCAACCGCGTGATGGTTGCCAAGCTCGACGCCTTCGCCTACGAGCTGCACACCTTCGTCGCGATGGGCCAGCCGCTGGGAGCCGATGCCGCGCCGGCGCCGCAGAACCTGCGCGGCCTGCCCGCTCGCGCCGTACCGACCCGGCAACCGGCCACGGCCTGAGGAGCGCGCGATGGCCTTCGCCAGTTTCGATGCCAAACACGCCGGCGCGCCGATGGCCGAGATCAACATGGTGCCGCTGATCGATGTGATGCTGGTGCTGCTCGTCATCTTCATCGTCACCGCGCCGCTGCTCACCAACGCCGTCAAGCTCGAGCTGCCCCGGGCGAGCTCGCAGGCCAACGAGGCGCGGGCCGAGAAGATCGA
>DASXQQ010000121.1:0-7526 GCA_036507085.1 Piscinibacter sp. | reverse complement strand
TCGCCGGGGTCCTGGCCGTTCGAGATCGCTGCGAGCACGCGGCGCATGATCTTTCCCGAGCGGGTCTTGGGCATGTCGGGAACGATGATGACGTTGCGCGGCCGCGCGATCGCGCCGATCTCGGCAACCACCGACGCCGAGACCTTGCTCGCGATCTCGGGCGAGGCCGCCTGGCCCGGCCTCAACGACACGTACAGGTCGGGGACCTTGCCCTTGATCGGGTCGGCCACCGGAACCACCGCGGCCTCGACGACCTCGGCCACGAGCAGCGCCGCCGACTCGATTTCCTTGGTGCCCAGGCGATGGCCGGCGACGTTGATCACATCGTCGATGCGCCCGAGGATCCGGTAGTAGCCGTCCGCCGCCTGCACCGCGCCGTCACCCGCCATGTACGGCCAGTCGCGCCAGTCCTTGCTGTCCGGATCGCGGCAATAGCGCGAGTAGTACTGGCTCACGTAGCGCTCGGGGTCCTTCCAGATGGTCTGGAACGCGCCGGGCCAGGGGTTGCGGATGCAGATGTTGCCCGCCTTGCCCGAGCCACTGGCAAGCTCCTTGCCGTCGTCGTCGTAGATCACCGGGTGAATGCCCGGAATGCCGGGTCCCGCGCTGCCGGGCTTCATCGGGTGGATCCCCGGCACAGTGCTGCAAAGGAATCCGCCGTTCTCGGTCTGCCACCAGGTGTCGACGATCACGGCCTGGCCCTTGCCGACCACGCCGTGGTACCACCTCCAGACTTCGGGCTCGATCGGTTCGCCCACGGTCGTCATGTGCTTGAAGCGGTAGTTGTACTTCGCCGGTTCGTCGGGTCCGCTGCGCCGCAGCGCGCGGATCGCCGTCGGCGACGTGTGGAAGATGTTGACGTCGAGCCTCTCCGCGATGCGCCAGGGCCGTCCGGCGTCCGGGTAGGTCGGCACGCCTTCGTAGACGACCGACGACGCGGCGAGCGCGAGCGGCCCGTAGACGATGTAGGAATGGCCGGTGATCCAGCCGATGTCCGCCATGCACCAGTACACGTCCTCGGGGTGGATGTCCTGGATGTATTTCGAGGTCCAGGTCACGTAGGCGAGGTAGCCGCCGGTGGAGTGCTGGCAGCCTTTGGGCCGCCCGGTGGTGCCGCTCGTGTACATGAGGAACAGCGGCGCCTCGGCCGGCATCTGCACCGGCTCGACGCGCTGGCCGCGAAACGCTGCAAGCTGCTCGTTGATGATGTGGTCGCGCCCTTGCACGAGCGGGGTCGGGCTCGAGTACGTGCCCGGGTAGCGTTGCCAGACCAGCACCGTGTCGATCTGGTGGCCGTCTTCGGCGGCGGCAGCGACCGCGGTGTCGGCCTTCTCCTTGTGATCGAGCAGCTGGCCGCCGCGGTGGTAGGCGTCCATCGTGATCAGCACGCGGCTCTCGGAATCGGAGATGCGGCTGCCGCAGGCCTTGCCGCTGAATCCGCTGAACACCTGCGAGTGGATCACGCCGAGCCGCGCGCAGGCGAGCATGGTGATCGGCAGCTCTGCGACCATCGGCATGTGCAGGGTCACCCGGTCACCCGCCTTCAGGCCGCAGAAGTCGCGCAGCAGCGCCGCGAGCTCGTTGACGCGGACGAAGAGCTCCTGGTACGTCAGGTGCTGGACCGCCTCGTTCTCCGGTTCGGGCACGAAGTGGATCGCGGTCTTGTTCTTGTGCTTGGCGAGGTGCCGGTCCACGCAGTTGTGGCAGGCGTTGATCCGGCCGCCGACGAACCAGCGCCAGAAGGGCGGATGGCTGGCGTCGAACGTCGTCTCCCAGTACTTGGACCAGTCGAGAAGGTCCGCGAACTCCTTGTAGCACTCGGGAAACTTGTCGAGCGAAAAGCGTTCGAAGACGCCCTCGTCGGTCAAGTTGGCTTGCGCGATGAATCGGTTCGACGGCGAGAAGCGGGCCTCTTCCTTCCAGTGCACCGCGATCTGCGCCTCGGAGACATCGGTGGCCTGGCGCGAAGCGTTGTCCTTTGACATGACGGCTCCTCCTCGAGGTTCCGAGAGTTCGCAGATACTAAGTCCGCAGCTCGCGAATTGCCAATGCTTGCTTGCGGACCCGCCGGGGTCTAAATTGGTCTCAGAGGTATCGCAGAGCTGAAGGAGGTCGGGTATGGATCTTCTCGTCGAACGCGCGGACGTCTGGGCCGCGACCATCCCGGACAGACCCGGCGGCCTTGCAGAGGTGCTGGGTGCACTGCGGGACGCGGGAGCCGACCTGCGATCCATCATCTCCCGGCGAGCCCCGGAAGACCCTGGCCAGGCAGTCGTGTTCGTCACGCCGCTGCAAAGCGACGCCGAAATCAATGCCGCCGCGCAAGTGGGATTCAACGTGACCCGCCACCTTCATTCCGTTCGGGTCGTCGGCGCAGACCGGCCGGGGGTCGCCGCGGCGCTGACCGAGAAGCTCGCCGAGGGAGGCATCAACCTGCGCGGTTTTTCGGCCTCGGTGATCGGCAAGCAGTTCGTGGCCTACGTGGCGGTGGACTCGCTGGACGACGCCAACAAGGCGATCGCCATCCTCGAGAGGGCCTGAACGCCCCTTCGCGGGGTTTGGCTAGGCCCTGGACATCGCCAGGCCGCCCAGCGGAACGTTCTGCTCCGTCGCTTCCCGGGCTCCATCGCCGTCACGCCGGGCATGCATCGCCGGGCCGGCGCGCAGCAGCGCGGCGAAGTCCACCGCCGGCATCGGCCGGCCGAAGTGGAAGCCTTGCGCCAGATCGCACGACAGCGAGCGCAGGAAAGCGAGCTGCTCTTCGGTCTCCACGCCCTCGGCGGTCACGCTGAGGTTCAGGCCGCGCGCCATCGCGACGATGGCGGTCACGATGGCCGCGTCGTCGGGGTCGGTGCTGATGTCCTGCACGAAAGAGCGGTCGATCTTCAGCGTGTGGATCGGGAAGCGCTTGAGGTACGACAGGCTCGAGTAGCCGGTGCCGAAGTCGTCGATCGCCAGGCGCACGCCCATCTCGTCGAGCCGCGCGAGGGTGTGCACGGTGTCCTCGGCGTGGTGCATCAGGATGCCCTCGGTCAGCTCCAGTTCGAGCAAGGTCGGCGCGAGGCCGGTCTCGCGCAACACCTGCTCGATCATGCCGACCAGGTCCTTCTGCCTGAACTGCCGCCCCGACAGGTTGACGGCGATGCGCAGGCCGGGCCGCCGCGCCTGCCAAGCCTGCGCCTGTGTGCAGGCTTCGCGCAGCACCCATTCGCCCAGCGGCACGATGAGGCCGGTCTCTTCGGCGACGGGGATGAACTCGATCGGCGACACCAGCCGGCGATCCGGCTGCGGCCAGCGCACCAGCGCCTCGGCGCCGTCGATGCGGCCGCTGGCCAGCTCCACCAGCGGCTGATAGTGCAGCGCGAATTCGCCGCGCTCCAGCGCGCGGCGCAGGCTGGTCTCGGTGGACAGGCGCCGGCTCACGCGCTCGGTCATCTGTGTGCTGAAGAACTGGTGGTTCGCGCGCCCCGATTCCTTCGCGTGGTACATCGCGGTGTCGGCGTTGCGCATCAGCGTCTGCGCGTTGTCGCCGTCGTCGGGGTACAGCGCGATGCCGATGCTCGCTTCGGCCGGCAGCTGGTGGCCCGACACCGTGAACGGCTTGGCCAGCTCGGCGAGGATGCGTGCCGCCACGCGCGCGGCTTCCGCGCCGTCGGCCACGTCGGGCAGGCTGATGATGAATTCGTCGCCGCCCAGGCGGGCGGCGGTGTCGCCCTCGCGCAGGCAGGCCGTCAACCGTGCGGACACGGCCTGCAGCAGCTGGTCTCCCATCGCGTGGCCGAGCGAGTCGTTGACGTTCTTGAAGCGGTCGAGGTCGAGGAACAGCAAGCCAAGCTTGCCGCCGCGGCGGTTGGCGCGCGCGATGGCCTGCTGCACGCGGTCGATGAGCAGCGTGCGGTTGGGCAGGCCGGTGAGCGCGTCGTGGTGCGCCATGTGCACGACGCGCTGGTCGGCCAGGCGCCGTTCGACGATCTCCACCTCCAGCCCACGATTGGCGCTGGCCAGTTCGGCGGTGCGCTCGGCCACGCGCCGCTCCAGCGTGGCCTGCGCCTCGCGCAGTGCCGCTTCGGCGCTCTCACGCTCGCGGTACTGGCGGCGGATCACGCCGTCGGCATGGCGCACGATGACGAAGAGCACGCCGTACAGCAGGCACAGGATGGTCCCCACGCCGATGATCACGCTCTGCCGTGTCTGCGAGATGCGCGCGAGAAACGGCGTCACGTCGTCGTAGACCTCGAACACCGCCACGACGGGACCCTCCGGCGCGTGGCGCACCGGGATGTAGGTCGACAGCAGGTCGCGGTTTTCGATGACGCGATCGAACGCGCTGAACTGGTTGCGGTGCGTCAGCTCACTGGTCACGCCGCCGTCGCGCGCACCCTGGAAGCCGGCGTTGCCGCTCTTGTCCTCGCCGATCTGCTTGGCCTCGGTGGAGAACACCGTGCGGCCGCGCAGGTCGTACATCTTGACCTTGGCCACCGACAGGCCCTGAACGTGCGCGGCCAGCGCTGCCGCAAGCTCCGCGCGCTGCGGGTGGTCTTTCAACTGCGCGGCGGGCAATGCGTCGGCACGGGCCAGATACGGCGCGAGCTGCGGCCACAGCGAATTCGCGAGCACCGCCGTGAGCGCCTTGTTGTTCGACTCGCCCATCGCCACGAGCGAGCTCACGGCCGTCTCGCGATAGAACAGCCCGAGCGCTGCCGCGACGGCAACGATCGAAACCAGGCTGGTCAGGGAAAAGTAGCGCAGTAGCTTGAACATGGCCGATCACCGTCTCGCGTCGACCTCGCTCGGGTGCGCGGCCATCGAGGGGTCTTCGGCGGCAGGCGGCGCAACTTGCTGCGCCTTTGCGCCGCGCGCTGCCACTTCTGCACGCCATGGACGCAGGAAAATCCCTGACCCGAATGCGGCGGATCGTGCCAGACTGCTCCGACAGCGGTCGCAATGCAAAGGAGACTGCCGTGGAACTGATCACCATCGCGATCGACAAGCCGAGCGACGTCAACTTCATCCTCGGCCAGTCGCACTTCATCAAGACGATCGAGGACCTGCATGAGGCGATCGTGCAGACAGTGCCCCAGATGAAGTTCGGCATCGCGTTTTGCGAGTCAAGTGGGCCCGCCCTGGTTCGTCGGACCGGGAACGACGCGGAACTCATCGAGTTGGCACAGAGGAACGCCCTGGCGCTGAGTTGCGGGCATTGCTTCATTGTCTTCATGACCGGCGGATTCCCGATCAATATCCTCAACACCATCAAAGCGGTGCCGGAGGTCTGCGCCATCTACTGCGCGACGGCCAATCCGGTGGAGGTCATCGTGGCCGACACCGGGAACGGGCGAGGCATTCTCGGCGTCGTCGATGGGGTCAGGAGCAAGGGAATCGAAACCGAGTCCGACGTCGAAGCGCGCAAGCAGATGCTGCGCAAATTCGGCTACAAGCTCTGAGCTGCGAGCGAGCAGGGCGGGCGACGCTCTGTCAGTCTTTCAGTGCGCCGCGCTGACCATCACAGCCGGGATCGAGAATTCACGTCCGACGACGGTCCGTGCGTAGAGGTAGTTGTCGCGAGCCGTGCTGCTGAGTGCATCCATGTCCACGTGGCCGGCAGCGTCGCATGGGAATGCATAGGCACGTCCCGCGTCATAGAGTGACTGGAAGCGCAACTCGTAGTGGGCTGGTGCGGACGCAGGCATCGGTGGCGTATTCATGATTTGCACACCTTCTCTGTATCGTGATCCTCCGCTTGATTCGAGCTTAGGCAGCACCGGACGCCATGGCTATGCCTAAGACGAGGGGGTCGAACGGCGGCGTATGTGAACTATCACGCGGACAGGGCAGGCACGTCAGGCGCAAGCCACTGCGCCGCCTTTCTCCAGCGCCTTGATCTCCTTGTCGCTGTAGCCGAGCGACATCAAGACCACGCGGGTGTGCTGGCCGAGCAGCGGCGCGGCGCTGCGCACCGAGCCGGGTGTGTCGGAGAACTTGATCGGCAGCCCCAGCGCCTTGGTCTTGCCGGCCTTGGGGTGATTCACCTCGACCACCATCGCGCGCGCCGCCACCTGCGGATCGGCGAGCATCTCGCCGATCTTATTGATCGGCCCCACCGGTACGCCCGAAGCCTCGAGGTTGAGGATCCAATCGGCCGAGCTGCGCGTCCTCGTGCGGCCCGCGATCAGCTCGGCGAGTTCCTGCTTGTGCGTCATGCGGTCGGCGTTGGTCTTGAAGCGCGGGTCGACGATCAGCCTGGGCAAACCGATGACGGTGGCGATGCGTTCCCAGTTGGCCTGGTTCGCGCCGCCGATGTTGATCCAGCCATCCTTGGTCGGGAAGGCCTGGTAGGGCGCGGCGAGCACGTGGCCCGACCCCGATGGCTCCGGGTTCACGCCGGTGGCGAAATAGAGTGCCGACTGCCAGTAAGTCTGCTGGACCGCTGCTTCCATCAGCGACGTGTCGACCATCTGCCCCTTGCCGGTGACGCTGCGGCTGAGCAGCGCAGAGACCACGCCGAGTGCCGCGAGGATGCCGGCGTTGATGTCGGAGACCGGTGAGCCGCACTTCATCGGTTCGCCGCCGGGGAGTCCCGTGACGCTCATCAGCCCCGAGAAGCCCTGTGCGATGAGGTCGAAGCCGCCCTTGTCGGCGTAGGGCCCGGTGCGGCCGTAGCCGGAGATCGCGCAATAGATGAGGCGCGGGTTGAGTTGCGCGAGAAGCTCGTAGCCCAGCCCGAGCTTGTCCAGCGTGCCCGGGCGGTAGTTCTCGATCACGACATCGGCGTTCGCCAGCAGGCGCTTGACCACCGCGAGCCCGCCTTCGACCTTGAGGTTCACGGCGATGCCGAGCTTGTTGCGGTTCATCATCAGAAACGGGGCCGACTCGCCGTTGATCGTGTGCTCGCGGTACGAGCGGCTGTCGTCGCCGCCTGGCAATTTCTCGACCTTGATCACGTCGGCGCCCAGGTCGGCGAGCATCATGCCGCAGGTGGGCCCGGCCATGATCTGCGCCAGCTCGACGACCTTGATGCCCTTGAGCGGACCGCTCATTTGCCCTTGAACTCCGGCGTGGTCTTGGCCAGGAACGCCTGGTAGCCGATGCGGAAATCCTCGGTGCCGAAGCAGGCGTAGCCCTCTTCGATCTCGGCGGCGGTCAGCGGCGCGGGGTCGCGCAGGCGCCGCGCGAAGCGCTTGTGCCAGCGCGCGACGAGCGGCGCGCCTGCGGCAATGCGCTGCGCCGTGGCCTGCGCAACGCGTGCGACCTGGTCGTCTGGCACGACGCGGCTCACGAGTCCCATGCTCAGGGCTTCGCGGGCGTCGAACACGCGGCCTTCGAGCAGGATTTCCAGGGCCACGGCCTCCCCGGCCAGGCGAATCAAGGCGCCGATCTCGGCATACGCCATCACCAGGCCCAGCCGGTTGATCGGCACGCCGAAGCGGCTCGATTCGCCGCAGATGCGCAGGTCGGCCAGGCCCGCGATCTCGAGCCCGCCGCCGACGCAGATGCCGTGGATCTGCGCCACCACCGGGTGCCTGCAC
>DASXQQ010000120.1:0-4527 GCA_036507085.1 Piscinibacter sp. | reverse complement strand
GCACACCGGGGCGAAGTAGGCGTCGACGATGCTGAAGGCACCGAACAGCAGCGGCCCGCCGTGGGCTGCGAGCTGCTCGCTCCACATCTGGACGATGCGCTGCAGGTCGCGCTGCACCTCGGGCTGCTCGGCCAGCACCCGCGCGCCGACCTCGCCGAGCGAGGCCTCGATGTTCATCGGGCAGTGGGTGCGCAGCGCGCCGAAACCGGAATGCATTTCGGCGCACAGGCTGCGCGCGCGCGCCCGCTGCAATCGGTCCGCCGGCCACAGCTGCTTTTCGGGGTGGCGCTCGGCCACGTACTCGGCGATCGCGAGCGTGTCCCACACCGCGAAGCCGTCGTCGACCAGCACCGGCACGCGGCCGGCCGGGCTCACCGCGGCGAGCGAGCGCTTGAATTCGGAGTCGCCGTTGAACGACAGGCGCAGCGGCACTTCGTCGAACGCGATGCCGGCCTGGCGCAGCAGCAGCCAGGCGCGCAGCGACCACGACGAATAGTTCTTGTTGCCGATGTAGAGCTGCATCAGATTCCCCGTTTGGTTGTGGGTCGTGATGCTAGCCAATCGCGCCCGCGTTCGGGTGAGGAATGCGCATCGCTGTGATGCGCGCCGCGCATTTGCGCGTCAGAAGCGGCGAACGACGCGCCAGGGATAAAGCCGCTCGGCGCCGCTGCGGTGCTCGAGCCATGGCGCCATCACCGTCTCGATCGAGGTCGGCTTGCGGCCGAAGCGGTCCAGCCCGGGCAGCGTGCCGCTGGCGACGTTGGGCACCTTCATCGAATCGAGGTTGTCGCGTGACATCAGCGGCTCGCCCGGCATCAGCTCGAGCAGCATCGCCTGCGCGCAGCCGAGCGTGTCGGGCAGCGGAATCACCGGCCGTGGATGGCCCGACCAGCGCCCGGCCATCTGCACCAGTTCCTTCAGCGTGTGGACCTGCGGGCCGGCACATTCGATGGTCTGGCCGACGGTCCAGCGCTGATCGAGGCAGGCGACGATCCCCGCGGCCGTGTCCTCGACCCAGACCGGCTGGAACTTCGCATGGGCACCCGCCAGCGGCACGAGCGGGAACAGCGTCTGCAGCGCGGCGAATTGATTGATGAACCGGTCGTGCTCGCCGAACATCACCGAGGGCCGCAGCACGGTCAGGTCGAGCGCGCCGCTCGCCGCCGCGGCGCTCAAGGCCGCTTCGCCGGCCGCCTTGGAGCGCAGGTAGCGCGACGGTGCCGAGGCCGACGCGCCGAGCGCGCTGACGTGAATCAGTCGCCGCACGCCGGCCTGGCGGCACGCGCTGGCGAGCCGCGCCGGCAGCTCGGCATGCACACGGCGGAAATCGGCCTCGCTGCCATGCAGGATGCCCACCAGGTTGGTCACCGCGTCCTGGCCGGCGACCAGGCGCGCGAGCTGCGCGTCGTCATACAGGTCGGCGGGGGCCACCTCCACCGTCGGCAAGGCCCACAGGTCGCCGGCGCGTTGCGGGTGCCGGCTCGGCACGGTGATCGGGCCGTCGCCACCGCCCGAGCGTTCGACCAGCCGCTCGCAGACGCTGCGGCCGACGAAGCCGGTGCCGCCGAGAACGAGCAGCTTGAACGGCGTCATGGCAGGTCCTGGTCGGGTTCGGGTGCGCTCACGTCACGCGGCCCGATCATGCGCCCCAATCGCGATTTCAGCGAGGGTGCTTCGCCGGTCAGCACCGCGGCATAGAGGCTCGCGTTGTGCAACACCTTCTTCACGTAGTCGCGGGTCTCGTTGAAGGGGATGTTTTCGGCCCACACCGCGGTCTCGAGCCAGGGGCCGTCGCGCCACTTGCGGGGCCGGTTCGGCCCGGCGTTGTAGGCGGCTGCGGCCATCGCCTGCGAGCCCTCGAAGCTGTCGAGCACGAGCTTCAGGTAGCCGGTGCCGAGCTTGAGGTTGGTGCTGCGCTCGCTGATCTGACCCGGCGTGTAGTCGAGGCCGATCTTCTTCGCCGTCCAGCGCGCGGTGGCCGGCATGATCTGCATCAGGCCGGCGGCGCCGACGTGGCTGCGCGCGTCGGCGACGAAGCGCGACTCCTGGCGGATCAGGCCGTAGACATAGGCCGGGTCAAGGCCGATCTCGCTTGCGCGCGCCGTCAGCTCGGCGCGGAACGGCGTCGGAAAGCGCTGCTCGATGTCGACTTCGGCGCGCGTGCGTTCGCTGGTGTTGATGCAGCGGTCCCAGACTTCGCGCTCGCAGGCGAGCTGCGCCGCGGCGAGCAGCTCGCGGTCGCTCATGCCGCGCAGCGAATAGTTCCATTCGCGCACGCCCTCGTTGCGCAGGTCCAGCGAGATCAGCTGCAGCGCGCGCACGAGGCCGGGGTGGAGCGCCGCGGCCTCGCGTTCCTCGGCGGTCAGCGGCTGCGGTCGCGGCGGCAGCGCGAGCGGCTGGTCGAGCTGGTCGGCGGCGAGCGCGCCATAGAAGTTCAACGTGCCGGCAATCGAGGCCAGCATCTCGCGCGATTGCGTGCGCAGCGTCTCGCCGTCCTGCGAATCGCCGGCCAGCGCCTTCAGCGCGCGCGCCTTCCAGTACACCCACGCCGGGTCGCGCTGCTCGTCCGCGCTCATCGCGTCGATGGCCTGCACCACCTGCTGCCAGCGGCCCCTGCCGTTGTTGGCGCGCAGCGCGGCGCGTGCCTTCCAGGCGAGGTTGTCGGCGGGCCAGTCGAGCGTCTGGCCGTTCCGGCTGGCGAGCAGTGCAGCGCGCTGGTAGTGGTCGGGCGCGTCGGGTAGCAGCTTGAGCGCGGCCTGCTTGGCCACCGCGCCCCAGGCCCACGCTGCCAGGTCGGTGGGCAGCTTGCGCTCCCATTGGCTGGCGAGCATGCCGGCGGCGGCGTCGGGGTCGTTGCCGGCCATGCGGATGATCGCCAGGGTGGCGAGCTCGGCACTCGGCCGGCCGGTGGGCAGCGATTTGCGCGTCAGGAACCGCGCCGGATTGTCGATCAATTCCTGCACGCTCGTGGCGGTGCTCGGGCTGATCAGCTCTGCGGCCTGGCGCGCCGCGCGCGGCCGTCCGGCGTCGATGGACAGCCGCGCGCGACGCCAGATGTCGGCGGTCGTGAAGCGCTTGGCTTCGACCAGCGTCGCAGCGAGCAGCGCGCAGCCGTCGTCCGCATCGCGCTGGGCGAACCAGGCCGCGCGTGCCGCATCGGCCACATCCTGGCCGTCGAGGTGCCGGGTCAGCAGCGCGTAGCAGCTGACCTCGCGGTCGTCGTTCATCCGAAAGCGCGGGTAGTCGATGGCGAAGTGGGCCCAGTCGTGGCGCCGGCCGAGCTCGAGCAGCCAGTCGTTGCGCAAGCGGTCTTCGACGTAGGTGCCGCTCCAGCGCGCATAGAACGCGTCGAGGTCGGCTTGCTGCGCTTCGGCCAGGCGGTTGTTCAGCTCCCAGTAGTCGACCCACATCGCGAGCGGATGGCGGGCTGCATTCGCCACGACACTCGCGGCGGCGAGCCGCTCGCGGTCCTTCTGGCGAAAGGCCTCGCGCGCGTCGACGACGATGGCGTCGACGCCCGACTGCGCGCGCGCCACCGGCCAGGCCGACAGCACACAGCAGGCGGCGAGCAGCGCCAAGCCGGCCACGCGGCTGCGCGCTCGCCCATATACTGAACCGCAGAACTTCAATCTCATGCCTTCCTGATGGTGTCGTTCGCACCCTCGCCACCGGTCGATCCGATCGACCCCGTCATGCAAGCCCGCCGCGAACTGCGCCGGCGAGCGCACAGCGAACGCGACCGGTTCATGGCCAGCGAGGCGGCAGCCGCCGCACAAGCCGATCTGGCGGGGCATTTGCGTCGTGTGCTGGCGCAACTCGAGCCGCACCAGCTCGGCCTGTACTGGCCGCTTCGATCCGAATTTAACGCAGTGGTTGCCTGCTTCGGTGACAGTGCGTTGGAATCCGTTCCGTGGGCGCTGCCCTACGCACGCCGCTCAGCGGGCGAAATGCACTACCGCGCCTGGGACCGGCGCGAGCCGGGTCTGCACGACGAGTGCGGCATCCCGAGCGCCGAGGGGCCGCTGGTCGTGCCCGACGTGGTGCTGGTGCCTTGCCTCGGCTTCACGCGATCGGGCTATCGGCTCGGCTACGGTGGCGGCTACTACGATCGCTGGCTCGCCGTGCATCCGCAGGTCACGTCGATCGGTGTGGCCTGGGCGGGGGGTGAGCTGAGCGACGCGGACCTCGCGGCGCAGGCGCACGATCACCCGCTCACCGTGATCGTCACCGAGCGCGGTGTGGTCTGAGTAGGCGTCGGAGGCTGAGAGTTTTTTCTCAGCGCACCACTTTCCCGTTCGCACTGAGCTTGTCGAAGTGCCTGAACGGCAGGTGGTGGGGCTTCGACAAGCTCAGCCCGAACGGGATCTGGATGACTGCCGAAAAAAACTCTCAGCGGCTTAGACCAAATGCTCGGCGCACGGCGAAGCGCCGCGCAGAAAGATCGTCGCGCCATCCACCGTCGTCAGCGCCGCATGCAGCGCGTCCTGGTGCGCCAGGTGGAAGCCGCCGGCGCGCACGACCAGCGCG
>DASXQQ010000119.1:0-11763 GCA_036507085.1 Piscinibacter sp. | reverse complement strand
GCGAGCAGCCTCGTCAACACGCTGACCTACGAGGTGCAGAACGGCGCCAACCAGCTGGTGTACTCGCTGCAGTCGCTGGTGAAGGACTCGCTGACGCTGCTGGCGCTGCTGGTCTACCTGCTGATCCTGAACTGGCAGCTCACCTTGTTCGTCGCGGTGCTGTTCCCGGCGGTGGCGCTGGTAATGCGGGTACTGAGCAAGCGGCTGCACCGCCTCACCGTCGAAAGCCAGAAGGCGACCGACGAGCTCGCCTACGTGGTCGAGGAAAACGTCCTCGCCTGGCGCATCGTGCGGCTGCACGCCGCCGGCGGCTCGCAAGCGACGCGCTTCGGCCGCGCCAGCGACGCGCTGCGCCGCCTGAGCCTGAAGTCGGTCGTCGCCGCCGCGACGATGACGCCGATCACGCAGGTGCTCGCCGCCTGCGCGCTGTCGGCGGTGATCGTCGCCGCGCTGTGGCAAAGCGGCCATGCGGGCGGCTCGGTGGGCAGCTTCGTCGCCTTCGTCACCGCGATGCTGATGCTGGTGGCGCCGATCAAGCACCTGTCGGAAGTGGCAAGCCCGATCACCCGCGGGCTGGCCGCGCTCGACCGCGGGGTGGCGCTGATCGACACCACGCCGCCCGAATCCGGCGGCAACTTCGACCCGGGTCGCTCCGATGGTCACATCGAATTGCGCGAGGTGTCGCTGCGCTACCGCGACGACCAGGCCGCGGCGCTGGACGGCGTCGACCTCGAGCTGCATGCCGGCGAGACCGTCGCGCTGGTCGGTCCGTCGGGGGCCGGCAAATCGACCCTCGTCAACCTGCTGCCGCGCTTCATCGAGCCCACGGCGGGCAGCGTGCGCATGGACGGCCGGCCGCTCGCCGACTGGGACGTCGACGCCTTGCGCCGCCAGTTCGCGCTCGTGAGCCAGGACGTGGTGCTGTTCAACGACAGCGTCGCCGCCAACGTCGCGCTCGGCGGGCCGGTCGACCGCGAGCGCGTGCGCACGGCCCTGCAGGGCGCCAACCTGCTCGACTTCGCCGACGCGCTGCCGCAAGGCATCGACTCGCTGATCGGCCACAACGGCAGCGAGCTGTCCGGCGGGCAGCGCCAGCGCCTCGCGATCGCGCGCGCGATCTACAAGGACGCGCCGATTCTGATCCTCGACGAGGCCACGTCGGCGCTCGACTCCGAGTCCGAGCGGCTGGTGCAGCAGGCGCTGGAGACGCTGATGCGCGGGCGCACCAGCCTCGTCATCGCGCACCGGCTGTCGACGATCGAGCGTGCCGACCGCATCGTGGCACTCGAGGCCGGCCGCGTGGTCGAACAAGGCAGCCACGCCGACCTGCTGGCCCACGGCGGCCTGTACGCTCGGCTGCATGCGCTGCAATTCAGGAGTTGATATGAAGTTCGTCGTTCAGACCGTATTCGGCGAGCCCGAGCGCTCGGCCGTCCGAAGCCGGGCTCGGCCCCCTCGGGGGGCCGTTCGACGTACTCGTCGGACGGGGGGCTGACATGAAGCCACCGATCAGCCGCTTCCCGGTCCCCGCACTCGACAGTCTGCCCGACGACGTGCGGCGCAAGATGCTCGAGGTGCAGGAGAAGGCCGGTTTCATTCCGAACGTCTTTCTCACCCTCGCCCACCGTCCCGACGAGTTCCGCGCCTTCGTCGCCTACCACGACGCGCTGCTGCTGCGCGAATCGGGCCTCAGCAAGGGCGAGAAGGAAATGATCATCGTCGCCACCAGCGGCGCGAACCGCTGCCTGTACTGCGTGGTGGCACACGGCGCGATTCTTCGCGTCTACGAGAAGCAGCCGCTGCTCGCGGACCAGATCGCAGTCAATTACCTGAAGGCCGACATCACGCCGCGCCAGAAGGCGATGCTCGCGTTCGCGATGAAGGTCTGCACCGACTCGGCGGCGGTCGGCGAGGCCGACTTCGCAGCGCTGCGCGAGCATGGCTTCAGCGAGGAAGACGCCTGGGACATCGCGGCGATCACCGCGCTGTTCGGCCTGTCCAATCGCATGGCCAACGTGACCTCGATGCGGCCGAACGACGAGTTCTACTTGATGGGGCGGGTGCCCAAAGCCAAGACATGAGAAGAGTGTTCATCACCGAATACGTCGGCCTCAGCACGCGCCTGGAGGCGCTGGCGATGGCCTTCATGATTTCCGACTATTACGGCCACGAGGTGTGCATCGACTGGAACGAACTCGATGCGCTGAACATCGTCGGCGCGCGCGTCAGAAGCCGGGGCCTGCTCGGCCGGCTGAACAGCCTGAAGCTGCTCGGTGACGCGAGCGACAACCTGCATCGCGCCGCCGCGCACCGCAACGTCAACGTGCGCACCCACCACGGCCCGCGGCACCTGCTGGAGAAGTACTACCTGCCGACGGCGCAGCGGGTCAAGCTTCGTCCCGACCTGATCGAGGTCATACGCGACACCTTTGCCCGCTACCACGATCGGCCGCTGGTGGGCGTGCACATCCGCCGCGGCGACTTTCCGCTCATGAGCCAGGACGAGTTCGACGTCAACGCCTTCGTCTGGCCTGCCGTCCCCGATTGGTGGTACGAACACGTGATGGAGCAAATCCAGCAAGCCGTTCCCGACGTCGCCTTCTTCGTATCGTGTTCAGGCAGCCTCGACGCGTTTCCGAACCTGAAGAAGAACTTCGACGTCTTCGACATGCCCGCCGAGTCTCCCTACGAATACAGGCACCACAGAAAGGCAGGCCACCACTCGCACCGGCACCCGGCGGCCGACCTGTTCGCGCTGGGTTGCTGCAACACGCTGATCGGCTCGTCGTGCTCGACCTTCAGCCACTACGCCGCAAACATGCTCGGAGAGCCCACGACCGTGCTGGTGCCGCCAGCGCACAAGATCTTCCCGAGCCGACCCGAGTACGGCCGGCTCGACCTGCACGGCCGAGGCGCGGCCGACTGGTATGCAGCCTGCCGCACCGGACAGGACCTGGTGCCGGTGACCGACGCCGGCACGTTGCCGATCACGCGCGGCGCCAACGTCGCCTGGATGTGAGCATGAGATACAGCATCGTCATTCCGGTACTCAACCAGCTGCACTACACGCAGCAGTGCATCGAGAGCCTGCTGGCCAACGGCGTGCCGGCCCAGTCGCTGCTGGTGATCGACAACGGCAGCAGCGACGCCACGCCGGACTGGCTGGCGAGCCGGCCGGACATCCGATCGGTGCGCAACCCGGTCAACCTCGGCTGTGGCGGCGCCTGGACGCAAGGCGCCCTGCTGTCGGACAGCGACTGGGTGGTGCTGCTCAACAACGACATCGTCTGCGCCCACAATTTCATCGAGGCGCAGATCGGCGCCGCCGAGACGCACCAGCTCGATGTGGTGAGCCCTTCGCTGGTCGAGTTCGAGCTCGACTACGACCTGAGCGCGTTCACCGCGGATTTCCTGCGCAAGATGCGCGGCACCGTGCGCGCCGGCTGGTTCCACGGTGTGTGCTTCTCGGTGCGCCGCGCGGTGTTCGAAAAGGTCGGCTTTCTCGACACCGACCGCCTGCTTTTCGGCCGCGAAGACGCAGAGTTTCTGGCGCGCTGCAAGCGGCACGGTCTCGAAGTCGGTACCGTAGGTGACGCGGTGATGCATCACTTCGGATCGATCACCCAGAACGCGATGAAGAAGGAACAAGGCGTCTCCAAGTTCGGCGATCACCGCTACTTCTACAGCAAGATCGGCCTCAACTGGTGGGGCCGCCAGCAAGCCAAGTTCGCGCGCAAGTCGCAGACCGCTCGCTGGGTCGCGAGCGAGCGCGAGCGCACCGGCATGACGCTGCACATGGTGCATCGCGGCGGCAGCATCGAATACCGCTGAACCATGGTCACCCGCCACCTCGATCTCGGCTGCGGCGCCAGCCCACGCAACCCCTACGGACGCGACGAAGCGCATGCGGTCGATCTCGCCACGCCCGACGGCATCGATGCGCGGTTCTTCCGCCGCGCCAACCTGAGCGTCGAGCCGATTCCGCATGCCGACTCCAGCTTCGAATCCGTCTCGGCCTTCGACTTTCTGGAACACGTTCCGCGGGTGCTCGCCACACCGGACGGCCGTGGCACGCGCTTTCCGTTCATCGAGCTGATGAACGAGATCCACCGCGTGCTCAAGCCGGGCGGCCGCTTCTATGCGGTCACGCCCGCCTATCCAGCGGTCCAGGCCTTTCAGGATCCGACCCACGTCAACGTCATCACCCGCGGCACCTGGGAATACTTCTGCGGGCCCAGCCCCACGGCGCGCATGTACGGATACACCGGCAGCTTCGAGATGCTCCGCAACGAATGGGCGATGCACCCGGAAGCGCTGACCCCCGGCACCGAGCTCAGTGCGCTGCGCCGCTTCAAGCGCTGGCGGCGCGGCCGCGCCGGCCGCCTGTCGCACCTGACGTGGGAGTTTCGCTGCATCAAGCCAGCGCCCTGAGAGCCACCACCGATGCGCTCGTTCACCGAATCGTTTCGCACCTGGCGTCGCCGGTTCAAGGCCGCCCTGCCCTATGTGAGGCGCCGCGAGTACCGCGTGCTGGAGCGCAAGTACGCGGAGCTGATCGAGGCCGTTGACCGCTTCGCGTCGCCGGCGGCGCAGGCGCAGCTGCACATTGCCAAACCGGTGCAGCAGGGCCTGGCCGGGGATGTCTGCCTGTTCGTCAGTTTCGCCGAGCAGCCGGAGCTGAAGCCCCATGTCGCGCAGCACATACTGCACCTGCTCGCCGCCGGCATCCAGGTGATCCTGATCGTCAACACCGAGCTGCCGGCACGCAGCCTGTCCATCGACGCCGAGCTGCTCGATCGCTTGAGCGGCGCGCTGATCCGCCAGAACACCGGCTTCGACTTCGGTGCCTGGGCGCACGCCTGGTCGCTGTGCGAAGGCACCGAGCGCTGGTCGCGCCTGTTCCTCGTCAACGACAGCATCGTCGGCCCGTTGAGCACGGCCGACTTCACCCGCATGATCGATCGCGTTCGCAGCTCCGACTGCGATGTGGTCGGCCTGACCGAGGCGCTGGCGCCGCAGCGTCATCTGCAAAGCTACTTCCTCGTGTTCAACGCGCCGGCACTTCAAAGCAGCGTGGTGACGACGCTGTTCGCGCGCATGCTCAATTGGCCGAGCAAGTCGCAGGTCATCGACCTCTACGAATCGCGCATCACATCGCTGCTCGCAACGCAGGGCCTGCGCTGCGAAGCGCTGTTCCCGTCGCTCTCCGGCGACCCCTTGAGTTCGGACGACACCTCGCTGCGCTGGGCGGAACTGGTACGTGCCGGCTTTCCGTACCTCAAGACGCGCGTCATCGCACGCCATCCGCAGGACGAGCAGATCAGGGCCTGGCTGGCCGCGCGCAGCGCAGCCGAGCCGCGCCCCTGATCGCGCTGCGCGTCACGGCTTGCTGATGAGACCACGACGCAAGCTGGCAAGCAACGCTGGCCCTCACATCAGCACGATGTCGTACTGCTCCGGCGAGCCCGTCGCCTCGGCCTGCAGTGAAATCGGCTTGCCGATGAAGTCGGACAGCCCCGCCAGGTGCTGGCTCTCCTCGTCGAGCAGCATCTCGACCACCGCGGCCGACGCGATGATGCGGAATTCCTTCGGGTTGAACTGGCGCGCCTCGCGAAGAATCTCGCGCAGGATGTCGTAGCAGACGCTGCGCGGCGTCTTCACCTGGCCCTTGCCTTCGCAGGTGGGGCAGGGTTCGCACAGCATGTGGGCGAGCGACTCGCGGGTGCGCTTGCGCGTCATCTCCACCAGCCCGAGCTGGGTGAAGCCGCTGACGGTGATCTTGGTGCGGTCGCGCACGAGCTGCTTGCGGAATTCGGCCAGCACCGCCGTCTGGTGCTCCTCGCGCGCCATGTCGATGAAGTCGACGATGATGATGCCGCCGAGGTTGCGCAGGCGCAGCTGGCGCGCGATCGCCTGCGCCGCTTCGAGGTTGGTCTTGAAGATCGTGTCGTCGAAATTGCGCGCGCCGACGTAGCCGCCGGTGTTCACGTCGACCGTCGTCAGCGCCTCGGTCTGGTCGATGATCAGGTAGCCGCCCGACTTCAGGTCGACGCGGCGCGCCAGGGCGCGGGTGATCTCCTCGTCGATGTTGTAGAGGTCGAAGATCGGCCGCTCGCCCTTGTAGTGCTCGAGCTGGCTCACCGAGGTGGGCGTGAACTGCTCGCCGAAGGCCTTCAGCGCCTCGTACTGGATGCGCGAGTCGATGCGGATCGACTGCGTTTCGTCGTGCGCCAGGTCGCGCAGCACCCGCTCGGCGAGGCTCAGGTCCTGGTGCAACAGCGTCCCGGCCGGCGACTTGAAGCTGCGCTCGCGGATCGCGGCCCAGGTCTTACGCAGGTAGGCGATGTCGTCGGCGAGCTCGGCGTCGGTCGCTTCTTCGGCGTTGGTGCGCAGGATGAAGCCGCCACCCCCGCCGTCTTCCGGGTTGCCCACCAGCGCCACCATGCGCGCGCGCAACTGCTCGCGCAGCTCGGGCGAGCCGATCTTCTGCGAGATGCCGATGTGGTCGTCCTGCGGCAGAAAGACGAGCAGCCGCCCGGCGATGCTGATCTGCGTCGACAGCCGCGCGCCCTTGGTGCCGATCGGGTCCTTGATCACCTGCACCGTCAGCGTCTGGCCTTCGAACACCAGGCGCTCGATCGGTGGCGGCGGCGGGATGCCGGGCCCGTGTTCACCACGCGCGGTGCCGCCGTTCACATGGACGTCGGCCACATGCAGGAAGGCCGCGCGCTCGAGCCCGATGTCGATGAACGCCGATTGCATGCCGGGCAGAACGCGCGCCACCCGGCCGGCGTAGATGTTGCCGACCAGGCCGCGCTCCAGGGTGCGCTCCACGTGGAGCTCCTGCACCGCGCCGTTCTCGACCACGGCGACGCGCGTTTCCTGTGGCGTCCAGTTGATGAGGATGTCTTGCATGGACGGGATGTTTTTTCCGCGGCGTGTTCAGAAGGAAACGCGCGCTTGTCGGAGCAGTTGTGCCGTCTCGTACAGGGGCAAACCCATGATACCGGAGTAGCTGCCTTCGATATGGCTGATCCACGCCGCCGCGGCGCTCTGGATCGCATAGGCGCCGGCCTTGCCGAAGGGTTCGCCGGTGGCGACGTAGTGAGCGATGGCGCGCGCGCTGACGGCACCGAAGCTGACGCGCGAAACGTTCACCGCCAGCGCCTCGCGCCGGCCCCAGGCGAGCGCCACCGCGGTGATCACGCGGTGGGTGCGGCCCGCGAGCAGGGTCAGCGTGCGTGCCGCGCCGGTCGCGTCGGCGGGCTTGCCGAGCAGGCGGCGGCCGAGCGCGACGGTGGTGTCGGAGCAGAGGATCGGCGCGGGCGGGAGCTTGCGCGCGGCAAGTCGCGTGCGGGCGGCATGCAGCTTGGCGCGCGTCACGCGCTCGACGTAGGCGGCGGGTAGCTCGCCGGCGAGTTCCGCTTCCAGTGCCTCGGCGTCTTCGTCGGGGCCGGGCAGCAGGAGCTCGTGACGCACGCCGAGTTGCTCGAGCAGCTGACGACGGCGCGGGCTTTGGGAGGCGAGGTAGATGAAGCTGTGGTTCGAGGTCATGGAGCCGTCAACCCCTTCCGTTCGGGCTGAGCCTGTATTTCCGATCGTCCTGACCCTTCGACAAGCTCAGGACTAAAGGCAAGTCGAAGGAAGCCTTGCACGGGGCCGCGCGGGGCTTCGACAAGCTCAGCCCGAACGGGTGGGGGGTGTGCCGCGTCTCACTCACGGTGATACGGATGATTCACCATCACCGTCCACGCGCGGTACAGCGCTTCGGCCAGCAGCACGCGCACGAAGGCATGCGGCAGGGTCAGGTCCGACAGGCGCAGCGTTTCGTCGGCCGTCTGCTTCAACGAGGCATCGAGCCCGTCGGGGCCGCCCACCAGCAACGCCACATCGCGGCCGTCGTTCATCCAGGCTTTCATGCGTTCGGCCAGCTGAAGCGTCGTCAGGCGCACCCCGCGCTCGTCGAGCACGATCCGGCGCGCCCCCTTCGGAATACCGGCCTCGAGCCGGGCCGCCTCGGCGGCCATCAGCTGCCCGGCCGTCTTCGAGCCGCGCGGCTCGGCCTTGACCGCTTTCAGCTCGAGCCGCAGCTCGGGCGGAAAGCGCTTCGCGAAATCGTCGTAGGCGGTCTGCGCCCAGGCCGGCTGGCGTTGGCCGACCGCGACGAGCAGCAGCTTCACGCGCGGCGCGCGGTTTTCTTCGCCGGTGCCTTCTTGGCGGCGGCGCTCTTCACCCCGACAGTGCGGGTGACGCCGGTCTTCGCCGGCGCCTTGCGCGCCGGTGCCTTCTTCGCGGCCGCTTTCTTGGCGGGAGCAGCTGCCTTGGGCGCAGCCCTCTTCGCCGGGGCGGCCTTCTTGGCCGGGGCCACCTTCTGCGGCGGCGCCGCCTTCACCAGCTTCACTGGCTGGGTGTCGATCTTCATCTTCACCGGCTTGTCGCCCCAGATCTCTTCGAGGTGGTAGTAGTCGCGAATCGCCGGCTGCATCACGTGCACTACCGCAGCGCCGCAGTCGACGATGATCCATTCGCCGTTGTCTTCGCCCTCGGTGCGCATCACCCCGAAGCCCCTGGACTTGACCGCATCGCGCACGCTGGAGGCCAGCGCTTTGGTCTGCCGGTTGCTGGTGCCCGACGCGATGATCACGCGTTCGAACAGCGGCGACAGATGCTCGGTGTTGAAGACGGCGATGTTGTGGCCCTTCACATCTTCCAGACCATCGACGATGGCGCGTTGCAGTTTACGAATGTCCATTCAGCTCCTGGCGTTTCCTCGGTAGAGGCGGTGTTGGTCAATATAGCGTGCCACGGCGGCGGGCACCAGATCGTCGATGCCCTGCCCCGCGGCGATGCGGCGGCGGATCTCGGTCGACGACACGTCCATCATCGGCAGCGGGATCGCCTGCGGCGCGACGGCGCCGAGTTGCGGATTCGGCACGACCGGCGTGCCCGGCCGGTTGGCCACCGCGAGCGTCACCCGCTCCAGCAATTCCTCGAAGCCATGCCAGGTGTGCAGCCCGGCGCACTGGTCCTGGCCGACGATCAGAAACCATTGCGCCCCCGGCTGTGCCGCCTGCAGTTCGCGCACCGTGTCGAGCGTGTAGCTCGGGCCACCGCGCTCGACCTCGCTGCGCTCCAGCATGAAGCGCGGCTCGCCTTGCATCGCCAGCGCAAGCATCGCCACGCGGTCGGCCGCGGGCGCAAGCTCGCGGCTCTTTTGCCATGGCTGGCCGGCGGGCACCCAGCGCAGCTCGTCGAGCCGCAGCCGGTCGAGCGCGAGCTGCGCGAGCGCCACATGGGCGTTGTGCACCGGATCGAAGCTGCCGCCGAAGAGGCCGATGCGTCTCAAGCCGCGACCTCATCCGCCCACTCGCGCGGCCGCAGAAAGTCGGTGTAGAGCCGCGCCTCGGGCGAGCCCGGCGCGGGCTGCCAGTTGTAGCGCCACTTCACGATCGGCGGCATCGACATCAGGATCGATTCGGTGCGCCCGCCTGACTGCAGACCGAACAAGGTGCCGCGGTCGAACACCAGGTTGAACTCGACATAGCGCCCGCGCCGCAGCGCCTGGAATTCGCGCTCGCGCTCGCCGTATGGCAGGCCACGGCGCCGCTGCACGATCGGCAGGTACGCAGCAAGAAAGGCGTCGCCGACCGCGCGCGTCATCGCGAAGCTGCCTTCGAAGGCCAGTTCGGAAAAGTCGTCGAAGAACACGCCGCCGATGCCGCGCGGCTCGTTGCGGTGCTTCAGGAAGAAGTACTCGTCGCACCAGCGCTTGAAGCGTGGGTACTTGTCGTCGCCGAAGGGCGCGAGCGCGTCGCGGATGACGCGGTGGAAGTGCTGCGCGTCTTCCTCGAAGCCGTAGTAGGGCGTGAGGTCCATGCCGCCGCCGAACCAGGTGACCGGCTCACGTCCTTCCGGCAAGGCGGCGAGCATGCGCACGTTCATGTGCACCGTCGGCACATGGGGGTTGCGCGGGTGGAAGACCAGCGACACGCCCATCGCCTCGAACGGGGCGCCGGCGAGTTCCGGGCGGTGCTGCGTGGCCGAGGGCGGCAGCGTCTTGCCCTTCACCTGCGAGAAGCTGCAGCCGCCGCGTTCGAGCAGGCCGCCCTCTTCGAGCAGGCGCGACAGACCCTCGCCTTCGAGCGGGCCACCCGCTTCACGCACCCAGCGGTCGCTGATGAAGGGCGCGCCGTCCTCGGCTTCCATCGCCGCGACGATGCGCGCCTGCAAGGCGAGCAGGTAGTCGCGGACCGCGAGCGTGTCCATGTCAGAACCTGTGAACCCATTCAACGTGCCCGCGCCGGGGTGGCCCAGGGCGCTGGGCAAGGCGCGACGCGCAGCCCGGGCTGGCCGCCCGGGCAAGCGGCGCAACGCCGCCCAGCGCCCTGGGCCGCCCCGGCCCTCCGGGTGGGCCCCCACAAAGCGCCCACTCCGCGTTGCAAATGCTCGCCGTGTCCCCCGACACGGCTGCGCTTTGCGCCTCGATTGGGCGCTTTGTGGGGGCCCACGCGGGCACGTTGAATGGGTTCACAGGTTCTCAGCGCTTGATCGCGCGGTGCCCGATGTCGCGCCGGCATTGCGCGCCGTCGAAGTGGATGCCTTCTAGCACCTCGTAGGCGCGGTGCTGCGCCTGCTTCACCGAGTCGCCGAGCGCGGTGACGCACAGCACGCGCCCGCCGGCAGTGACGAGTTCGGCGTCGCGCAGCGTGGTGCCGGCGTGGAACACCATCGCGTCGCTCGCTTCGGCAGGCAGGCCGGTGACCGCGTCGCCCTTGCGCGGGTCCAGCGGGTAGCCGGCGGCGGCCATCACCACGCCAAGCGCCGTGCGACGGTCCCACTGCAGCTCCACCTGGTCGAGCGTGCCTTCGGTGGCGTACATCAGCACGTCGAAAAGGTCGCTCTTCAGCCGCATCATGATCGGCTGCGTTTCGGGGTCGCCGAGACGACAGTTGAATTCGACCGTGCGCGGGTCGCCCTGCGCGTCGATCATCAGGCCGGCGTAGAGGAAGCCGGTGAAGGAGTTGCCTTCCTTCGCCATGCCGTGGATGGTCGGCAGGATGATTTCGTGCATCACCTTCGCATGCACGTTCGGCGTGACCACCGGCGCCGGCGAATAGGCGCCCATGCCGCCGGTGTTCGGCCCCTCGTCGTGGTCGAGCAGGCGCTTGTGATCCTGGCTGGTGGCGAGCGACAGCACGTTCTTGCCATCGCACAGCACGATGAAGCTGGCTTCTTCCCCTTCGAGAAAGTCCTCGATCACGACGCGCGCGCCGCCGACGTTGTGCTGCACGCCGAGCTTGTTGTCCAGCAGCATCCAGTCGATGGCCTCATGCGCCTGCGCGAGCGTGGTGGCCACCACGACGCCCTTGCCCGCCGCCAGGCCATCGGCCTTGATGACGATGGGCGCGCCCTTGGCGTCGACGTACGCACGCGCGGCGACGGCGTCGCTGAAGGTCTCATAGCCTGCGGTCGGAATCTGGTGGCGATGCATGAACGACTTGGCGAAGGCCTTCGAGCTTTCCAGCTGCGCGGCGGCCCGTGTCGGCCCGAAGACACGCAGGCCGCGCTCGCGAAACAGGTCGACCACGCCGGCGGCGAGCGGCGCCTCCGGCCCCACCACCGTGAGCGCGATCTTCTCGCTCTGCGCGAAGTCGGCGAGCTCGGCGAAGTCGGTGATCGCCAGGTTGTGCAGCCGCTTGTCGAGCGCGGTGCCGCCGTTGCCCGGCGCGACATAGACCGTCTGCACCTTCGGCGACTGCACCA
>DASXQQ010000118.1:0-5565 GCA_036507085.1 Piscinibacter sp. | reverse complement strand
ACAGCACGCCAACATTCCCCCCGCACCGCGCCCGCGCCAGGTCAACGCCGTCGCGCTCGACGATGGCTGGCGCCAGTGGATTGCCGAGAACCGGCTGCGCGACTGCACGCCCGAGTCGATGCTGGCGACGATGACGGCCAGCGGCCTGGACCCCGCCGAGTGTCAGGAGGCCATGCGG
The DNA here is from genome assembly GCA_036507085.1 of Piscinibacter sp. GTDB lineage: Bacteria > Pseudomonadota > Gammaproteobacteria > Burkholderiales > Burkholderiaceae_C > Albitalea. The sequence continues at coordinate 5,387 of DASXQQ010000118.1, read as the reverse complement.
CGCATCGAGGACGAGCCCGCATTCCGGGCGGCGCGGCGGATGCAGCAACTGCAGCGCAAGCTCGAATCGGTCACGTCGAACCTGCAGAAGCTGTGGGAGTCGGAGCCCGACTACACGCGGGTCGAAAAGCGCAGCCACCTGTCGCACGACGAGTTCATCCAGCGCTATGTTCGCGGCTGCCGGCCGCTGGTCATCACCGGCATCGCGCGCGATTGGCCGGCGATGTCGCGCTGGTCGCCGGACGACCTGAAACGGCGCTTCGGCCATCTGGACGTGGAAATCCAGGACGGGCGCGACGCCGATCCGAAGTACGAGGAGAACAAGCTGGATCACCGGCGGATCGCGCGGCTGGGCGACTTCGTCGACCGGGTGATGACCGGCGGCGTCACCAACGACTACTACATGACGGCGAACAACGAAGCGCTGCGCCGTCCCGAGCTCGCACCCTTGCTCGACGACATCGGAACCCTGCCCGACTACTGCGACCGAAGCCTGTTGGCGCAGCGCTCGTCGTTCTGGTTCGGCCCGGCCGGAACGCTGACGCCGCTGCACCACGACACCATCATGCTGTTCCACACCCAGATCGTCGGCCGCAAACACTGGCGCCTCATCTCCCCGCTGGACACGCCGCGCCTGTACAACCACAACAACGTGTTCAGCCCGATCGACCTGGACCGGCCGGATTTCCACCGCTACCCGCTGTTTCGCGGCGTGAAGGTGCTGGACGTCGTGGTCGAACCCGGCGAGACGATGTTTCTGCCCTTGGCCTGGTGGCACCAGGTGGCCTCGCTGGACGTGAGCCTGTCGTTCTCGTACACCAACCTGGCGGCACCGAACGAGTTCACTTACCAGAATCCGGAGATCCGGAACTGGTAGTGGTAGCGCGGCGACAACGAACACCGGTTGTGGCGACCCCCGCCGTCGCCTAAATTGGATTGACACAGAACCTGTCGACTGCGCCACGCACAGTCCGCAACACGGAGGTCCCCATGACCAAGTTCGCGACGCAGTTCCCCGCGCCGCTGGCCACTGCCATGCTCGCGTTGATCTCCTCCCTGCCCGTTGCCGCAAGTGCGGCCGGCGCCGAGCCGGCCCGGCTGGGCAAGGTGCAGTTCAAGGTCGAGTGCAGCGAGGCAGCGCAGCGCGAATTCAACCTCGCGATGGCCTACTACCACTCGTTCGCATGGTCGTACCTGAAGGATCCGCTGGAGCGCACCCTAAAGGCCGATCCGAGCTGCGGCATGGCGCATTGGGCGCGCGTGCTGGGCTCGCTCGACAACCCGTTCGGCTGGCCCGGCAACGTGTCGGCGGCGACGCTCGCCGCGGGGAGTGACGGGCTCGAGGCGGCACGAACCGCCGGCTTGAAAACGCAGCGCGAGCGCGACTATGTGGACGCCCTGGCGGTGTTCTTCAAGGATCACGACAAGCTTAACCACCGCACGCGCGCCAAGGCACTGGAGCTCGCACTCGAAGGCGTCGCCAAGCGCTATCCCGACGACACTGAAGCGGCGATCCTGTACGCCCTGGTGCTGTCGGCGAACTTCGACCCGGCCGACAAGCAATACACGAATCAGCTGCACGCCGCCGCGATCCTCGAGCCGCTGTTCAAGGCCCAGCCCGAACATCCGGGGGTGGCGCATTACCTGATCCACAGCTACGACTACCCGCCGCTAGCCGGCAAGGGCCTCGACGCGGCGAAGCGCTACGACAAGATCGCGCCCGATGCCGCGCACGCGCAGCACATGCCGTCCCACATCTTCACGCGCGTCGGGGCCTGGCGCGAATCGATCGCGTCGAACAGTGCTTCGTCCCGCACCGATGCCGGCAAGAGCTTCAACACGCTGCATGCCTACGACTACATGGTCTACGCCCATCTGCAACTCGGCCAGGACGCAGCCGCCCGCAAGGTGATGGCCGACATGGTGGCGCTGCCGAACAAGATCGACAGCTTCGCAGCGGCCTACGCCTATGCTGCCATTCCCGCGCGGCTGGCGATCGAGCGCGGTGCGTGGCAGGAGGCTGCGGGACTGAACGTTGCGCCGACGCCCGCCGACTATCCGTGGACGAAGTACCCGCACGCCGAGGCGATCAACGCGTTTGCGCGCGGCCTGGGCGCCGCGGCGGCCAAGAATGCAGCGGCCGCGCAGGCCGAGGTGACCCGGCTGCAGCAGTTGCGCGAAGCCACGGCCGCGCTCAAGCTGGGCTACTGGGTCGAGCAGATCGACATCCAGTCCGAGGTCGTCAGCGGCTTTGCGGCGTTCGGCGACGGCCGGCGCGACGAAGGTATCGAGCGCCTGCGCAAGGCGGCCGCGCGTGAGGATGCGACCGAAAAGCACGTCGTCACACCGGGGCCGATCCTGCCGGCGCGTGAAGTGCTCGCGAGCGTGCTGCTCGAACAGGGCCGGGCCGCCGAAGCCTTGCGCGAGTTCGAGGCCGTGCTGCAGAAGGAACCCAATCGCCTGCGCGCCACCGCCGGTGCGGCGGCCGCCGCGGAACGCAGCGGCGACACACAGAAGGCGCGCCAGTACCACGGCCGGGTTCTCGATCTGACCGACGTGGCCGACAGCCCTCGCCCCGAGGTCGCCGATGCCAAGCGGTTTCTGCGCCGTGGCTGATCCGACGCGCGGTTCTTCGGCTGCCGCCGGGCGGCGCGCGATGTTGTGCCTGATGCTGCTGGCCGCTTGCGCGCCCCTCGCCGCGGTGGAGAGCGACCCGCTGCCGGTCCCTGCGGGCGGCGCGCGCGAGCGCGCGGTACGCCACTACAACGACGGGGTGGCGCTGCTGCTGCGCCGGCAATACGGCGCCGCACAGGCCCGGTTCGAGCAGGCCTTGCGCGAGGACGAGACGCTCGCCGAAGCGCACAACAACCTCGCGTTCAGCCTGCGCATGCAGGGTGCGCACAATTTCGAGCGCTCGCTGAAGCACTACAACCGAGCCCTCGAACTCAAACCCGATCTGGCCCAAGCCTACATGTACCGCGGGGTGCTGTTCACGCAGATGGGTGACCTCGCTCGCGCTCGGGCCGACCATGCGCGCCTCTTGAAGCTCGATCGCGAGCTCGCGGCCCGGCTCGACAAGGTCATCAGCGGCGCGGGCGCGCAAGATGAGCGCGGCGGCATCGCCGCCCAGTATTGACTTGACCGAGCCAGTCGCGCTTGTGCCGGGCACTCGGCATCGGGGCTTCAGGACATCGCGACCTGTACCCGGTTGCGCCCTTCCCGCTTCGCCGCGTAGAGCGCCGCATCGGCGCGGTCGAGCAAGCCGCGCACGTCGAGATCGCGCGGCATGTCGCACACGCCGATGCTGATCGTCAAGGCCAGCCCCGCCGCGACGTGACTCCAGTCGTGGCTCTCGATAGCCTGGCGCAGCCGCTCGCAGATCTCGACCGCCACGTGCAGCGGCGTGCCGCTGAAGACGACGAGGAACTCCTCGCCGCCCATGCGCGCCAGCAGGTCGGAGCCGCGCGTCTTGTCGAGCAGGATGCGCGCCACCACGCGCAGCACGTCGTCGCCGACGGTGTGGCCGTAGCGGTCGTTGACATGCTTGAAGTGGTCGAGGTCGATCACCGCGACGCTCAGCACGCTTTCGTGCTCGCGCGCGAGCGCCATCTGCAGCGGCAGCTCATGGTCGATGTGGCGGCGGTTGGCGAGGCCGGTGAGCTGGTCTTCGAGCGCGTGCCGGCCGAGCTCGGTCGCCTTGACTGCGAGCTGGCGGTTCTCGACTTCGAGCTGGATCGCGCGCAGGCGCTGCACCTCGGCGTCGAGCCGCGCGCGCTCGGCCTCGGCGCGCACCTGCTCGAGCTCGAGCCGGTGCAGCAGCAGCCGCGCCTGCGTATCGGCGCGCTGCTGCATGCGCTCGCGCTCGATCGGCAGCATCGCTTCGTGATGCGCGAGCGCACGAACGGCGTCGCCCTGCGCCTTGTAGCCCTTGTACAAGCCGTTGTGCAGGCTCAGCCGCAGCGCACGGTCGTCGGCGCCATGGGCCGCGGCGAGCGACTCCTCGTAGAGCGCGATGGCCGCATCGAGCTGCCCCATGCGCCCGAGCAGCTCGGCCCGGTCGGCCACCGCCGACAGCGTCATCGAGCGATAGCCGTGAGCCTGCGCAAGCTGCTGGCTCGTCTGCACATGCTCGAGCGCGCTCGCATGCTCACCGAGCCGCATCAACGCCACCCCGAGGTTGCCGTGGCAAATCGCCTGGCGGTGCGCATTGCCGGATTGCCGTGCGAGCACGAGCGCATCGGTCCCGTAGCCGATGGCGCGCTCGAGCGCGGCCTGGGCGTCTGCCGCGTCGAGGCGGTCGGCACTCGCGATCAGGTTGCTGCACAGGTTGTTGAGCGCGCTGAACATCTCCTCGCTGCCCTGGATGCTGCGCGCGATCTCGAGCGCCTGCAGCAAGAAGCGCTCGGCATCCGCCGGCGCCGCCAGCTGCTCGTAGGTGGAGCCGGCGCGGTTCAACGCCCAGCTCATCAGCGAGGGGTCGCCCGCCGCGCGGGCCGCGTCCAGCGCCTTCTTCACATGGGTCAATGCGTCACTGTGCAAGCCCACGTCGTTGTAGGCCATCGCCAGCGTGCACAGCAGTTGCGAGCGCTCGCCGGCATCGCGCTCGCGCTTGAGCAGCGGCAGCGCGTGGTGGCAGTTGGCGATCGCAGCCTCGGCGTCGCCGACGCGCCACTGGTGCAAGGCGAGCAGGCCGTGCGCCGAGGCTTGCAGCCGCAGATTGCCGGCGCGCTGCGCGAATTCGAGCGCCCGGCGCGCCGCCTCGGCGCCGCGACGGTGTTCACCCGCGTGGCGCGCATCGGAGGCGGCGGCAAGCGCCGCGCGGGCTTCCCCGAGCAGCGCCTGCTTCGTGTTACGCGTTCGCATGGGCTTCGATGATGCGGGCATGAAGCCGACATGGCTACCCCACGCACATGCGCAATTTCACGAAAAAAGCCCGGAAGCTTGTGGCTTCCGGGCTTGCTTCGCAAGGGCCGCGCTGCGCGCGCGGCCCTGACTTCACGCGTGCTTGGCGTCGAAGAACTGCTCGTCCTCGGTCGAGCCCTTCAACGCCGCGGTGGACGCGTCGCGCTCGATCGTGGTGGTGACCGCGTCGAAGTAACCGGTGCCGACTTCGCGCTGGTGCTTGACCGCGGTGAAGCCCTTCTCGGCCGCGGCGAATTCCTTCTCCTGCAGCTCGACGAAGGCGCTCATGTTGTTGCGCGCGTAACCGTAAGCCAGGTCGAACATGCCGTAGTTCAGCGCATGGAAGCCGGCCAGCGTGATGAACTGGAACTTGTAGCCCATCGCGCCCAGCTCGCGCTGGAACTTGGCGATCGTCGCGTCGTCGAGGTTCTTCTTCCAGTTGAACGACGGCGAGCAGTTGTAGGCCAGCAGCTTGCCCGGGAACTT
>DASXQQ010000117.1:0-7257 GCA_036507085.1 Piscinibacter sp. | reverse complement strand
CTTCAGGCGTTCGGCGGCCGGGCGCATCAGGCTCGAGTGGAACGGCGCCGACACCGGCAGCGGCAGTGCGCGCTTGGCGCCCCGGGCCTTCAGCGCCTCGCAGGCCTTCTCGACACCCGCCTTGGTGCCGGCGATCACGGTCTGCTTCGGGTCGTTGAAGTTCACCGCCTCGACCGCTTCGCCGGTCGCTGCGGCCACCTCGGCACAGCCCTCGCGCACCGCTTGCGCGTCCATGCCGAGGATCGCCGCCATTGCGCCGACGCCCACCGGCACCGCGTCCTGCATCGCCTGCGCGCGAAAGCGCACCAGCGGCAGCGCGTCAGCGAGTGCCAGCGAACCGGCGGCCACCAGCGCGCTGTACTCGCCCAGCGAATGGCCCGCGAGCACCGACGGCGCGATGCCGGTCTCGGCCAGCCAGGCGCGGTAGCAGGCGATGCCTGCAGTCAGCATCACCGGCTGGGTGTTGGTGGTGAGGTCGAGCTGCTCTTTCGGGCCTTCGTGGATCAGGCGCGCGATGTCTTCGCCCAGGGCCTCGGAGGCTTCGACCAGGGTCTGCAAGACTGCCGGGTGGTCGCCCCAGGCATCGAGCATGCCGACCGATTGCGAGCCCTGTCCAGGGAAAACGAATGCGAACGACGTCATCGCTGATTCTCGTTTGTCTGTTTTGTGATTCGGCTGACCGCGGGCTCAGAAATCGAGCAGCACGGCGCCCCAGGTGAAGCCGCCGCCGACGCCTTCGAGCATCAGCGTGTCGCCCGGCTTGACTTGGCCGCTGCGCACCGCGTCGTCGAGCGCCAGCGGGATCGACGCCGCCGAGGTGTTGCCGTGGCGGTCGACGGTGACGACCACCTTGTCCATCGCGAGCTTCAGCTTCTTCGCCGTGCTCTGCATGATGCGGATGTTGGCCTGGTGCGGGATCAGCCAGTCGATGTCGGCATCGCTGCGCCCGGCCTTGGCCAGCACCTCGCGCGCCACGTCTTCGAGCACGCCCACCGCCAGCTTGAACACGGCCGGCCCGTCCATCTGTAGCAGCGGGTTGCCGAGCACGACGCCGCCGGCCACCGTGCCCGGCGTGCACAGGATGTCGACGTGGCGCCCGTCGGCGTGCAGCGCGCTCGCGAGGATGCCGGGCTCCTTGCTCGCCTCGAGCACCACCGCGCCCGCGCCATCGCCGAACAGCACGCAGGTCGTGCGGTCCTTGAAATCGAGGATGCGCGAGAACACTTCAGCGCCGATCACCAGCGCCTTGCTGGCCGCGCCGGTCTTGATCATCGAGTCGGCGATCGCAAGCGCGTAGACGAAGCCCGAGCACACGGCCTGGACGTCGAACGCCGGGCAGCCTTGAACCCCCAGCTTCTCCTGCACCATGCACGCGGCCGACGGGAAGACCATGTCCGGCGTGGACGTGGCGACGATGATGAGGTCGATCTGTGCGGCGTCGCAATTCGCGGCGGCGAGCGCACGCCGCGCCGCCTCGGCGGCAAGGTCGCTCGACGTCACGTCGGGCGCGGCGAAGTGGCGCGCGCGGATGCCGGTTCGCTCGACGATCCATTGATCGGAGGTCTCGACACCGGTGGCGGCCAGCTGCGCGACCAGATCCTCATTGGTCAGCCGTTTCGGCGGCAGGAAGCTGCCGGTGCCGGTGATGCGCGAGTAGCGAAGTGGGGTCGGATTCATGCGGTGCGTACAGCGTCTGACAACTTCGAATCGTCCTCGTTCGCGACCGCCGGCATGGCCGCGAGCGTGTCGAGAATCCGGTCGTGAACCCGCGCCAGCAGGCCGTTGCGGGCGGCATCATAAGCCCGATTGAGGGCCTGCTCGAACGCGAACGCATCGGCCGAACCATGGCTCTTGAACACCAGCCCGCGCAGGCCCAGCAGCGCCGCGCCGTTGTAGCGCCGGTGGTCGACCCGCGCCTTCAGGCGGTGCAGCACCGGCAGCGCGGCCAGCGCCGCCAGGCGCGTGAAGAGGTTGCGGGTGAATTCCTGCTTGACGAAATTCGACAGCATCGACGCCAGGCCCTCCGCAGTCTTCAGCGCGACATTGCCGACGAAGCCATCGCAGACCACGATGTCGGTCGTGCCCTTGAAGATGTCGTTGCCTTCGACATTGCCGTGGAAGTTCATGTGGCCGCTCGCCGCGGCGGCGCGCAGCAGTTCGCCGGCGCGCTTGATGGTGTCGCTACCCTTGATGGCTTCTTCGCCGATGTTGAGCAGCCCGACCGACGGGTTCTCCTTGCCTTCGACGGCGGCCACCAGCGCACTGCCCATCACCGCGAACTGCAGCAGGTGTTCGGCGGTGCAATCGACGTTCGCGCCGAGGTCGAGGACGGTCGTGTAGCCGTCGCGCTCGTTGGGCATCACGGTCGCGATGGCCGGGCGGTCAATGCCCTCGAGCGTCTTCAGCAGGTAGCGCGAGACGGCCATCAGTGCGCCGGTGTTTCCCGCCGACACGCAGGCCTGCGCGGCCGCCGCGCCGGTGTCGTCGGCCTTGACCTGGCTGATCGCCACCCGCATCGACGAGTCTTTCTTGCGGCGCAGCGCGACCTCGATCGGGTCGTCCATCTCGACCAGCTCGGTCGCGATCACCGTGGTGCAGCGCGGCCACGCGGCGGCGCGGGCCAATGCGTCGGCGCGTCCGACGAGAATCAATTCGGCTTCGGGATGGGCCGCCAGGAACGCCTGGCAGGCCGGCAACGTGACCGACGGGCCGTGGTCACCACCCATGCAGTCGACCGCGAGGCGGACTTGCGTCAAGGGAGATGGCGCGCTCATGTCAGCCGGCAGCACGCATCAAATGCGAACGCCCGGCACTGCCAGGTGCAAGGCGGAATTAGGCGTCTGCCTTGGTCTTCAGGACCTTGCGACCGCGGTAGAAGCCGGTCGGGCTGATGTGGTGGCGCAGATGGGTTTCGCCGGTGGTCGGCTCGACCGCGGTGCCCGGATTGGTCAGGGCGTTGTGCGCGCGGTGCATGCCACGCTTCGAAGGCGACTTCTTGTTCTGCTGAACGGCCATGGGAATCTCCTAGGACGCTCCCGCACCGTTGTGCCGAGAGCTGAAGCTGCGCGCAAGACAACCGCGAATGCGCGCGCTGAAAAGCCGGCGATTCTAGCATGACGCCCGGGCGCCTCCGCTTTGCGCCGCCGTTAACTCGCCGGGCCGCCGCGCTTGAGCACGGACAAGGCGGCAAACGGATTCGCAGGCGGCTCGGCCATCGCTTCGTCGCGGTCCCGCGGCAAGGGTTCGGGACAGGCCTCGTGGCGCGGCACCAGCGGCAAGGCGAGCAACAGTTCGTCTTCCACCAGGGCGCGCAAATCCAGCGATCGGGTCAGAGCCAGCACATCGTCTTCGCTGTCCGCATCGAGCTGGGCCGCCATGTCTTCGTCGGCCACGAACAGGAAGCTGCGCTGCGCCTCGACCGGCGTGTCCAGCGGCCCGAGGCAGCGCTGGCAGATCAGCGACAGCCGCGTGTCGGCCGCGAGGTGCAGCCAGGTTTGCGGCGCGGCGCCGCGCACCGGGAGGCTCTCGCCGCGCGCGCGCCATCGGGCGACATCGCCGGCGGCGGGCTTCGCGTCGGCATGCGCGGCGTCGGCCAGCCGATCGAGCACCGGCAGCGGCCACTCGCCGGCGAGCTCGGCGCCCTCCTTGGCGAAGGCTTCCACGTCGAGGTGGCGCGGGTCGAAGGGGCGCGGTCTCATGACCCAAGTGTAGGTGCGTCCGCGACAATCGGCCGCATGACGCCCGCACGCCTTCCGCTCATCCTCGGCTCGACCTCGCGCTACCGGCGCGAATTGCTGGGCCGGCTGCGACTGCCGTTCGACGTGCAGGCGCCTGCCGTCGACGAGGCGCCCCTGCCGGGTGAAGCGCCGGCCGCCACGGCCTTGCGCCTCGCGCTGGCCAAGGCGCACGAGGTCGCGGCCCGCTTTCCCCACGCCGTCGTCATCGGTTCCGACCAGGTGGCCGAGCACGACGGTCAGCCCGTCGGCAAGCCTGGCAGTCACGAGCGAGCGCGCCAGCAATTGCGCGCGATGAGCGGCTGCAGCGTGGTGTTCCACACCGCCGTCGCGGTGGTCCGCGCGGACACGCATCACGCCGGCAGCGCGCTGGTGCCGGTGACGGTGCGCTTTCGCACACTCAGCGACGGCGAGATCGAACGCTACCTGCTCGCGGAGCAACCGTATGACTGCGCCGGCAGCGCGAAGGCGGAGACGCTGGGCATCGCCTTGCTCGACAGCATCGAGTCGAGCGACCCGACGGCGCTGGTCGGCTTGCCGCTGATCAAGACCTGCCAGTTGTTGCGCGAGGCGGGGCTGGACCCCTTGTCGGTATGAGCGGCACCTTGTTCCTCATTCCGAACACGCTCGACTTCGGCGTGGCGAGCGACGCGCCGCCAGCAGGCCTGCAGGAAGTCTTGCCCTTGGGCGTGATCCGCGTGGCCGCCGGGTTGACGCATTGGGTGGCGGAGAACGCGAAGACGACGCGGGCGTTTCTCAAACGCGTCGACGCCGTCGCGCCGCTGGCGCAGCCCCTTCAGACGATCCAGATCGTCGAACTGCCGCGCCCGCAAAAGGGCGCCAAGGTGTCGAGCCCGGTCACGCTCGATGCCCTGCTCGCGCCGGCGCTGCAGGGACATGACATGGGCCTGATTTCCGAGGCGGGCATGCCGGCGGTCGCCGACCCGGGCGCCGCAATCGTCGACGCAGCGCACCGGCTCGACGTGAAGGTCGTCGCCCTGCCCGGACCCAACTCGCTGATGCTTGCGCTGGCAGCGAGCGGTCTGAACGGCCAGAGCTTCGCCTTCGTCGGCTACCTGCCGGTGGACACGGCCGAGCGCAGCGCGCGCATTCGCGAGCTCGAGGCCCTGTCGCGCCGGCTCAATCAAACCCAGCTGGTGATCGAAACCCCGTATCGCAACGAGGCCGTGCTCGGTGCCCTGCTCGCCGGGCTGCACGCCACGACGCGCCTGTCTGTCAGTTGCGGCTTGACGCTCGCGCAAGGATGGACACGCACCGACACCGTCGCCCGCTGGAAGCTCGCACCGGCGGCGCTGCCGAAGGACGTGCCGGCGGTATTCAGCCTTCTGGCGCAATGAGCGCCGAGGGCGTCAGTCCGCTTTGCCGCCGAACAGCGCGGCGACCTTGCGCTTGGGCTTGATGTTGGGCGACAGGCCACGCGGCGCCGGGGTGGAAGCGGATGCCTTCGTCTCCCAGGCCGGCTCGGCCGTCGCACTCGCCTCGTAGGGGGCCTCGAAGAACGGATCGAGCACCGGCTTTGGGATCGCATAGCTGAAGCCACCGCTGCTGCGCGGCGTGCTGCGGCCTTCGCGGCCGTCGCGGGCCTCGTCGTCGGGGCGGCGGGGCGGCCGGTCGGCGCGAAAGTCGCGCCGCGGCCGGTCGTCGTCGAGCTCCAGCGGCTCGAGCTCGATCTTTTTCTTGATCAGCTTTTCGATGTCGACGATCAGCCGGTTGTCCTCGCGTGTGACCAGCGTGATCGCGAGGCCCGAGGCGCCGGCACGACCGGTGCGGCCGATGCGGTGCACATAGTCTTCGGCGTTGAACGGCACGTCGAAATTGAACACGCCGGGCAGGTCGACGATGTCCAGGCCGCGCGCGGCCACGTCGGTGGCCACGAGTACGTCGACCTCGCCGCGCTTGAACGCGGCGAGCGCCTTCAAGCGCTCGTCCTGTGACTTGTCGCCGTGCAGCGCGTTGGTGCGCAGGCCGTCACGCTCGAACGAGCGCGCGAGCCGCGCGCAGCCGAGCTTGGAATTGACGAAGATCAGCGCCTGGCTGAGCGAGCGCTCCTTCAGGAGCTTCAACACCGCCGCACGCTTGTCGTCGACGCTGACGCTGAAAAAGCGCTGCTCGACGTTGGTCGCGGTGGCGTTGGGCCGCGCCACTTCGACCAGCACCGGATCCTGCAGGTAGCTTTCGGCCAGCCGCTTGATCTCGGGCGAGAAGGTGGCCGAGAACAGCAGAGTCTGGCGCTGCTTGGGCAGGTAACTCAGGATGCGCTGCAGGTCGGGCAAGAAGCCGATGTCGAGCATGCGGTCGGCCTCGTCGAGCACCACGTACTCGACCTGGTTCAGCACGCAGTTCTTCGCCTCGATGTGGTCGAGCAGCCGGCCCGGCGTGGCGATCAGCACCTCGACGCCGGCCTTCAGCTCGGCCGTCTGCGGCTTCATGTCGATGCCGCCGAAGACCACCGTCGCGCGCAGCTTGGTGTGCTTGGAGTAAGTCTTGACGCTGTTGGCGACCTGGTCCGCGAGTTCGCGGGTGGGCGCCAGCACAAGTGCACGCACCGGGTGGCGCGCCGGCGACATGCTGGCGTTTTCGTGCTTGAGCATTTTCTGCAGCAGCGGCAGCGAGAACGCCGCCGTCTTGCCGGTGCCGGTCTGGGCCGCGCCCATCACGTCGCGGCCGGCGAGCACGATCGGAATCGCCTTCGCCTGGATCGGGGTCATCACCAGATAGCCGGAGTCGGCCACCGCGCGCAGCAGCTTGGGATCGAGCGCGAGGGTGTCGAATCGGGCGGGCGCCGGTGGGGCGACCTCGGGGCTGGCGGCGCGCGGGGCTTCCGCCTGGAGGGTTTCGGTCATCCTTCGATTATCGCCTGCGCGGGCAATGACCCCTCGAGGTCCACAGTGGGGCCACTAGAATCGGCCGGGTCCCGCCCGAATCAACTCTGTCAACCCATGATCCTCGCCACAGGCGGCGCCGGCTTCATCGGCGCGAATTTCGTGCTCGACTGGATCGCCGCGACCGGGGAGGCGGTGCTCAACCTCGACGCACTGACTTATGCCGGCAACCTGGAGAGCCTCTCCTCGTTGAACGGCAACCCCAAGCACGTGTTCGTCCACGGGGACATCACCGACCGCCCCTTGCTCGACCGCCTGCTCGCCGAGCACCGCCCGCGCGCCATCGTCCACTTCGCGGCCGAGAGCCATGTCGACCGCAGCATCCACGGCCCGGCCGCGTTCGTGCAAACCAACGTCGAAGGCACGTTCGCCCTGCTGGAGGCGGCGCGGGCTTACTGGGGCGGCCTGGCGGCGGGCGACAAGGCGGCGTTTCGCTTCCATCATGTGTCGACCGACGAGGTCTATGGTTCGCTGGCGCCGGGCGACGCGCCGTTTACCGAACAGCACGCCTACGAGCCCAACAGCCCCTATTCGGCCAGCAAGGCCGCGAGCGACCACCTGGTGCGCGCCTGGCACCACACCTATGGCCTGCCGGTGCTCACCACCAACTGCAGTAACAA
>DASXQQ010000116.1:0-12736 GCA_036507085.1 Piscinibacter sp. | reverse complement strand
TCAGTCGTTGAGCACGCTCAGCACGTCGGAGTGGAACTCGCGCTGGTAGAGGATGTAGATCACCCCCGCCGTGGCGAGCATGAAGACGAGCGGGGAGAAGAACGCGCCGATCGCGGCGAAGGCGAAGTAGTAGGCGCGCAGCCCGTCGTTGAAGGTCTCGGCGGCCAGCCCGACCACGCGCCCGGCCTTGTCGGCAAAGGCCTGGCGCTGCACCTCGCCGTCGGCGCCCAGCGCGTCGAACTGCTTCGCTTCGGGCGCCGACGCGATCAGCAGCGCGCCGAAGGTGTACTGGCGCATCGACCAGGTGAAGCGGAAGAACGCGTAGACGAAGATCACCAGCATCAGCACGATCTTCAGGTCGAACACCAGCACCGAGGTGCGGGCGGCGAACGGGATCTCGCGCACCAGCTCATGGGCCTTGTCGGTCGTGCCCAGCACCGCCAGCAGGCCGCCGATGATCAGGATCGTTGTCGAGGCGAAGAACGAGGGGCTGGTGGACAGGTTCTGGATCACCACGCCGTCGACGACGCGCACGTCGCGGTGGGTGGTCTGCTCCATCCACTGGCGGCGGATGCGGTTGGTGGTCGCGAGGATCGACATGTGGGTGGCGGCGCGCTGCCGCGCGAACCAGGCGTAGCCGGCCCAGCCGCCGAAGAACACCACCAGCCCAACCCAGTCGAGGGCGGGCAGCAGCGTCAGCACCTTCAGCATCGCGTCCATGCGGCGCACTGTAGCAAGCGCCGCGCCACGATCCGCGGGAACTTGCGGCGTCGAATCGCGACCCATGCAGGAGCCCGCACCGGCCGCCCTGTGGCGTCCATTCAAATAAGATGAACTCCATCCCCATTCCTGTACCGTCGATGACCGCGCCACGCAATGTCCTGACCCCCGATGCCCTGGCGATGATGGACGTCATCGCGCGCACCGGCAGCTTCGCGGCGGCCGCGCGCGAATTGGGCAAGGTGCCTTCGGCGCTGACCTACAACGTGCGCCAGCTCGAAGGCGCGCTCGACGTGCTGCTGTTCGACCGCCGCTCGCGCCAGGCGCGGCTCACCGCGGCCGGCGAGGAACTGCTCAACGAGGGACGCCGTCTGCTCGACCAGATGGACGCGGTGGCCAATCGCGTCAAGCGCGTGGCCACCGGCTGGGAGACGCAGCTCAGCGTCGCGGTCGACGGCGTGCTGTCGCGGGCCACCGTGTTCGAGCTGTGCGAGGCTTTCTTCGCGCTGCGGCCGGGAAGCGTTGGCGGCGCGGCAGACGGACCCGGCGCCAGCGGGCCGGTGACGCGCCTGCAGCTTCGCAGCGAAGTGCTCGCCGGCACCTGGGAGGCGCTTGTCACCGGCCAGGCCGACCTCGCCATCGGCGTGGGGATCGGGCCGGACCGCGGCGCCCCGGCCGGCGGGGTGCACGTCCAACCGCTCGGTGAAGTGGGCTTCGTCTTCGCGGTGGCGCCGCACCATCCGCTGGCCGCCATCGACGGCGTCATCACCGACGCCGAACTGCTGCGCCACCGCGCGGTCGCCGTCGCCGACTCGGCGCAGCGGCTGGCGCGCCTGACCGTCAACCTGCTGCCGGGGCAGGACGTGTTCACCGTGCCCAGCACCCAGGCCAAGCTCGAAGCGCAGTTGCGCTGTCTCGGCTGCGGCTACCTGCCCGAGCCGGTGGCGCGCGAACACATTGCCGCCGGCCGGCTGGTGGTCAAGCAAACGCAGCGGGCGCAGCCGCAGGTGCGTCTGGGCTATGCCTGGCGCCACCCCAGCGCGTCGGCGCCGGGGGCGGCGCGCAAGCCGCAGATCGGCCAGGCGCTGCGCTGGTGGCTCGATCAGCTGGAAAGCCCCGCGACGCGCCGTGCCCTGCTCGAGCGGCATGGCAGCGCGCTGCCGGCGGGCAGCGCCTGAGGCGGGCGACCATGCATCGATCCGATCTTCCCGGCGCCGGCTACATCGGCCGCTTCGCGCCCTCGCCCACCGGGCCGCTGCACGCCGGATCGCTGGTCGCGGCGCTGGCATCGTGGCTCGATGCGCGCGCCCACCGCGGGCGCTGGCTGGTGCGCATCGAGGATGTCGACACCCCGCGCTGCGTGCCCGGCGCCGACGCGCTGATCCTGTCGCAGCTCGCCGCCTGCGGCCTCGAACCCAACGAGCCGCCGGTGTGGCAGTCGCAGCGCGGCGAGCTCTACACGCATGCGCTGCAACAGCTGCTCGCCGCCGACCATGCCTACCCCTGCGGCTGTTCGCGGCGCGACATCGAACAGGCGCTCGTGGAGATCGGCCAGCCGCATGCGCGCCATGCCGAGCTGGTCTATCCGGGCACCTGCCGCGCTGGCCTGCTCGGCCGGCCGGCGCGCGCGGCGCGGCTGCGCACCTGCGATGCGAACGGCGGCGACCTCCACATCGCCTGGACCGACCGCCGCCTCGGCGCCCAATCGCAGAACCTGACCCAGGCGGTCGGCGACTTCGTGCTGCACCGCGCCGACGGCCTGTGGGCCTACCAGCTCGCGGTGGTGGTGGACGACGCCGATCAGGGCGTGTCGCATGTCGTGCGCGGCGAAGACCTGGTCGACAACACCGCCCGCCAGATCCACCTGCAGCGCCTGCTCGGCTTGCCCACGCCAAGCTACCTGCACACGCCGCTGCTGCTCGGCGCGGACCGCGAGAAGTTGTCGAAGCAGACCGGCGCGCTGCCGCTCGAACTGAGCGACCCGCTCGCCGCGCTGAAGGCCGCCGGCGCGATCCTCGGTCTCGCCTGCGAGGCGACCCATCCGAGCGACTGGCTGGCCCAGGCGACGCGCGAATGGGCGGCGCGCTTCGCACCGGTCGCCTCGCCTCAGGCATGATGCGCACCCCGACAAACTCCAGGACCCCCGCCATGCTCACCACCCCCTCCGGCCTGCAATACGAAGACACCGTACCGGGCAGCGGCGCCGAAGCCGTCGCCGGCCGCCAGGTCTCGGTCCACTACACCGGCTGGCTGTACAACAACGGCGTCAAGGGCGCCAAGTTCGACAGCAGCAAGGACCGCAACGATCCGTTCGACTTCGGGCTCGGCGCCGGCATGGTCATCAAGGGTTGGGACGAAGGCGTGCAGGGCATGAAGGTCGGCGGCACGCGCGTGCTCGTGATTCCGCCGCAGCTCGGCTACGGCGCGCGCGGCGCCGGCGGCGTGATCCCGCCGAACGCGACGCTGATGTTCGAAGTGGAGCTGCTCGCCGTCTGAGCGCGGGGTTGCGCATGCCGATTCGCTACGACATCACCCACACGACGGTCTACCGCTACCGCCGGCCGGTGAGCTTCGGCGAGCACCGGGTGATGTTCCGCCCGCGCGACAGCCACGACCTGCGGGTCCTCGCCACCGACCTCGAAGTGAGTCCGGCGTCGAAGGTGCGAATGATCCAGGACCCGCACTCGAACTCGGTGGCGCTGGTACAGCCGCTGCAGGCAGCCAGCGAGCTGAAGATCGTCTGTACCTTCACGATCGAACATGCGCCGGCCGACGTGCTGGAGCTGCCGCTGTCGCCGAGCGCCGAGCACTTTCCCTTCGCCTACGGCGTCGAGGAGCGTTTCGACCTCGAGCAGTACCTGCGCCCGCACCACGACGACCCCGACGGCAAGCTCACCGCCTGGGCGCGCCAGTTCATCCGCACCGACGGCCCGACCGGCACGCGCGAGCTGCTGGTGCAAATGAACCAGCGGATCCGCGACGGCTTTCGCTACCTGCCGCGCGACGAAGAAGGCACGCAGGCGCCGCTCGAGACGCTCGCGCTCGGCAGCGGCACCTGCCGCGATTTCGCGTTGCTGATGATGGAAGCGGCACGCCGGCTCGGCGTGGCGACGCGCTTCGTCTCCGGCTACCTGTACGACCCCGCGCTCGACGCCGCGGACGCCGGCACCGCCAACGTCGTCGGCGCGGGCGCCACGCACGCCTGGCTGCAGGCCTACCTGCCCGGCGCAGGCTGGCTGCCCTTCGACCCGACGAACAACCTGCTCGGCGGCACCCAGCTCATTCGCGTCGGCGTCGCGCGCGACCCGAGCCAGGCCGCGCCGATTTCAGGCACCTGGTACGGGCCGGCGGACGCTTACGTCGGGATGAACGCCACGGTGCAAGTGCGGCGCCAGCCGGACCTCAGCTGAGTCTCGCTCAGCCCTTGCCGAACCTCGCGTTCGCCTGCAAGACTGCGGTCCTTGTTTCACCGCTGCGCAAGCTCTCGCTCTTCGAGGTGCATGCCCTCGAAGTTGTCCAGGGAGTCCAGGCCTTGCGCCGTCCTGATGATCACGAGCCACGCCCATGCGGCCACCGCGACGGCGGGCAGCAGGACCAGGGCCAGGAGAAGGACGCTGAAGCTGTCCATGGCACTTCCCAACAGAGTTTCACTGGTGAAGGCAGTATGGGCAGCGGCCCGGTGCGCGCCCACCGGACGGCACCGCGGCTGGGAGTAGTTCTTTTCCTACTCGGCCGCTTCTCGCGGGCAAGAGTAAGCGTGTGTAGGATATGGCTGACGCGGTCGCGCGACATCGCCCGATGGAACTCGCAACGCCGGTGCCGCACACTCTGATGAAGCTCAGTGATGTCCGGCTCCCCTGACGAGTCTCCGTCCTTCGGCGTCTTGGCGTGAGCGCCGCAGTCCACATGAATACTTGGCCAACCCGAGCGACGCAGTCCATGGCGCACCTGCGAACCTACATCGTCGAAGACAGCCCGGTGATTCGCGAAAACCTGATCGCGACGCTGGAAGAAATGGTGCCGCTCGAAGTGGTGGGCAGCGCCGACGACGAGTCGACCGCCAAGTACTGGCTGGCCCGCCCCGACAACAGCTGCGACCTGGTCATCATCGACATCTTCTTGAAGCACGGTTCGGGTCTCGGCGTGCTGCAGGCGATGCGCAATTCGTCGCCACCCGTCAAGCTCGTGGTGTTGAGCAACTACGCCACGCCGGACATGCGGCGCAAGTGCATCGAGCTCGGCGCCGACAAGGTGTTCGACAAGTCCAACGAAATCGAGGGACTGATCAGCTATTGCGCGCGGCTGGCTGCGGGCGACGCCGCCGGCACCGGGCCGGGCGCGCTCTTTTGAGCTCATCGCGGCGCGATCCGCGCCGCGCTGGCGGCTACTGGATCAACCCGTTCTTCAGCGCGTAGTAGGTCAGGTCGCTGTTGGACTCGAGCTTCATCTTCTCCATCACGCGGGTGCGGTAGGTGCTGACGGTCTTGACGCTCAGGGACATGCTGTCGGCCATGTGGCCGATGGTCTCACCCTTGGCCAGCCGCAGAAACACCTGGAACTCGCGCTCGGACAGCTGTTCATGAGGCGGCTTGTCACCGCCGCCCGCCAGTCCGTCGGCCAGCAGTTCGGCGACGCCGGCGGTGATGTACTTGCGCCCGCGATGGACGGTGCGGATCGCCTTGAGGATTTCTTCCGGGTCGCATTCCTTGTTGAGGTAGCCGCTCGCGCCCTGGCGCAGCAGCGTCGTCGCGTAGTGCTCCTCAGGAAAGCCGCTCAGGATGAGCACCGGCAGTTCGGGCGCGCGTGCCTTGATCGCCGCCAACGCGTCGACGCCGCTCTGGTCGGGCATCGACAGGTCCATCACCATCACGTCGATGTCGCCCTTGCGAACGAGCTCCAGCGCCTCACGGCCGTTGGCCGCCTCGCCGGTGACTTTCAGGTCGACCTGGTCGGACAGGTACTGGCGCAAACCGGCGCGCACAATGGCATGGTCATCGACGATGGCGACTCGAATCATGGTGCGGCAACCTATCGCAGTCCCGGTAGACAAGTTTAAATGCAACCCACCCGGCTGAACATCCTGGCGCGTCTCAAGCGCAGCCCGTTCGTGTTCCCGCTCGCCGCGCTGGCGGCGCTGGCCCTGGTGTTCATCAGCGAAACGGCGTATTGGCAGTCGACCGCGTCGATGGGACAACTGGGCACGATGGCCACGGCGCGCAATCACCTGATGAACCTGTCGCGCCGGGTGGTCGACGCCGAAAGCGGCCAGCGCGGCTACCTGTTGACGGGGCGCAAGGAATACCTCGAGCCCTACCGCGACGCCTTCGACGACATCGACAACGCGTTGAAGTGGCTGAGCGCCTACTACGGCCAGGACGGTCGTGAATCGGCGGCGATGCGAAAGCTCAAGACGCTGGTCCAGCGCAAGTTGTCGGAACTCGACGCGACGATGCGGCTGTACGACGAGGGCCGGGCGGAGGCCTGGCGCAGCGTGCTGCTGACCGACATCGGCAAGGAGCAGATGGACGACATCCGCCGCGTCTCGGAGCAGCTGCTGGCCGAGGAGGCACGCAAGGACGCGGCCGGCCACAAGGAGGTGTTCGACACCTTGTTGCTCAACCGCATCGGCGTCGCCGCGATGAGCGCGATCAGCCTGCTCGCGCTGGCGATGTACCTGCGCCAGACGGCCGCACTCGAGGCGCACCGGCACGAACGGCAGCAGCTGATCGAAGCCGAGCGCGACCGGCTGGAAGTCGAAGTCGAGCGGCGCACCGAACAGCTCACCGAGCTCGCACAGCACTTGCAGACGGCGCGCGAAGACGAGCGCAGCCGGCTCGCGCGCGAACTGCACGACGAGCTCGGCGCACTGCTCACCGCCGCGAAGCTCGACGCGGCGCGGATCAAGTCGCGCCTGGGCAACAGTTCGCCCGATGCGACCGAGCGGCTCGCGCACCTGGGCGGCATCTTGAACGACGGCATCGCGCTGAAGCGACGCATCATCGAGGATCTGCGCCCGTCGTCGCTGAGCAACCTGGGCTTGCTGGCAGCACTCCAAATCCAGTCGCGCGAATTCGCCCAGCGATCCGGCATCCAGGTCGACTGCGCGCTGGAGCCGGTGGCGCTCGAGCCGGCGATCGAGCTGACGGTCTACCGGCTGGTCCAGGAGGCATTCACCAACATCGCCAAGCACGCCCAAGCCAAGCGCGTCGAGGTGGCGTTGTCCGAGCGCGACGGCAAGGCGGAGATTTCGGTACGCGACGACGGCGCCGGCTTCGACCCCTCGGTGCGGCGCGCATCGACGCACGGCCTGCTGGGGATGCGTTATCGCGTCGAGGCGGGGGGCGGGCGCTTCAGGCTCGACTCGGCGCCCGGCCGAGGCACGCGCATCCATGCAAGCTTGCCGCTGCGCAGCGCCGCGTAGCGGGGTGCGGTCCTACAGCGGCATGCTTTCCCGGCCGACATGCCGACGGGCGCGCTTCTCATGGTGCTCCCCGCGCCCGCTCCGTAAGCTTCGATCATCACAGCGAAGTCGCTGCGATTCTTCGAACCCGAGTGGACGACCACTCGATGAGCCAGGAGCCCACACCATGCTGCACTACGCCGTCGTCTTTTTCGTGATTGCGCTGATCGCTGCCTTGTTCGGCTTCGGTGGCATTGCTGCCAGCGCGGCCGGCATCGCGAAGATTCTGTTTGTCCTCTTTGCCATCCTCGCCATCGCGAGCTTCCTGTTCGGGGTGATCAGAAAGGGGTAACGTGGTTGCCCCTTCGATGCCCACGCTCAGCCTGCACAGAAAGGAGCTCTCATGTCCGCGAACCCCAACGAAACGCTCGATGAGTTGTCGGGCAGCGTCGCCAGTGTGCGCGACCAGGCCGCGCCGGTGCTCGACCGCGTGACCGCCCAGGCCCAGGCGCTGGCCAAGCGCAGCGCGCAGGCGGTGCGCGAGACCTCGCAGCAGCTGCGCGACAACGCAGCGCGGGTGTCGGACAACACCGTCGGCTACATCAAGGACGAGCCGATCAAGTCGATCCTCATCGCCGCAGCCGCCGGCGCGGTGCTGATGGCGCTGGTGACCTTGCTGGCCCGGTCGCGCGGCCGCGATTGATCGGTCGCGGCGCGGGCTTTCGGCGCGCATGGGGCCGCGCAGGGAGGTTCCTTTGCGCAACCCCGCCACCTCGCGACGCGGCGTCGTCCTACACCGCAAGGGGTCGCGTTCCGATGGTTACGTCCTGCGCACAACCCTAGAGTTGCTGCATCGACCCGCCGGAGTACGAGATGTTGAAGTGGGCTCTGGCCTTGGCACTGATCGCCATCGTGGCCGGCGTGCTCGGCTTCACCGGCATCGCGGCGGGCGCGGCCAGCATCGCGAAACTGCTGTTTGTGCTGTTTCTGGTGCTGTTCATCCTGGTCATCGGCCTTGCGCTGTTCGGCATCGGCGTCACGAACAACCGTTGAGTACCTGACATGAATGACCCGTAGACAGGTTCGGCCCTTGGGGTGGTGGGGCAAGCCATTCATTCGTACCGCCCGTTGTCTTGAGTCAACTGATCGACATTCCGGAAGGAGAACCACCATGTTTGCACGTACCACCCTCGCTGCCGCCGCGGCCATCGCCGTTTCCGCTGCCGGGCTGCTCACACTGCCAGGCTGCGCGGTCACGCGCGGTCAGGAAACCGTCGGCGCCTATGTCGACGACGCCGCCATCACCACCGCGGTGAAGGCGCGCTTCATCGACAACAAGGACGTCGACGCGGCCTCGATTAAGGTCGAGACGCTCAACGGCACCGTGATGCTGTCCGGCTTCGCGAAGAGCGAGAAGGAACGCGCGACGGCCGAGAGCATCGCCCGCAACGTGAACGGTGTGAAGGTCGTCAAGAACGAGATCGCCGTTCGCCCGTGACGCTGCGTTCGACGCGCACAAGTGAAAGGGGCCTGCATGCGCAGGCCCCTTCTTCGTGCGAAGTTCCGGTGATGGATCAGCGGCCGTAGCCGGCCGGACGCGGGCGTTGCGGCTTGAACCCGGGCTTGCCGGCGGGACGCGCACCGGCTTTGGCCGGCGCCCGGTCGAACGCATTGCGCGGTGCGCCCTGGGACACGTCGCGACGCTCGAAGGCGGCTGCGTCACGCGGCGCGAAGCGCTCGTCGCGGCGCGGCGCGAAACCCTCATCACGTCGCGGCGAGAAAGGCTTGCCGAAGCGCTTGCCCTCGGCAGGCCGCCCGTTCGGCTTGCCGCCGAACCGGCCTTCCGGGCGCGGCGGAAACATCTTCGGCTGCGGGCTCTTCGGTTCGAGGCCGGCGACCGTGGCCACCGGAATGTCCTGGGTCGTGAACTGCTGGATGCGGCGGATCATGCCGCTGTCCATGCGCTCGGCCAGGGTGATCGCGAGACCGTTGCGGCCGGCGCGACCGGTGCGGCCGATGCGGTGCACATAGTCCTCGGCCTTCATCGGCAGCCCATAGTTGATTACGTGGCTGATGCTCGGCACGTCGATGCCGCGCGCCGCCACATCGGTGGCCACCAGCACGCGCAGTTGCTTCAGGCGCAGGCCTTGCAGCACGCGGTTGCGCCGGCCTTGCGGCATGCCGCCGTGCAGCGAGGCCACGGCGTGGCCCATGTCGGCCAGGCGGTCGGCGAGCCAGTCGGCGTCGCGCTGGGTGCTGGTGAACACCAGCGCCTGTTCCATGCTGCGTTCGGTCAGGATGTGGTCGAGCAGCGCGTTCTTGTGCGTGCCGTTGTCGGCCCAGTGCAGGCGCTGCTCGATGTTCTCGTGGGTGTCGGTGTGCGACGCCACGTCAACGCGCTTCGCGTCGCGCAGCAGGTTCTGCGCGAGGCGTCCCACGTGGCCAGCGAAGGTCGCGCTGTACATCACCGTCTGGCGTTCTTTCGGCACATGGTCGGCGATGGTCTGGATGTCGTCGATGAAGCCCATGTCGAGCATGCGGTCGGCCTCGTCGAGCACCAGCATTTCGACGTGCTCCAGCACGGCCTTGCCGGTCTGCAGGTGGTCGAGCAGGCGCCCGGGTGTCGAGATCAGGATGTCCAGCGGTCCGCGCAGCGCCTTGATCTGCGCCGGGTAGGGCACGCCGCCGACGACCGTCGCCACGCGCAGGCCCTGCACATGGCGGCCGTAGGTGGTGGCGGCCTTGGCGACCTGGATCGCGAGCTCGCGCGTCGGCGTGAGCACGAGGATGCGCGGGCCGTAGACCACGCCCTTGTCGCGCCGCTTGGTGTTGTCGCCGCGGGCCGCGAGGATGCGCTGCAGGGCGGGCAGGATGAACGACGCGGTCTTGCCGCTGCCGGTGCTGGCCGAGACCATCAGGTCGTGGCCGGCGAGCGCCGGCGGGATCGCCTGCGTCTGGACTTCGGTGGCGTTGTCGTAGCCGGAATCGGCAACGGCTTTGGTCAGGGCGTCATTGAGGCCCAGGGAATCGAAACTCATCTTTCTCTTTCGCAAAACGGTGCCGGCGCGCCGATCTTGTCGGTACGCACGAAGGCACCCGCCAGCCCATCGAGGGCTCGCACAGTCAGGTCGCCGGGAGAGCGTTCGGGGGAACAGTCAAAGCGACGGCATCGCCGCCAACCGTTGCCCAGGCGCGTGAACGCTGAGGGAGATCAAGACAGGCCGCACGGATGAATCCGCGGGAAGGCTCGAAAGAGGTCAGAGGGGATGAACGAAACGCCAGCTCGGGAAAGCCGGCGAAGCGCGGATTGTAGCCGATTCGGGTTTTCACGCATCGCACCGAGGCCGGCGCGGCGGCGGGTCACTTAGCCAGCAGGTGCTCGCGGTAGTACACCAGCTCGTCGATCGACTCGTGGATGTCGGCGAGCGCGGTGTGCGCCTGCGCCTTCTTGAAGCCGGCCATCAGCTCGGGCTTCCAGCGCCGCGCCAGTTCCTTCAGCGTGCTGACGTCGAGGTTGCGGTAGTGGAAAAACGCTTCCAGCGACGGCATGTAGTTGGCGAGGAAGCGCCGGTCCTGGCAGATGCTGTTGCCGCACATCGGCGACTTGCCGGCGCCGACATAGCCTTTCAGGAACTCGATCACCTGCGCCGCCGCGTGGGCCTCGTCGACGATCGATGTCTTGACCCGATCGATCAGCCCGCTCTTGCCGTGCGTGCCCTTGTTCCAGGCGTCCATCGCATCGAGCGTCGCGTCGCTCTGGTGCACCGCGAACACCGGCCCCTCGATACGCACGCTCAGCTGCGGGTCGGTGACGACGACGGCGATTTCGATGATGCGGTCCGTCTCCGGGTAGAGGCCGGTCATCTCCAGATCGATCCACACCAGGTTCTGGTCATTCGCTGCGAGCACGGTCTCGGTCATCGTGATTTCTCCTTGCGGGCATTCTCGCAGGCCTACACTTGGAGCCCATGAATTCGTCCGCGCTGACCGTGTTGTTCGCCATCGCACTGATGGCCTCGCTGCTCGTCAAGTTCTGGCTTGCAACGCGCCAGATGCGCCACGTCGCCGCCCACCGCGACAGCGTGCCGGCGGCGTTCTCGCAGACCATCACGCTGGCCGCGCACCAGAAGGCCGCCGACTACACCCTCGCGAAGACCCGCTTCGGCCTGCTGAGCATGGCCTTCGGCGCCGCGGTGCTGATCGGCTGGACGCTGCTCGGCGGCCTCGACGCGCTGAACGGCGTGGTGCGCGACGCGATCCAGCCGCGCTGGGGCGGCATGGCCTACCAGCTTGCGCTGCTGGGCGCCTTCGCACTGATCGGCGGCGCGCTCGAACTCCCGTTCGACCTGTACAGCACCTTCCGCATCGAGCAGCGCTTCGGCTTCAATCGGATGACCTGGAAGCTGTACCTCGCCGACATGGCGAAGGGCTTGGCGATCGGCGTGCTCATCGGAGCGCCGATCGCCGCGCTGATCCTGTGGATCATGGGCGCCGCCGGCGGCCTGTGGTGGTTGTGGGCCTGGGGCGCGTGGATGGCCTTCAACCTGCTGATCCTGGTGCTGTACCCGACGCTGATCGCGCCGCTGTTCAACAAGTTCGAGCCGCTGGCCGACGAGTCGCTGAAGGCCCGCGTGCAGGCGCTGATGGCGCGCTGCGGCTTTGCCGCGAAAGGCCTGTTCGTGATGGATGGCAGCAAGCGCTCGGCACACGCCAATGCCTATTTCACCGGCCTGGGCACGGCCAAGCGGGTGGTGTTCTTCGACACGCTGCTCAACAAGCTCACGCCCGGCGAAGTCGAGGCGGTGCTCGCGCACGAGCTCGGGCACTTCAAGCACAAGCATGTGGTCAAGCGCATGGCCCTGACCTTCGCGATCAGCCTGGCGGGCTTCGCCTTGCTCGGCTGGTTGTCGGGCCAGGCGTGGTTCTACACCGCCTTCGGTGTGCAGCCGTCGATGGCCGCGCCCAACGACGCGCTCGCCCTGCTGCTGTTCCTGCTGGTGGTGCCGGTGTTTGCCTTCTTCGTCTCGCCGCTGTTCGCGCTGCTGTCGCGCCGCCACGAGTTCCAGGCCGACGCCTACGCCTGCGCGCAAGCCAGCGGCCGCGACCTCGCCGCGGCGCTGCTCAAGCTGCACGAGGACAACGCCTCGACGCTGACCCCCGACCCGGTGTACGTTCGCTTCTACTATTCGCACCCACCGGCCAGCGAGCGGCTGGCGGCACTGCCTGTGTCCACATCTCATCAAGCGGGGTGACACCATGACCAACCTTCTGCACCGCAGCTGCAAGGCGCTCGAAGGCGGCACGCCGATGAACGATGCCGAGATCCGCGCCCACCTGGCCGAAGTCAACGGCTGGCACCTGAACAACGGAGCGATCGAGAAAACCTTCAACTTCAAGAACTACCACGAGACCATCGCCTTCGTGAACGCGCTGGCCTGGATCTGCCACACCGAAGACCACCACCCGGACCTCGCAGTGAGCTACAACCGCTGCACCGCGCGCTTCAATACGCACTCGGTCGGCGGCATCTCGATCAACGACTTCATTTGCGCCGCGAAAGTGAATGCGCTGGTGGCTTTTGTTGTCTGAGTCGCGTTGAGCAAGACCGTCGCGCTC
>DASXQQ010000115.1:0-4712 GCA_036507085.1 Piscinibacter sp. | reverse complement strand
GACAGCCCGCCGCAGGGCACCGTTGCCGCCTGGGCGACACGCGCGCAGCGGCAGCTCGGCCGCCTGCTCGGCGTGCCCGTCGCGCTGCTGGTGGCGGCCGAGATCGCCGTGCTGCTGGCCGGCGTGGTGGCGCGCTATCTGTTCCATCATCCCTTGATCTGGTCAGACGAGGTCGCCTCGATCCTGTTCCTGTGGCTGGCGATGCTGGGCTCTGCGGTGGCCTTCCAGCGCGGCGAGCACATGCGCATGACGGCCGTGGTGGGCAAGCTCGCCCCGTCCACTCGCGCCTTTTTGGACCTGCTCGCAACGGCCGCGGCGCTGGCCTTCCTGCTGCTCGTGCTGCCGCATGCGTGGGAGTATGCGATGGAGGAAGCGATGATCAGCACGCCGGCGCTGGACCTGCCGAACTCCTGGCGCGTCGCCGCGATGGCCGCGGGCTTCGGCGCGATGGCGCTGCTGGCCGTGTTGCGGCTCGCGTCGGTGGGCCGGCCACGCCAAGTGGTGGCAGCGGTGGGGCTGGTCGTCGCGATCGTCGTCGTGATGACGCTGCTGCAGCCATTGTGGCGACAGCTTGGCAATGCCAACCTGGTGGTCTTCTTCGTGGTCGTCGTCGCCGGGGCGGTGTTTGCCGGCGTGCCGATTGCCTTCGCCTTCGGCCTGGCCACGCTCGGCTACGTCATGCTGACCACGAATACGCCGGTGCTCATCGTCGTCGGCCGCATGGACGAAGGTGTCAGCCACCTGATCCTGCTGTCGGTACCGCTGTTCGTCTTCCTCGGCCAGCTGATAGAGATGACGGGCATGGCGCGCGCGATGGTGGCCTTTCTCGCCAGCCTGCTCGGCCACGTGCGCGGCGGCCTGCACTACGTGCTGCTCGGCGCGATGTATCTCGTCTCCGGCATCTCCGGCTCAAAAGCAGCCGACATGGCGGCTGTCGCGCCGGTGCTGTTCCCCGAGATGAAGAAGCGCGGCGCGAAAGAAGGAGACTTGGTCGCGCTGCTCGCGGCCACCGGCGCACAGACCGAGACCATCCCACCGTCCATCGTGTTGATCACGATCGGATCCGTGACGGGGGTGTCCATCGCAGCGCTGTTCACGGGAGGCCTGCTGCCTGGTCTCGTGCTGGCGGTGACGCTGGTGGCAGTGGTGTGGTCACGTTATCGGCGCGAAGACCTCAGCGGCGTGCGGCGCGCCAGTCGCGGTGAGATCGGCCGGGCGTTTGTGATCGCGGTACCGGCCATCGCACTGCCCTTCGTCATCCGCGCCGCAGTGGTCGAAGGCATCGCCACCGCGACCGAGGTGTCGACCATCGGCATCGCGTACGGTGTGCTCGCCGGCCTGCTGATCTACCGGCAGTTCGACTGGAAGCGGATCTACCCGATGCTGGTCGACACCGCGAGTCTGTCGGGCTCGATCCTGCTGATCATCGGGGCGGCCACCGCGATGGCCTGGGGGCTGACGCAATCGGGCTTCTCGAACACGCTCAGCCAGGCGATGCGCGCGTTGCCCGGCGGTGCCGCGGGCTTCATGGCGGTGTCGATCGTCGCCTTCATCGTGCTGGGCAGCGTGCTCGAGGGCATCCCGGCCATCGTGCTGTTTGGCCCGCTGCTGTTTCCGATCGCCCGGGCGGTGGGCATCCACGAGGTGCACTACTCCATGGTGGTCATCCTCGCGATGGGCCTGGGCCTGTTCGCGCCGCCCTTCGGCGTGGGCTACTACGCAGCTTGCGCGATCGGCCGAGTCAACCCCGACGCAGGCATCCGGCCGATTGGCGCCTACATGCTTGCGTTGTTCGTCGGCCTCGTGATCGTCGCGGCGGTGCCGTGGATCTCAATCGGCTTCCTCTAACTCATTTCTTTATCCTCGATATGAATCACTCCTCAGAAACACGCGTCGCGTTGGTCACGGGCGGCGCCAAAGGCATTGGCGCCGAGGTCTGCGCCCGGCTGGCGAGCCTCGGTCACCAGGTGCTCGTGGCCGACCTCGATATCGACGCTGCGGCCGCCACGGCTAGCGAGCTGCAGGCGGCGGGCGGCCGGGCGACTGCGCTTGCGCTGGACGTTGGCAAGCCCGAGTCGATTGCCGCGGCGTTCGAGCAGATCGAGCGCGAGCATGGCCGCTGCGACATCCTCGTCAACAGCGCCGGCATCGCCAAGGTCTTCCCGTTCCTCGATTTCCCGCTGGACAACTTTCTGGTGACCATGAACGTCAACGTCACCGGCACGCTGCTCTGTTCGCAGGCAGCGGCGCGGCTGATGGTGAAGCGAGGTTGGGGGCGCATCGTCAACATCGCCTCTGTCGCCGGTATGCGGGCCGTGGGCAGCGGCCGCACGGCCTACGGCACGTCCAAGGCCGCCGTGATTGCACTGACGCGGCAGATGGCGGTGGAACTGGCCGAGCACGGCATCACCGCCAACGCGGTGTCGCCGGGGCCCGTCGATACGCCGATGACGCAGGCACTGCACACCGCCCAGTTTCGCGCGGAGTACTCGAAGGCGATTCCGATGAACCGCTACGGCACGTGCGGGGAAATCGCCTCGGCCGTCGTCTACCTGGTGTCGGACGACGCGCGCTACGTGACGGGCATCGCCATGCCGGTCGATGGCGGCTTCCTCGCGTCGGGTGCGCGCGGGTTGTGATTCCTGCTGGCGCCATCGCGAGATGCGCAGCTCGAATTCATCTCGACGCGATTCATCCCCTCACACCTACAAGGACACCATGCGCCGCCTTCGCCACGCCAAGATCGTCGCCACGCTCGGCCCCGCGAGCTCCGACCTCGCCACCATCCGCGCCCTGTTCGACGCCGGCGCGGACGTCTTCCGCCTGAACTTCAGCCACGGCACCCACGCCCAGCACCAGGAACGGCTGGAACTCATCCGCCGTGTCGAGCGCGAGACCGGCCGACCGATTGGCGTGCTGCTCGATCTGCAAGGGCCCAAGCTGCGCGTGGGCTCCTTCGCCGCCGGTCCGATCCACCTGGAGGCGGGCGCCGTATTCCGCCTCGACCTCGATCCCGCGCCGGGCGACGAGCGGCGCGTGAGCTTGCCGCATCCGGAGATCTTCGCCGCGCTGAAACCGGACACCGACCTGCTGATCGACGACGGCAAGATTCGCCTGCGCGTAGAGGCCTGCGGAACCGACTTCGCGGCCACGCGCGTCATCGCCGGTGGTGCCCTGTCGGAACGCAAGGGCGTCAACGTGCCCGACGTGCTGCTGCCGATCTCGGCGTTGACCGGGAAGGACCGGCGCGATCTCGACTTCGGGTTGACGCTGGGCGTCGACTGGGTCGCGCTCTCGTTCGTGCAGCGCCCCGAGGACATGCAGGAGCTGCGCGACATCGTGCAGGGCCGCGCGGGCGTGATGGCCAAACTGGAGAAGCCGGCCGCGATCGAGTCGCTGGCCGCAGTCGTCGCGCTGTGCGACGCGGTGATGGTGGCGCGCGGCGACCTCGGGGTGGAACTGCCCGCCGAGCAGGTGCCGCGCATCCAGAAGTGCATCGTGCGCGAATGCAGGCGCGCCGGCAAGCCGGTGATCGTCGCCACGCAGATGCTCGAATCGATGACCTTGTCACCCGTGCCGACGCGCGCGGAGGCGTCCGACGTGGCCACCGCCGTCTACGACGGCGCCGACGCGGTGATGCTGTCGGCCGAATCGGCGTCGGGTCGCTACCCGGTCGAGGCCGTCGCAACGATGGACCGCATCATTGCGGAGGTCGAGCGCGACCCGCACTACCGCGAGATGCTCGACGCTTCGGCGGACGCCCGCGATCCGACGGTCGCCGACGCAATCTGTGCGTCGCTGCGCCAGGTGGCCGCCCTCCTGCCGCTGGCCGCCATGGTCACCTACACCCGCTCGGGCTGGACGAGCCTGCGCGCCGCGCGCGAGCGGCCGAAAGCGCCTGTGCTGAGCCTCACGCCGGATCGCGACATCGCTCGCCGCCTCGCACTCGCCTGGGGGGTGCACACGGTGCACTTGGGCTGCGACGTGAAGGACGTCGACGAGATGGTGTCGACGGCGCGCAGCACCGCCCAGGCCGAGGGCTACGGGCGCGCGGGCGATGCCATCGTCATCGCGGCCGGCATGCCCTTCGGCAAGGCCGGAACCACCAACCTGCTGCACGTCGCGCAACTCTAGGCAACACCTCGAGGAACATGATCTCGACATCAAGGAAGGCAGTTTGCAGTAGTACGCCGCGAATCACACCGGGCGCTGACGGAATGGCAGCTTCGCCGCTGGCGGCCAGCAGCAATGGGTCGAGTACCGGCCGTTCAGCACCCAATAGCTGCGCTCCAGCTCAGGAGCCCGCTTCAGCTGACGCAGCGCGGCAGCGCCGCTGGCTGCGTTAGCAATCAGAAGCGTCGCCCTGCGACATTTCGCTTGATCGCAGCTGCCGTGCGCGTCCGTCGCTCAAGTGTGATGCCGCTCGCGATCCTGCTCGACGTTGCCTCGTAGTTTTGATGCGTGCGTGCAGATGTGTGGATGAGATGAGGGTAGGAATATTGGACGCGTCCAATATCGATCCGGCAAGGAAAAAGGCCTTGCATCTCTGCAAGGCCTTGATTTCATTTGCTTTTCTTGGCTCCCCGACCTGGGCTCGAACCAGGGACCTACGGATTAACAGTCCGGCGCTCTACCGACTGAGCTATCGAGGAACAGCCTTGGATTATAGCCAGTTCCGCCCACCACTCCACTCACAACGCAGCCTCGACCGA
>DASXQQ010000114.1:0-15352 GCA_036507085.1 Piscinibacter sp. | reverse complement strand
GCCCGGAACGCGACGATCTGAGCAGGGCCGTCGGGGCCTTCCAGGCGACGCAAAAGAAGAGCTGACCAGCGCCGCACTCGCGCACCCTTGGACGTGGCTTCGCTGCTCGAAGATTACGGGGCCGCGCTCCTCGTATTCGGCCTGTTCGCAGTTCTCCACTCCATCGGCGCGCACGAGCCGCTGAAGAACGCTCTGGCCCGCTGGACGAGCCCGTTTCTCGTCGAGCACTTCTGGCGCGCCGCATATTGCGCCCTCAGCTTTGCTGCGCTCTATGGTGGCCTGTCGGCACTCCTGTGGGGCCGACACGCTGGAAACGATGTCTGGCTGATCGTCTATCCCGAATGGCTCTGGCAGAGCCTCACTGCCATCCATCTCGGATCGATTGGCCTGCTGTATGCGGCGTTCTTCCAGAGCGATTACCTCGAGTTCCTCGGCCTGAAGCAGGCCTGGCGCGGCCTGCGAGTGCTCGCCGGCATGGCCGTTGGGCCGACTCCCGTCGAACTTTTCGGTTCGCATCGACTGGTGACCACAGGCGTCTATGCATGGGTGCGGCACCCGATGTTGGCGGGGGGCCTCGTGTTCCTGCTGACCAGCGGACCCTCGCTGAACAACATCGTGTACACGGTCATGTACACGGTCTATATGCTGATCGGCAGCCACTACGAGGAACGACGCCTGGTCAGAATCTTCGGGGAAGACTACCTGCGCTACCGGGCCCGGGTCGGGGCCTTCTTCCCGCGTTTCTGGCAGCGACTGGGGACGTGACTGCGCCCGATGCTGGATCGAATGTCCCAGTACTTCTACGACCCCCTGATCTTCTGGGGCGCGCCGCTCGCGCTCGCCCTCGTGTGGGCCGGCGTGCGCCGTGCCGCGGCGTGGCTGCGCCGCCGTCGCCGCTCGTGAACCGACGCGGTCACCGCATCAGCGCGAATGCCGGCCCCGTGGGCCCGACGACCGGCTCGCAATCGAGGTCTACG
The DNA here is from genome assembly GCA_036507085.1 of Piscinibacter sp. Taxonomy (GTDB): domain Bacteria; phylum Pseudomonadota; class Gammaproteobacteria; order Burkholderiales; family Burkholderiaceae_C; genus Albitalea. Next base: position 14,375 of record DASXQQ010000114.1, on the reverse strand, counting down.
GCAAGAACTTCGTGTTGAACGAGAAGACCGGTGCGTTCGGCTGCCTGCTGTGCATGCCGGTGCTGCCTCTTCAAGCGAGCGCGCCGGCCTGCGTCTCGTCGTGGTTCATGGCAAGCCGGATGTGCGCAATGAGCTCTTTTTCCGGGTAGGGCTTGCCGAGCAGCACGCTCACGCCGGCGCGGTTGGCGTCTTCACGATGCCTGTCGTCGGCGGCCGTGATCATGATGACCGGGATGTGCGCCGTGAGCGGGTTCTCGCGCACGTGGCGCGTCAATTCGAATCCGTCCATGCCAGGCATCTCGACGTCGGTGATCACGACGTCGGGCATGCTGGCCTGCATTTGCTGTGCGGCATCCAGCCCGTCGGTCGCATAGGACACGCGGTATCGGTGTTGTGCGAGCAAGCGGCCGGTCTTTACGCGAACGATCTTCGAATCGTCTGCGACCATGATCAGCGTTTGATCGCGGGTCTTGGCCGCGACGGCCGGGGCCGAAGCGGCCGCTGCGAGCGCGATGGCCTGCCGCTCGGCTTCGAGGCGCGCCGCCTCTTGCGCAGCCGCCGAAGCAGCTCGTGCGCGCGCGGCTTCTTCGGCCGCCAGTCGGACAGCTTGTGCACGGGCAGCTTCTTGAGCGGCGGTGCGGGCAGCCGCGACACGTGCAGCCTCGTCGGCAGCAAGGCGGCTGGCTTCTGCGAGAGCGGCCTCAACGGCCGCCAAACGTGCAGCTTCCGCACGAGCCGCTTCTGCCTCCGCACGCCTTGCCGCCTCGGCCCGGGCGGCCTTTTGCGCCGCAGCCTTTCGCTTGGCCTGCTGACGTGCAGCCTCTTCGGTCGCGATGCGTTGCGCTTCGGCCCGTGCCGCCGCTCTGGCGATTGCGCGCTTTGACTTGTGGTTCGCGTCAGCGCGCTTGAAAACCCGATAGCCCAGCCATCCCGCCAGAAGACAGAAGCTCACCCCGGCCAAGAGCCACTGCAAATACTCGTCCATGAACGTCACCCAAGCATGGAGATTCAACGAGCATAGTGGCGAACAATGTCCGCCGACTCAAGGAACCCGGCGCTCCCCCGGACCTATTTCTCGAACTCGGCCAATTCGCGCAGCGGCAAGGGTTGCTGAAGCCTGTTGCGCGTCTTCACGCCGGCCCATGCGCGAGGCCCAGCCGCTCGACGGCACGCCGCTCCGCGGCAAAGGCTTCGCGCATGCTGCGCGCGTAGTCCGCGCTGCCCAGGTACGCGATCTCCTGGTCGAACTTGGCCAGCTCGGCGATGTGCGCGGGGTCGAACAGGGCCACCTTGAACGCGTCGTGCAGCGTGCGCACCACCGCTGGCGGCACGCCGCGGGCCGACCAGACCGTAGGGCGACATCGCGACGAAGCCTTGGCCCAGTTCGCTCAAGGTCGGCACATGGGGCCAACGCCGGGTGCGCACCGCGCCGAAGGTGGCCAGCAAGCGCAGCCGGCCCGAATCGACGAAGGGGGCGAAGCCGTTGGAGTTCACACCCGCCATCACCTGGCCCGAGGCCACCGCCACCATCTGCTCGGCGCTTCCCTTGTAGGGCACGTGGATGTAGGTGAGGCCATGGCGTGCGAACAGCTCGTCCGGATGGGCGGCGGCAAAGCCCAGCAGGTCGTCGACGCTGCGCCAGGCGCTCGCCGCCGGCACCAGCACGCCGAAGGTCACACCGCTCACCTGGATGATGGGCGTGGTGTCGCGGATCGGATCCCATGTGTCTTTGCGTGAGACGCGCAGCATGGCGGCATCGAGCTCGAAGCGGCTCTCGCTCACGGCCATCTCGACTGCAGCGTGCAGCGGTCCGCCGAGCTGGCCGGGGTAGGCGAGCGCGACGCGCTGCGGCACGAGCCGCTCGTCGTCGGCACGCTGCACGACGCCCAGCGTCAGCGTCGCCGCCGACGCGTTGAACGCGAGGGCCAACGCAGCGACAGCGAGCGCGGTGCGCATTCGTCCCCTCTCCAAGGGCCACGAAGGGGCCCCTTCGTGGCCCTTGGAGAGGGGTCATGCAAGCGTGCAGCGTCAGTCATCGACGACCACCGTGTGCGGCACGCGCCCCACGGGCACGGTCTTCAGCGCCCTGGCGCTCGCCGTGTCGACCACCGTCATGTCGTCGGACAGGCCATTGACCACGAACAGCCGCGAGCCGTCGCGGTTCAGCGCGAGACCCCAGGCGCGTTTTCCCACCAGCACGAGCTGCGTCGTCTTGCGCGTCGCCACGTCGACGAAGGCCACATGGTTGGCGCGGCCGAGCCCCACATACATCGTCTTGCCGTCGCGCGACAGCGCGAGCCCGACCGGCGTGATGTCGTCGGCCCGCATGCCCTTCACTTCGAACGGCACGGTCGCCACAAGCGCCAGGTCGCGAACCGAAATGATGCTGACGCTGCTGCCGAGCTCGTTGGTGACCCACAGCTCGCTGCCGTCGGCGCTGAACGCGAAGCGCCGCGGGCGCTTGCCTACCGCGATGTTCTTGACGATCTGCAGCGTGCCAGTGTCAATCACATGAACCATGTTCGCGACCTCCGAGGTCACGTACACGCGACGGCCGTCGGCGGAGACCTTCACACCCTCGGGCTCCTTGCCGAGCGGCACGCTCTTGACTTGCCGGCCCCGTTGGGCCCGAGCAGCACGACGAAGCTGCCGCGCGCGATCGACACGCTGAGCGCGTTGAGCGCGACACGCGCTCCGTAGCGCTGGGTGAGCTGGCGCAGCTTCAGCATGGCGCCGCATCCGTCGCCGTGAGCGCAAGCGAGGTCTCGTCGCAGCGGTAGATCAGTCCGGCCTGCTGCGCCGCGCCCGGAACGAAGCGCAAGGGCTGTTCCGGCGCGCGCGCGCTGGCGCCGGCGAGCATCGCGTCGACGCGCCCGCGGTGCTCGCTCTTCGGGCACACCGGGTCGGTGGCCGCCGCGTCGCCCGTCACCAGGTAGGCCTGGCAGCGGCAGCCGCCGTGGTCGTGGCTGCGCTCGTCGCAGTCGCCGCAGGTGCTGTTCATCCAGGCTTCGCCGCGATAGCGGTTGAAGGCGTCGCTGTCATACCAGGCCTCGCGCACGGGCGTGTCGCGCAGGTTCGGGAACGCGATGCCGGGCAGCATGCGCGCGCTGTGGCAGGGCAGTGCGCTGCCGTCGGGCGCCACCACCATGAACACCGCGCCCCAGCCGGCCATGCAGGGCTTGGGTTGGGCGTCGGCATAGTCGGGCGACACCCACAGCACTTTCATGCGGCCGGTGAGGCGCGCGCGGTGCGCCATCACGATCGCTTCGGCGTCGCGCAGCTCGTCGACGCTGGGCATCAGGGCCGTGCGGTTGAGCCAGGCCCAGCCGTAGTACTGCGTGTTGGCGAGTTCGAGGTAGTCGGCGCCCATGCGCTCGGCCATGTCGATGATGCGGCCCACATGCGGCAGGTTGTAGCGGTGCATCACGCAGTTCAGCACCATCGGGTAGCCCTGCGCCTTGATGATCGCGGCGACCTTCGACTTGAGATCGAAGGTGCGGGTCGAGGTGATGAAGTCGTTGAGTTCGCGCGTCGAGTCCTGGAACGACAGCTGGATGTGGTCGAGCCCGGCCGACTTCAGCGCTTTGGCGCGCGCTTCGGTCAAACCGACGCCCGAGGTGATGAGGTTGGTGTAGAAGCCGAGCTGCCGGGCATGCGCGACCAGCTCTTCAAGGTCGTCGCGCAGCAGCGGCTCGCCGCCTGAGAAGCCAAGCTGCACCGCGCCGAGCGCGCGTGCTTCGATCAGCACGCGTTTCCATGTCGCGGTGTCCATCTCGCCGTCGTGGCGTGCGTAGTCGACCGGGTTGGAGCAGAACACGCAATGCAGCGGGCAGCGGTAGGTCAGCTCGGCCAGAAGCCACAGCGGCGGTTTCATGCCACGCCCCTACTGCAACCAGCCGCGCTGCCGCGCCTGGTTGAGGAACGCGCAGACATCGTCGCGCAGCGCCGCCTGCCCGAACGTGAGCTCGAGTTCGGCCACGATCTCGTCGACCGAGCGGCGGCCATCGCAGCGCCGCAGGATTTCGGCGGCCGGCGTGTTGAGCTTGACCATGCCTTCGGGGTAGAGCAGCACCCAGCTGTCTTGCGCCGGCTCGAACTGCAACCGGAACATCGTCGCCACCACGGGCTTGGTGTGGGCGGCGATCATGTGTGCACCCTACGCGCTGCGCGCGGTCCCTCCGAGAGGGAGCATTCGCCCTTCGGGCGGCCGTGCGGGCTCATGGCCGCGACTCCATCGGCAGATCGTCGGGGTAGGCGTGCGCGATGGCGTCGAGCATCGACCACAGGATGTCGAGCTTGAACCGCAGGATCGCGATGGCGCGCTCCTGGCGCGCGCGCGTGCTGCACCAGCGCCGCGCGACGTCGAGCCCGTGCTCGACGTCGCGCGTGGCAAGCGGGATGCGGCTGCGAAAGTACGCCAGGCCATCGGCTTCGATCCACGGGTACAGCGTCGGCCAGCCGGCCAGGCGGTCGGCGTGGATCTTCGGCGCGAACATTTCGGTGAGCGATGAGATCGCTGCCTCTTCCCACGGCGAGCTGCGCGCGAAGTTCACGTAGGCATCGACGGCGAAGCGCACGCCGGCGCGCACGTGGCGATGCGACCAGAGGTCTTCGCGCGTGAGGCCGGCCGCCACGCCGAGCCGGACCCAGGCCTCGATGCCGCCGGCATTGCAGCCACCGAAGTCGCCGCGGCCATCGTGGTCGAGGATGCGCTCAATCCAGCGCCGTCGCTCCGCGCGGTCGGCGCAGTTGGCCAGCACCGCCGCGTCCTTCTGCGGAATGTTGACCTGGTAGTAGAAGCGGTTCGCCACCCACGCCCGCACCTGGAACGGCTGCAGTTCGCCGCGGTTCAGGCGCAGGTTGAAGGGGTGGTGGATGTGGTACTGCGACTCGCAGTCACGCAGCCTCGCTTCGAAGTCCGCCGCGCTCCAGGGTTCGCGCGGGTCGGCCTGCGGCGGGGAGCAGTGGAAGAGTTCGGTGTTCACTGGGTGACCTCCGGCCTCTCGGCCTGCGGTGTTCGCCTTGGGGCGGCCCGGCGGCTCACAGCGTGATCTCCATTCCGTCGTAGGCCACCTCGATGCCATGCGCGTCCAGCAAGCGCCGTGGCGCGCTGGCTTCGTCGAGGATCGGGTTGCTGTTGTTGATGTGGATGAGCACCTTGCGCCGTGCAGTCGTGGCCTGCAGCACATCGACCATGCCGGCGCGCGCGGCGCTGCCGATCTGCGGCAGGTGGCCCATCTCGGTGGCGGTCTTGCCGCTCAGGCCGGCGCGCTGCATCTCTTCCTCTTCCCAGAACGTGCCGTCGACCAGCAGGCAGTCGGCATCGCACATCCACTGCAGCTCCTGCGGGCCGACCTCGGCGAGACCCGGCGAATAGAACAGGCGCCGCCGGTCGTACAGGTCTTCGATCAGCAGCGCGATGTTGTCGCCCACCACCTGCTCGCGACGGTGCGGCGAATAGGGCGGCGCCTTGCCGGGAATGGCCAACGCCGTGAAGCGCAGCGACGCGAAGCCGTCGATCTCGAAGTCGGCGCGGGTCTGGTGGCCCGCCACCGGCAGCATGTGCCAGCGCGTGCCGCAGTAGTGCTGGAGCACGTTCAACAGCGGCAGACCGGTGGTGAGGTCCTCGAACACGCAGGGCGTGGCGTAGAGATCGACGCAGGGGCCTTCGCGCAGGCCCAGCAGGCCGCTGACGTGGTCGATCTGCGCGTCCATCAACACCACCGCCTTGATAGGGGTGTCGCGCAGGCCCTGGCGCGGGTGCAACTGCGGATGGTTGCGGATCTGCTGGCCGATGTCGGGCGATGCGTTGAGCAGCACCCACGACTCGCCGTCGGCCGACACCGCGACCGAGCTTTGCGTGCGGGCATGCGCGGCGAGCTCGCCTTGGCGCTGGCCGGCGCACAGCCGGCAGTTGCAGTTCCATTGCGGGAAGCCGCCTCCGGCACCCGAACCCAACACGAGGATCTTCATGGCAGTGGTGGCCGGTGGCGGGCGGGTCAGCGGTTCGAGATGTACATCGTGATCTCGAAGCCGAAGCGCATGTCTTCAAATGCGGGTTGCGACCAATGCATGGGAGTCTCCTTGGGTTGCGATCAATGCCCGGGCAGGATTGCCGTGACGGACAGGCACTGTTTCGCAAGACCCATGCCGGTGCCGCGAGGGTCAAAGTCCCGTGCTTGTCCCTATGTGCAGGGGTGCGCCGCCGAGGGCGTTGCGCCGCGACTGTTCCACTCGGGAACAGTCGCGTGCAGCGATGGCACAGGGATTTCCCGTGCTGCGACCGCGCGTCCGGCGCCGGGCCGCCCCAAGCGGACGCGCGCCCCTCGGGGGCAGGAGCGAAGCGACTGGGGGGCCTGACCCGTCAGCCGCCCTTGCCCCAGCGCAGCTTGCGGTAGATCGTGTTGCGGCTGATGCCCAGGCGCTTCGACGCTTCGGAGATGTTGCCGTGCGCTGCAGCGAGCGCGTCGCGAATCATCTCGATCTCGGCCTCACCGAGTGTGCGTGCCGAGGCGCCGTCGCGCGCGGCCTCGATCACCGGTGGCGTGATGAGCGGCTGGGCGGGTGGGTCCATCACCGTCGGCGCGACAGGCTCAGGCGTCGTGTCGACGGCTTGGGGTGCGATGCGTGGAGCGGCCGCAGGCACGCACGCTCGCAAGCGCTGCATGTCCTCGAGGAAGTCGTCCGACAGATGCTGCTCGGTGATCTGCGGCTCGCCCGCCGCCATCACCGCGGCCGTGCGCAGCACGTTCGCGAGCTGGCGAATGTTGCCCGGCCAGGCATAGCGGCCGAACAGCGCCATCACCGCCGCGCTGATCTGCGGCGTGGCCTGCGGGCACTCGGCCAACAGGATGCGCCGCGCCACCACGCCGAGGTCGCTGCGCTCGCGCAGCGCGGGCAGACGCACGACCAGGCCGTTCAGGCGGTAGTACAGGTCTTCGCGGAACGCGCCGGCCTCGATCATCTCGCGCAGGTTGCGGTGGGTCGCGCCGATCACCGCGATGTCGACCGCGATCGACTTCTGGCTGCCCAACGGTGTGACGCAGCGCTCTTGCAACACGCGCAGCAGCCGCGCCTGCAGGGCGAGCGGCATGTCGCCGATTTCGTCGAGGAACAGCGTGCCGCCGTTGGCCTGCACGATGCGCCCGCTCGCGCCCTTGCGGCGCGCGCCGGTGAAGGCGCCATCTTCGTAGCCGAACAGCTCGGCCTCGATCAGGGACTCGGGAATGGAGGCGCAGTTGACGGCGACGAAGGCCTGCCTGGCGCGGTTCGAATCCTGGTGCACCGCGCGCGCGAGCAACTCCTTGCCGGTGCCGGTTTCGCCGAGGATCAGCAGCGGAATGTCGCGGTTCAGGACGCGCTGCACCTTCTGCACCATCGCCTCGATATGCGTGTCGCCGGTCTTCAGGTAGTGCAGGCCCGACAAGCGACCTGCCGGCATGGCCTCGACGACCGCCGGGTTTGCGGGCCGGCTCGCATCGGAGCGCACGGATTCGCCGGTGGGGCCGGCCTGCGCCTGCGGCTCGTCCGCCCCCAGCGCCGCCATCAGCGGGCGCGCGGGGCCATTGAAGCGGGCGCTGACGTGGAACTGCCTGCCGTTGGGCAGGCTCAGGCACATCGGCACCGGCAGCGGCGCGCGGAAGTGATCGAACACGGCCGACGCGGTGGTGCCGAACAGACTCGCCAGGCTTTGCATGCGCAGCGCCGCGCTGCTCATGTCGAGCTGGTCGAGCGCGCTGCGGTTGGCGCCGAGGATCTTGCCGTCGGCGCCGACGACGATGATGCCTTCGAGCAGCGTGCCGATGAACTCGACGCGGCTGTGGAAGTGCAGCCGCAGCCGGTGGCCGAAGTCGTCGGACAGCCAGTGGTTCTCGATCATCCGCGCCGACATGCGCACCAGCCCCATCGTGTGCTGGTGATACGAGCGCTGGTCGCCGGTCACGTCGAGCACGCCGAGCATGTTGCCGCGCGGATCGAAGATCGGCGCTGCCGAACAGGTGAGGAAGCTGTTGGCATGCATGAAGTGCTCGCCACCGTGCACGAGCGTGGGCGCCTCCTCGAACAGCGCGGTGCCGATGGCGTTGGTGCCCTTCGAATGTTCGGCCCAGCTGACCCCCGGCGACAGCGCGACCTTGCCGGCGCGTTCGAGGAACTCGTCGTCTCCGACCGAATGCAGGATCGTGCCTTGCGCGTCGGTCAGCACGATCATGCTTTCGGTGTTGACGATCTGCTCGAACAGCATCTCCATCACCGGCGCCGCGTGCGTGAACAGGCGCTGGTTGCGCTCGCGCGCCACGCTGAGGTCGCTGCGCATCAGCGGTTCGTAGTCGGCGCGCTCGACGCGCGACAGCCCGAGTGCGGCGCAGCGCAGGTGCGATTGCTCGATCAGGTCGGCCCGCGCCGCTTGCCGCGCGAATGGCAGGGCCGACGGGGTGGTCCAGGTCTTGGCGTGCGTGACCGTGGCACGGTGGGTCGCAGACATCGTCGCGTTTCCTCTGCTCCTGCCGAAGCAGGTTGTCTCCGTCGATCACCCGCGCGCCGGGCCGTTGTCATCGGCTGTTGTGGGCGGCGCGGAACTGCTGTGTCGTACGCAGGTTCTCGGAGCCTGCTTCGATGCGCGTCGGCGCGGTCCGGGCAAGGGTGCCTGCGCGTCGGCCGTGCGATTTGATCTGGCGCAAATCGCCGATGGATTCCAAGCGATTTGTGTTCCCGCCTGCAACACCAGCTCGTGGCACAGGCTTTGCAGACCAGGCACATCGTCCAACCCAACCTTGACGGAGACCTGACATGACCCGTGACCGCTTTTTGCCGCCCCCACCCATCCCGACCCGCCCCCCGCGCCGGCGTGCCGCCGCGCACGCCGGCGCCGTGCTGATCGCGCTTGCCGCCTGCGCCGCCGCATGGGCGCACGGCGACGTGACCCCGCAGGCGGTCGATACCACGGCACTGCCCAAGCTCGGCGAGGAATGGCGGGCCGAAAACCCGTTCCGGACCAACGAGACGGCCATCAAGATCGGCACCTCGGCCTACAACCAGAACTGCGCGCGCTGCCACGGCCTGGAAGCGATCTCCGGCGGCATTGCGCCCGACCTGCGCAAGCTCGACAACGAATGCGCGGCGCTCAAGGACAGCGGCCGCCGAAGCGCCTGCGTGAGTGAGATCGACGACTACTTCGTCTCGACGGTGCGCCGCGGCCGCACCCGCAACGGGGCGGTGTACATGCCGCCGTTCGAAGGCGTCATGAACCAGGAAGCCATTTGGTCGATCAAGGCCTATCTCGAAACGCGGCGCGACAAGCCGTTCTAGGAGTTCGCCATGGCCTGCACATCACCGAGTCGCCGCGACTGCCTGCGCTGGCTTGGCGCGGCGGCTGCCGCCGCCGTGGCTGGCGCGCCGCCGCGCCTGTCGGCCACGCCGCTGGCGCGCGTGCGCGAGCGCGGCGTGCTGACGGTCGGCATCTATCACGACATGCCGCCATTCCACGTCGACGGCAAGGGCATCGACGTGGATCTCGCGCAAGCCCTTGCCGAATCGCTGGGCGTCAAGCTCGCGCTGTTGCCGTTCCACGCCGACGAGAGCATGAACGACGACCTGCGCCACATGGTGTGGCGCGGCCACTACCTCGGCTATGGCCCGGCCGACGTGCTGCTGCACGTGCCGGTCGACCGGCCGCTGATGGACGGCACCCCGCAGGTCACGATCTTCGCGCCCTACTGCCGTGATCGGGTGGCGATGGCGCGCCGGCTCGAGCGCCTGCCCCGGCTCGACACGCTGTCGCAATTGGCCGATCACGCGGTGGCGGTGCCGGGCCAGTCGCTCGCAGGCTGGCTGCTGATCGGCGCCGACCGCGGCGCCTACAAGAACCAGTTGAACACGCAATGGAAGGACGGCACCGCGGCCGCGCGCGCGCTGTTGCGCGGCGAGGTGGCAGCGGCGGCCGCCGGGCTGGCCTCGGAACTCGAATCGGTGTTGCGTGGCGACCCGCGCTTTGCCGTTGCGCCGATGCCGTCACCGCGCGCGCCGCGTGACGGCTGGGCCGTTGGCATGGCGGTCCGGCGCGACGCCACCGAACTGGCGCAGGCGCTGCAGCGCGCGGTCAACGACCTTGCAGCGAGGGGTCGCCTGCGGCAGATGTTCGAGCGTGGCAACGTCACGTGGCAAGCAGCATGACGCTCGTCGCCGCCCCGCACAAGCAAACAGGCCCTCACGCGGAGGGCCTGTTGAATTTTGGTTGCGGGGACAGGATTTGAACCTGCGACCTTTGGGTTATGAGCCCAACGAGCTACCAGACTGCTCCACCCCGCGACTGAGCCTGCGAGTGTAGCACATCGGTCATCCGTCTCGTTCTACAGACCGGCCGAGCGCAAGGTCTCGAGGAAGCGGTCGCTGCTCTGATATCCGATCACACGCAGCGACGCAAGTTCCCGGCCCTGGGCGTCGAAGAAGATCGTGCCGGGGGGGCCGAACAGCCCGAAGCGGCGCAGCAGCGCGCGGTCGTCGGCGGTGTTGCGGGTCACGTCGGCCTTCAACAGCAGCGCGCCCGACAGCTTGGCGCGCACCTCGGGGTCGCTGAAGGTGAAGCGTTCCATTTCCTTGCACGACACGCACCAGTCGGCATAGAAGTCGAGCATCACGGGCCGCCCGCTTCCCAAGGCCGCATCGAGTTCCGCCGTCGTGCGAACGGGGGTGAAGGCAAGCGTCTGCACCGGTTCGCCGGAGCGCCCGGCCCGCAGGTGAGCCAGCGGCTGCAGCGGATCGGTTCCGCCCGACGCCGCGCCAACGAGCTGCAGCAGGCCGAGCACGCCGAGCACGGCGCCCGCAGTCCGGCGCAGCAGTCGGCGGGCCGGTGCGCCATGCTGCCCGATAGGGTGAAACGCCAGCAGGACGACGGCGCCGGCGATCAGCAGCGCACCCCACAAGCCGAGGGCGAGCGACGCCGGCAACACCGGCTGGACGATCCAGATCGCCACCGCCAGCAGCAGCAGGCCGAAGAAGCGCTTCACATCGTCCATCCAGCCACCGGCGCGCGGCAGCAGGGCGCCGGCCGACGCGCCGAGCAGCAACAGCGGCACGCTCATGCCGCAGGCCAGCGCGAAGAGCGCCGCGCCGCCGAGTGCGACATCGCGGGTCTGGCTCAGGTAGACCAGCGCACCGGCCAGCGGCGCCGCCACGCAGGGACTGACGATCAGTGCCGACAGGCCGCCCATCGCGAACACGCCGGTGAAGCGACCGGCGGGCAGGCGCTGGCTGGCGCGGGTCAGGGGCTCGGTCAATGCCGCGGGCAGGCGCAGTTCGTAGACGCCGAACATCGCCAGCGCCAGCGCGACCAGGCCGAGCGCGAAGGCCACCAGCACCCACGGGTTCTGCAGCGTGGCCGCCAGTCCCTCGCCGGCCAGTCCGGCCGCAATGCCGAAGCCGGTGTAGACCAGCGCCATGCCCAATGAATAGCTCGCCGCCAGCGCGACGCCGCGGCGGCGCGACACGCGCTCGCCGTGCCCGACGATGATCGACGAGAGGATCGGCAGCATCGGCAACATGCAGGGGGTCAGCGACAGCAGCATGCCGGCGAGGAAGAACACGCCAACCACGTTCCAGAAACGGCCGGCTTGCAGCACCGCGGCGATGCCCGCGCTGTCGGTGCTCGATGCGGTGTTGATGCCGGCGCTGCCTCGCAGGCCTGCGACCTGCGAATCGGTCACCGGCATCTCGCGCCCGGGCAGCACCCGCACGCTGCCGTTGCCACCGAAGGCCGCCAGGCTCACGTCGGCGCGCAGCTGCGCCGGCGGGTAGCACAGACCCTTGTCGGCGCAGCCCTGGTACCTGACCGCGAGCCTGAAGTTGAGGCCCGCTTGCTGCACGGGAAGCGCGATGCGCAGCAGGTCACGATGGGTCTCGACGTTCTTGCCGAAGGTTTCGTCGAACTTGACGGTGCCGGGCGGGATTTGCGGTGCGCCGAGCGTGCCCCCGTCGGCGGTGAACTTGAACTGCTCGCGATAGAGGTAGTAGCCGGGCGCGATGTCGAAGCTGACCTCGACGTTGCGCGCATCGAGCACGCGCGCAGCCGCCTTGAACGCAACTTCGGGATCGAGGAACTCGTCGGTCGAACTCGCCGCCGCGCTCACGCCGAACCACGCGGCGGCGATCAGCGCAAGCGCGGCCCGCAGGCAGCGCAGGGGATCGAGGGACGGGCGGCTGGCAATCTTCATGGGTGGCTGATCTTCGTCGTTCGCCAAGGTTCCGGCTTACTTGAAAAAGCGCCGCCGCGTCAGCACCAGCGCCAGGTAGTAGCCGCCGCCCGCATAGGCGGCGAGTACGAGCAGCGGCCGCAACCAGTCGGTCGGCATCGCGCCGATCATCAGCGGACGCACGATCTCCACCGCCGCGGTCAGCGGCAGCACGCCCGCCACCGCCTGCAGCCACTCGGGCATCTGGCTGATCGGGAAGTAGACGCCGGACAGGAAGGTCATCGGCGTGAGCACCAGCGTGAAGTAATAGGTGAAGAAGTCGTAGCCCTTGGCCAGCGCGTTGAACACCAGCGCAATCGACGCGAAGGTCACGCCGACGAAGCCGAGCAGCGGCAGCGCGAGCAGCATCGTCGGCGCGCGGCTGATGTCGAGCGCAAAGATGACGACCATGATCGCGCCCACCGAGAACAGGCTCTTCATCGCCGCCCACAGCATCTCGGCGAACACGATGTCGTCGAGCGCGATCGGCGCGTTCATGATGCTCTCCCAGGTCTTTTGCACCTGCATGCGCGAGTAGGCCGAGTACAGCGCCTCGAAGGTCGCGGCGAGTGCCGCGCTGACCGCGACGCTGCCCGAGGCCAGGTAGGTGATGTAGGGCAGCCCTTGCACTTCGCCGATCATCGAGCCGAGGCCGTAGCCGAAGGCCACCAGCGTGATCAGGGGCTCGGCGATGTTGCCCACCACGCTCGGCACCGCGAGCTTGCGCCAGACCAGCAGGTTGCGCAGCATCACCGGCCAGAAGCGCGGCGTGATGCGCGGAGCGGTGTAGAACGAGATCAGCATGCTGCGTCCATCGTCAGGCGTCGTCGCGGATCTGGCGGCCGGTGAGCTTCAGGAACAGGTCTTCCAGGTTGGCCGGGCGGTGCAGGTAGCGCACGCTGTGGTCGCCGGCCAGCGCCTGCAACATCGGCCGCGGGTCGCGCAGGTAGAAGAACACCGTCTCGCCGCTGGTCTCGACACGCTGCGCCATCGCCGCGTGCGGCTGCGCAATCGCCTTCGCGCCATCACCATACACCTCGATCACATCGCTTTCCAGGTACTCGGCAATCAGCCCGCGCGGCGTGCCTTCGGCGATCTTGCGGCCATGGTCGAGCACGATCAGGCGGTCGCACAGGCGCTCGGCTTCGTCCATGAAGTGAGTGGTCAGCAGGATCGACTTGCCTTGCTGCAAGAGGTTCTGCAGCCGCTCCCACATCAGGTGGCGCGCCTGCGGATCGAGCCCGGTGGTGGGCTCGTCGAGCAGCAGCAGGTCCGGGTCATTGATGAGCGCACGGCCCAGGCTCAGGCGGCGCTTCATGCCGCCCGACAGTTCGCCCGGCCGCGAATGCGCGCGCGCCTGCAGTGCCGAGAATTCGAGCAGGCGCGGGATGCGCGCTTCGATGGTCGCGAGGGGTAGGCCGAAGTAGCGGCCGTAGACGCGCAGGTTCTCCGCGCAGCTGAAGTCCGGGTCGAGGCTGTCGAACTGGGTGACGACGCCAATGCGCTTCTTCGCTTCGCGCACTTTCGCCGGAATCGGCAGGCCGAAGGCCTCGATGCTGCCGGCGTCGGGGCTGACCTGCCCGAGGCACATGCGAATCGTCGTCGTCTTGCCGGCGCCGTTGGGGCCGATCACGCCGAGGCACTCGCCCGGCTGGATTTCCAGCGAGAGGTCGTTGACGACGGTGTTGGCCCCGTACTTCTTGACCAGGTGGGCGATGCGGAAGATCGGCGCGGGCATGGAGCGGGAGTGTGCCAGCGATGCCCGCTTGGCCGCGCCGAGGCTGCCGCTGGCGGCAGCCTCGATCGGGTTATTCAGCCTTGTCGGCCGTTTCTTCTGCGGCCACCGGCTCGGGGCGATCGACCAGCTCGACGAACGCCATCGGCGCGTTGTCGCCAATGCGGAAGCCCATCTTCAGGATCCGCGTGTAGCCGCCCGGGCGCGCCTGGTAGCGCGGGCCCAGCTCGCCGAACAGCTTGCTGACGACATCGCGGTCGCGGGTGCGGTCGAATGCGAGGCGCTTGTTGGCGAGCGTCGGCTCCTTGGCCAGCGTGATCAGCGGCTCGACGACGCGGCGCAGTTCCTTGGCCTTGGGGACCGTGGTCTTGATCGCCTCGTGGGTGAGCAGCGAGTTGCACATGTTGCGCAGCATC